>JAYSDS010000133.1:0-6956 GCA_041914265.1 Roseomonas sp.
TTCGGGGTCGAGGTTGCGCTGGCGGCGCAATTCCTTGCGGTGGATGCCCGTCATCAGGCTCACGCGGCTGTCGGTCCGGCTGCGTTCGTCCGGCAGCAGATCGTTGCGCGCGACCTCGACATACAGGGTCCGCAGCAGGTCCCCGAGGATCGGGAAGGTGACCCCGGCCCGGATCTGCAGCTTGACGAGCGGGCGCAGCAACCGCCCCAGCGCACCGATCAGGCGCCCGGGCGGAGGCGGCTGCGCGTGGTCGGAGGGGGTGGCGGAAATGGGGTGGTCCTGAGGCAAGGTGGCGTCAGTCAATATAGATCGGTTGCATGGTGGGAAAAGTGCCCACAATGACTATCCGGGCATCGTGACATGACTGCCACAGAGGGTTGAACGGATCTGGCGCACAACCCGGGAAAATCCCGGCCGGCGCGCGTATCGCAGATCACGGCGTGGTGCCGTTCGGGATGCCGCGCCGTCCTCCACAAGCCCTGTCAGCCGGCCGGGCTGGCGCAATCCTCCGCCCGCCGCAGCAGGAAGTCTCGTTCCCGCTGATTGGCGGTGAGCGTGGCGGCATGACGGAAGGCACCCCTCGCCTCCTCGCGCCGGCCGAGCCGGAACAACGCATCGCCGATCGCCGCCGGCAGCGGCGCGTAGTCGCGCAACGTCCCCTCCTCCTCGACCTCCCGGAGCATGGCCAGGCCGGCGGCGGCGCCGAAGGCCATGCCATGCGCGATGGCCCGGTTCAGCGCGACCACCGGGGACGCCATGACGCGAAGCAACCGGTCATAGAGCGCCGCGATGCGCACCCAATCGGTCTCCGCCGCGCTCGGCGCGCGCGCGTGGCAGGCGGCGAGCGCCCCCTGAAGGGCATAGGCACCATCGGCACCACCCAGCGCCTCGGCCCGCGCCAGCGCCGCCAGGCCGCGACGGATGCCGAGGCGGTCCCAGCGGTTGCGGTCCTGTTCCGGCAACGGCACCAGGGCGCCATCCGGGCCGAGCCGGGCCGCCAGGCGCGAGGCCTGGATCTCCATCAGCGCCAGCAGCCCGAAGGCTTCGGGCTCCTCGGGCAAGGCCGCGGCCAGGATGCGGCCGAGGCGGCAGGCTTCGGCGCAGAGGTCGGGCCGCGTCAGCGCCTCCCCCGCCGTCGCGGCATAGCCTTCGTTGAAGATCAGGTAGAGGACCTCCAGCACCGAGGCGAGGCGCGCCGTCCGCGCCGCGCCGCGCGGCACCTCATAGGTCACGCGCGCCTCGGCGATGGCGCGCTTGGCGCGTGTGATGCGCTGGGCGATGGCGGCCTCGCCGGAGAGGAAGGCGCGGGCGATCTCGGCCGTGGTCAGCCCGCCGATCAGCCGCAGGGTGAGCGCGGCACGCGCTTCCGGCGGGAGAAGCGGATGGCAGGCGGCGAAGATCAGGGTCAGGACCTCGTCGCCGATCTCGTCATCCAGCGCGATATCCGGCGCCGGGATCTCGCCGACCGTGTCCTCCGCGGCCATCGCCGCATGGTGGCGGGCCAGCATGCGGTCGCGGCGGAGCCGGTCGATCGCCCGCCGCCTGGCGGTGGCCATGAGCCAGGCGCCGGGCCGCTCCGGCACGCCGCCGCGGGGCCAATCGGCGAGCGCCGCGGCGAGGGCGTCCTGCGCCAGGTCCTCCGCCGCATCCAGGCTGCGGACGATGCGCAGCAGCCCGCCCAGCAGCCGCGGCCGTTCCAGGCGGAAGACCGTCTCCACGGCCTCCCGCGCCGCTGCGGCCGGGTCGGACCGCGGCGGCGCCACGGGGTCAGTTCCCGCCGGTCTGACTGCGCAGCCGGTCGAGTTCCCGGCGCATGTCCTCGGTCATCGCCTCGCCGAAATCACCGGCCTCGACCACCTCGCGGATCTCGATCTCGCTCGGGCCGGGCATGGGGTTGGGACAGCGCTTCACCCAGGCGACCGCCTCGGCCATGTCCTTCACCTCCCATAGCCAGAAGCCGGCGACGAGCTCGCGCGTCTCCGCGAAGGGACCGTCGATGACGGAACGGCGCGCGCCATCGAAGGCGACGCGCTTGCCCTTGGAGGAGGGACGCAGCCCCTCCCCGGCCAGCATCACGCCGGCCTTCGCGAGCTCGTCATTGTATTTCATCATGGCTTCGAGGAGTTCGGGCGTGGGCATGGCGCCCGCCTCGCTGTCATCCGTCGCCTTCACCATCACCATCACGCGCATGGGTCGTCTCCTGTGTACCGGGCGGCCGGATCGGCCGTCCTGCCCCTACGACGAACGAGCCCGGCGCCGCACGACAGCGGCGATGCGGATTTCCCGATGCGGCGGCACGGCACACCGGGAGGTGAGGCATCATTCCGCATCGGGGGTGCATCCCCCCGCCGCCCCTCACGTTCTCCCCACGGGCCGGGTGTCATGGCCCCCACGAAAGGAGAGAGAACGCATGAGCGCACAGATCAACCAGATCCGCGAACACATGGAGGTGGTCGGCAATGATGGCCGCCATGTCGGCACGGTCGATCGCGTCGAAGGCGACCGGATCAAGCTCACCCGCCAGGACGATCCGGACGGGAGCGGCGCGCATCATCACTTCCTGTCGGTGAACGCGGTGCAATCGGTGTCCGGCCAGCAGGTGCGGCTGAACTGCCCGGCGGATCGCGCGAAGAGCGCGGCGACGGGCGGCAGCACCCAGCGCCACTGACCGGGCGGGGCGCAGCCAGCCGGCTGCGCCCCATGCCGGCCGTTCAGCCCAACAGCGCCTCCGCGCAGGCATCGAGGATCGCGTCGCTGTCGAGGCCGTATTCCCGGTACAGGTCGGGGATATCCCCGGCCTGACCGAAATGATCGACGCCGAGCGGCACCACCCGCTGCCCCCGCACCGCGCCCATCCAGGCATGCGCCGCGGGATGGCCGTCCAGCACCGTCACCAACGAAGCGCCAGGGGCAAGCGGCGCGAGGATGCGCTCGATGTGCGAAACCCGGCGCACGCCCCCGCGCACCGCGCGCCGCGCCGCGAGCCATTCGGCGTGCAGCCGGTCCGGGCTGGTGATGGCGAGCAGGCCGGCGCCGGGTTCCTCGCCGCGCAGTTCCTCGAAGGCCGCCATCGCCTCGGGCGCGACCGGGCCCTGATAGCCGATGGCGATGCGCGCGCCCGCCGCCGGCGGTACCACCCAATGGGCACCGGCGATGACCGCGGCGGGATCGAGGGTCCGTTCCGGCTGCGGCAATCCGCGCGTGGACAGGCGCAGCCACACCGCCGAGCCATCCGGCTTCTGCATGTGGTCGAAGGCGTGGCGCAGCAGGATGGCGAGTTCATCCGCATGGGCCGGCTCGAACGACGCCAGCCGATCCGCCGCCATGCCGATCAGCGGCGTGTTCACCGACTGGTGCTGCCCGCCCTCCGGGGCGAGAGTCAGCCCGGACGGCGTTGAGACCAGAAGAAATCTCGCATCCTGGTAACAGGCATAGATGAGCGCATCGAGACCGCGGTTCACGAAGGGATCGTAGACCGTGCCGATCGGCAGCAGCCGCGCGCCATAGAGCCGGTCCGCCAGCCCCAGCCCCGCCAGCACGAGGAACAGGTTCTGCTCCGCGATGCCGAGCTCGACATGCTGGCCTTCCGGCGACATGCCCCAGCGTTGCGCGCTGGCCAGCTTCGCGTCGCGGAAGACGTCGTTCTTCTTGTGCCGGTCGAAGATGCCGCGCCGGTTCACCCAGGGCCCGAGATTGGTGGAGACCGTCACATCCGGGCTGGTGGTGACGATGCGCCTGGCGAGATCGGCGAATTCGTCCCTGCCGCGGCCGATCTCGGCGAGGATGTCGCCGAAGGCCGCCTGGGTGGCGAGCTTGCGTCCCTCCGGCACGCGCGGCGCGGCGAAGGCGGCGGGCACATGGATCGCGGGCGAGACCAGCGACCGGCCGCCCGGCCTCAGGGGCTGCGCGAAGGCGGTGGAAGCCAGGAAGTCGCGGATCTCGGCCTCGGGAATGCCCAGACCCTCGAAGGGATCCCATTCATGACCGGGGCGGATGTTCATCGCCGCCCGGAAGCCTTCCATCTGCTCCTTCGTCATCAGCCCGGCATGGTTGTCCTTGTGCCCGGCGAAGGGCAGGCCCATCCCCTTCACGGTATAGGCGATGAAACAGGTGGGCTGGTCGCCCTCCGCATCCTGGGTGCGGAAGGCCTCGGTCAGCGTTTCGATGTCGTGGCCGCCGAGATTGGTCATCAGCGCGGCCAGCTCGTCATCGGTCAGCGGATCGATGATGGCGCGGATGCCCTCGACCCGGCCGAGTTCGGCGAGCACCGCCGAACGCCAGGCCGCGCCGCCCTGGAAGGTGAGCGCGGCGTAGAGGCTGTTCGGGCAATCGTCGATCCAGCGGCGCAGATGCTCGCCATCCGGGCGCGCGAAGGCGGCTTCCAGCTTGCGGCCGTATTTGATGGTGACGACGTTCCAGCCCATGTCGCGGAACAGGCCCTCGATGCGGCCGAACAGCCGGTCGGGCACCACGGAATCGAGCGACTGGCGGTTGTAGTCCACCACCCACCAGACATTGCGGATGTCGTGCTTCCAGCCTTCCAGCAGGGCTTCGTAGATGTTGCCCTCATCCAGTTCCGCATCGCCCACCACGGCGACATGGCGGCCTGCGGGCAGGCCCTCGGGGGCGAGGTTGTGCAGATGGACATAGTCCTGCACCAGCGAGCCGAAGGAGGCGAGTGCGACGCCGAGGCCCACAGATCCCGTGGAGAAATCCACCTCCGCCCCATCCTTCACCCGCGAGGGGTAGGGCTGGATGCCGCCGAACTGGCGCAGCGTCTCCAGCTTCTCCCGCTGCTGCCGGCCGAGCAGGTAGTTGATGGCATGGAAGACCGGCCCGGCATGCGGCTTCACCGCGACGCGGTCCTGCGGGCGCAGCATGCCGAAATAGAGCGCGGCGAGGATCGACACGGAGGAAGCACAGGAAGCCTGGTGCCCGCCCACCTTCAGCCCGTCCCGGTTGGGGCGGATGTGGTTCGCGGTGTGGATCATCCAGGCGGACAGCCAGAGCAGCTTGCGCTCCAGCGCGTGCAGGATCTCGATGCGGCGGACCTCGCCTGGCGCGTCGAGCCGCTGACTCTTGCCCTGGACGGTCATGCTCTGTCCTCCCACCCTCCTGCCCATGATGGGCACGGGGCGGTCCGATGGGAAGCGGCCGGGCGGCTTGCCGGCCCCGCATGGCGGCCGGCATGCTCGCGCGATGTTCGAGGAACGCTTCCTGCGCCGCGCCATCGCCCTGTCCTGCGACGCGGTCGACCGACCCGGGACCGAACCCTTCGCCGCCGTGGTGGTGCGGGGCGGCATCATCGTCGGCGAAGGGCTGAACCACGCCGCCGCGCGGTTCGACCCGACCTCGCATGGGGAAACGGAGGCGATCCGCGATGCCTGCCGGCGGCTCGGCACGCTCTCGCTCGCGGGCTGCGATCTCTACACCTCCTGCGAGCCCTGCGCGCTCTGTGTCGCGGCGATCCATGTCGTGGGTATCCGGCAGGTCTTCTATGCGGCCTCACTGGCGGCGTCGGAGGCTGCGCTGACGGGGCTGCCGCGACCGGGGGACATCGCCGCGCTGCGCGCCGCCTGCGCCGTGCCGATCGGCCAGGGCGGCGTCCCGGCGCGGCAGGCGCTGGAAGCCGAAGCCCTGCCGGCGCTTACCGCCTGGGCGGCACGGCAACGGCGCGCGGCAGGCGGCTGACGGCGCGACGGGGCCGCCGGCGGCCGAAGAGGCTGCTCCCGACCAGCATCGCCGACAGCGCCAGCCAGAGCAGGAAGAGGAACTGCGCCATCGCGACCATGGGATGGACTCCCGTGCTGCTGGTGTCCCGCCCGCAAGGCCCGCCGGGTTTCCGGCGACCGGAGCGGATGGGCAGGCCAAGGAAAACAAGGGCTGCGGCCTGAACACGAAGGGCGAAGGGCTTCGGATTCAGGACAGCACGCTATTCTTCCATTGTCCGGCCCGAGCCGCGGTGCGCCACGTCACGCGGCCCGGCGCGGTGCCGCCGTCGCGGTCCCATGCCGCATTTGCGGACCGCGGCGTATTTTCCTTGCGACGCAACAACCAAAGGCGCGAGGCTCCATCCGCGAGGAGAGCCAGAAGCAAGGCTTCACCGGCGCCCCGAACCCGACGGTCAGGGCGCCTGCAGGAGGACCACGCCATGCTCGATGCCCCTGTCGTGAACCTGTTCTCGCACAACAAGCCCGGCGACACGCCCTGGCGGCTGGACGGGCTGCGATCCTTCTTCGCCTATCGCGACCTCGGCGTCGCGGCGGCCACGGGCGGGCGGGTCATCGCCCATCTCGTCCGCGCCAACGAAGCGCCGGAGCAAGGAACCGGCTGGCACACCCACCAGGCCGACTTCCACATCGTGCTCATGCTGAAGGGCTGGGCGAAGTTCATGTACGACGACAAGGTGACGCTGGTCGAAGCGGGTGACTGCGTGCATCAGCGCCCGGGGATCGTGCACTACCTCTACGACTACTCGCCGGACATGGAATATCTGGAGGTGGTGGGGCCGGCGGATTTTGGAACGCAGGAGGCCGAGGGTCCCTGCGAGGTGCCGTCACCGGAACCCTGGCCCGCCGACGCGAAGCCCGGGTGAACGGGAGGGGCCCCGCCCCATCGGCGCGACGATGCGGCAACGCCAGGCCGGAGGGGGGCTTTGCCCCTCCCCGCCAAAGGCCGAGAGGCCCTTGGAAATCGGTGCCTGGCGCCGGCAACACGGATGCCCCACGGCCTCGCCATGCCCGATCTCCGGACCGCCCCGACGCCGCGCCCCGCGCGCTTCCTGCGCAGGCGCAGCCTCCAACGCCGATCCCACGAGCGGCGCCCGGCGCCACATCCCCTCGGTCCAGGGGCCCACAGGTCCCTGGCGGGGGGGGGCGGCGGGGGGGGGGGCCGCCCCCCCCGGCCGCCCCCCCCCGGCACAAGTATGAGAAAAGAGGGGCCACAAGAGGCCGCCC
>JAYSDS010000133.1:6966-16390 GCA_041914265.1 Roseomonas sp.
CCCCCCCCCCCCCCCCCCCCCGCGCCCCCCCCCCCCCCCCCCCCCCCCCCGCCCGCCCCCCGGCGGGCGGGGCGGCCCCCCGGCGGGCGGCCCCCCCCCCCCCCCCCCCGCTCTCCCATCGTCAGTAATCGATCTCGAGTTCCGCGATCTCTTCCGGCTCGACGACGGCCTCGCGCGTCCATTCCTCGAGGTCCGGCCAGGCCAGCACATGCGCCTGATACGCCGCGGCCCGCGCGCCGAGGCCGATGTCATAGGTGCGGAAGCGCGTCGCCACCGGCGCGTACATCGCATCGGCAATCGACGGCGTCGCGCCGAACAGCCAGGGCCCGCCGCTGCGGTCGAGGCAATCGTCCCAGATCGCCTCGATGGCATCGATATCCGCGCGCGGTCCCGACCAGATGGGGAAGCCCGGCCGATGCGCCTTGAGGTTCATCGGCAGGGAGGCGCGCAGGGCGGCGAAGCCCGAATGCATCTCCCCCGAGATCGAGCGGCACAGCGCCCGCGCCTCCCGGTCGGCCGGCAGCATGCCGGCGGCGGGGAAGGTCTCGTTGAGGTATTCGGCGATGGCGAGCACGTCCCAGATCCGCACGCCCTCATGCACCAGGCAGGGGTAGCGGATGGAGGAGGAGCGCAGCAGCAGTTCCTCCCGCGCAATGGGATCGTCGGGGGAGATGACCTCGGTCTCGAAATCGAGGCCCGAGAGCCGCACCAGCAGGAAGCCGCGCAGCGACCAGGAGGAATAGTTGCGGCTGGTGATCAGCAGGGTCGCCTTGGTCATGCCGCTCTCCGTCCGCTCCGGCGTTGCGGTGATGCGTGATTGCGGTGCAGCATTAGCATCATGCGCGTCTGGCAGGCCAGCCATACGCCACAGGGATGATGGCGGGGGATGATCTACGCGGCCTATGACAGCCACGCTCGCGCACTCGCGCCCTTCCGCCGACAGGCGGAATGGCTCGCGGCGCTGCTGCGCGGCGCGGGCGGCGACGACTCCCCTACCCTGCGCCGGATCATGGCGAGCTTCGCGCTCTTCGCCGACGCGCGCACCACGCATAAGCGCCTGCCCTTCGGTTTCGACACGACGTTCGTGGGCGATCGCGAGGTGGCGGTGACGGAGGAGGTGGTGACGGCCACCCCCTTCGGCTCCCTGCTGCGCTTCCGCAAGGACATCCCGACGCGCCAGCCGCCGCTGCTGCTGGTCGCCCCCATGTCCGGCCATTTCGCGACGCTGCTGCGCCCGACCGCGGAAGTGCTGCTGCCCGATTTCGACCTGCACATCACCGATTGGCACAATGGCCGCGACGTGCCGCTGCCCGCCGGCCGCTTCGGCCTCGAGGACTTCGCCGAGCACGTGATGACGTTCCTGCGCGCCATGGGCGAGGGCGTGCATGTGCTCGCGGTCTGCCAGCCCTCGGTGCCCGTGCTCGTTGCCGCGGCGCTGATGCATGAGGACCGCGAGCCGCAGCGCCCGCGCAGCGTCACGCTGATGGCGGGGCCGATCGACACGCGGCTGAACCCGACGCGGGTGAACCGGCTCGCCGCCGGCAAGCCGATCGCCTGGTTCGACCGGCACATGATCGCGACCGTGCCCTTCGGCAGCCGCGGCGCGGGGCGGCGGGTCTATCCCGGCGTCACGCAGCTCAGCGCCTTCATGTCGCTCAACATCGCCCGGCACATCACGGCGCACGAGACCTATTGGCGGAACATCGCCCATGGCGAGCACGAGGCCGCCGAGACCCATCGCCGCTTCTACGAGGAATATTTCGCGGTGATGGACCTGCCCGCGGAATTCTACCTCGAGACGGTGGAGAAGGTGTTCCAGACCCACGACCTGCCGCGCGGCGCGCTCACCTTCCGCGGGCGGCCCGTGCAGCCGCGCGCCATTCGCCGCATGGGGCTGATGACGGTGGAAGGCGAGAAGGACGACATCTGCGGCATCGGCCAGACCATGGCGGCACTCGACCTGTGCTCGTCGCTGCCGACGGCGATGCGCAGCCACCACTTGCAGACCGGCGTCGGGCATTACGGCGTCTTCGCCGGCAAGCGCTGGCAGAACGAGATCTATCCCCGCGTGCGGGCGATGATGCAGGGCTACCAGTAGCGCGGGCCGGCCCATGGCGGGCACGCCACGGCGTCACGCGCCTGCGACACCAGTGTCACGCGAATGACCCGCAACGCGCCTAATGCTCCGCGCCACGCGCCGCGGACCAGACCGGCGCGCCAGAGAAACCGCCATGACCGAGTCCCCGCGCCCCATGCCAGCCGCCCCCACCATCGGCTTCGACACGCATGTCCATCCCACCGCGCTGGTGCGCGACACACGCCTCGGCGCCTATGTCGACATCGCGGAGCGCGTCACGCTCGATGAGGTGGAGATGGGGAACTACAGCTACATCGCCCGCGACAGCATGGCGATCTACGCCACCATCGGGAAGTTCTGCTCCATCGCCGCCGCGACGCGCATCAACCCCGGCAACCACCCGATGGAACGCGCCGCCCAGCATCACTTCACCTATCGCAGCCGCCGCTACGGCATGGCCGAGACCGATGACACCCGCTTCTTCGACTGGCGGCGGGAGGACCATGTGACGATCGGCCATGATGTCTGGATCGGGCATGGCGCGATCATCCTGGCCGGGGTGACGATCGGCACGGGCGCGGTCATCGGGGCCGGGGCGGTGGTCTCGAAGCCCGTCGCGCCCTACAGCATCGTGGGCGGCGTCCCCGCGCGGGTGATCCGGCACCGCCATCCCCCGGCGCTGGCCGAAAAGCTCATGGCGCTCGCCTGGTGGGACTGGCCACATGAGACGCTGAAGGCAGCCCTGCCGGATTTCCGGGCGCTCGACGCCGAGCGCTTCGTGGAGAAATACGCCGCATGACGACGCGGAAGGTCGAGGACCAAGCCTATACCGGCCTCGTCCAGGATTGCCGGAAGGTCCGGCCCGGCTATCCGCCGGCGCTGATCCAGGCGGCCGTCACGGCCCTCGGCGAGGAAGAAGCCACGGCGCGGATCACGGCCTGTTGCCGGGCGCCTACGGATGGGGAGGGCATGCTGGATGTGCCCTATACCGCCGAACTGCACATGGCGCGGCGTCGCGCGGCGGGGCCAGAACGCTCCGCCTGACCCGGCGCGGGGCGGGATGACCCCGCCCCTGTCCGATGTCAGGCGCCCTTCGCCAGCTTGCGCAGCGCGGCCGAGACGGCGCGCTTGCCCTCGCCCACGTAAAGTTCGTGGTTATCCTCGATCCGATCGGGGTCGTAGAGGTAGTTCACCATCAGCCCCACCGACTGCCGGTGCCCGTTCTCCGACGTATCGGCGCGCCAGTTCAGCCGTTCGATGCGCGCCCCGTTGGACAGGTGGAAATGCGCCACGGGATCGCGGGCGCGGCCCGGACGGGACGGGTTCTCCTCCTTGGCCAGGTAGCGGGCGCAGAGCCGGTTCAGGATCGGTTCAAGCGCCTTCTGCGCCTCCTCCACCCGCAGCACGCCGCGCCGGGCGACGGCGGCGCGGAGGATCGCTTCCTCCTTCGCGTCGTCGGGAATGGTCTCGGGCATCAGCGCGGCGATGCCGTGCAGCGCCTTGCGCTCCTCCTCGCTGAGCGGCGCTTCGTCGCCGGCCAGCGTCTTTTCCAGCCAGCGCCGGAAACCCGGAATGGGAGACAGGGTGCAGAAGGTCTTGATGTTGCGGAATTCGTCCGACAACAGCCCGACCACGCGCTTGATCAGGAAGTTGCCGAAGGAGATGCCGTCGAGCCCGCGCTGGCAGTTGTTGATGGAATAGAACACCGCGGTGTCGGCACTGGCCGGGTCGAGCACCGGCTGCTTGAGGTCGAGCAGCCGCTGCACGCTGTCCGACATGCCCTTGGTCAGCGCGACCTCGACGAAGATCAGCGGTTCCTCGGGCATGCGCGGATGGAAGAAGGCGTAGCAGCGGCGGTCGGATTCCAGCCGGTTCTTGAGGTCGCGCCAGTGGCGGATGCGGTGAACCGCCTCATACTGCACGAGCTTTTCGAGCAGGTTGGCCGGCGAATGCCAGTCGATCCGGCGCAGTTCCAGGAAGCCGACATCGAACCAGGAAGCGAGCAGCGCCTTGAGATCGGTCTCAAGCGCCAGCAGCAGCTTGTCGCCATCGATGCGCGCCATGAGGTCGGAGCGCATGTCCACCAGGAACTTCACCCCGTCCGGGATAGCGGCGAAGGCGGTCAGCAGCCGGATGCGCGGCGGTTCCAGCGCGCGGCGCAAGCGGGAGGTGGCGACCGCCCGTTCCGCCGCGTCGCCGGCGGCCGCGACCGCCTCCATGGCGCGGGCCACGGCGCCCGGGTTGGAATCGAAGGCCGCGAGGGCACGCAGGAAATCCGTGCGCCCCTCGTCATCCATGGTCCGATAGGCTTCGGCCAGGCCGGCCGCGCGGTTGCGCGCGGAAACCTCGCCGCCGCGTGCATCGAGCGCGTCGCGTAGGCGGGCGGTGATGTCGGCCGAAGATTCATTGGCCCCGACCACCGCGGCCATGTCCCGCCACAGGGACGAGACGCGGCGTAGCGCCCGATCGAGCAATCCGGCCTGGACGGCGACTTCCGACATGCCTCACCCCGTATGCCTGGGTGTGAAACCTACGGAAATAGAAGTTGAAAATCCAGCATGGCGAAGCGGCCACGCCGTGTCCCCGTCGCAACAGGCGGCCCCGAGGGCCACCCCATGCGGTCAGTGTTTGCCGATGCCGAGCAGCGCCGCCCGCACGGAGGATACCACGCTGGAGGTCTCACCGCTGTCCGTCGCGGCCGGGGTTCGGATCGCGACATCGGCTGCGGCGGCCTCCGCGATGGCGGCGACCGAGGCGGCCGGTGGCTGCGCTGCGCTGGGCATGACGATCGGGTTCGCCGCCGGCGCGGCTACTGGCTGTGCGGCGGCCTGGGCGGCGCCGAACGGGATCACGCCCGCATTGCCCCGACCTGCTTCGCCCGGCGCGTCGAGGCCTGCGGCCATCGAAGGCTGCGCGTCATAGAGCGCCAGCAGCCTACGGATCGCTTCCAGGCGTTGGAACGGCTTGGAGGCGCGAAGCTCCGCGACGATCGAACGCTCCTCCTGATGGAGAATGCTGACGAGACTGCTGCTCATGCCAACCCCTAGATCAAGCCTTCGTGAGCAAACTACCTCTAAAGATTGAGTGGATTCAACAAACCGGACGCAACGCGCCAGCGAGGGCGGCGGGCACAACCATCAGTGCAAGAGGGTTATATTTCTACACCATATCTGGTGTGCAGATCCCTCGCATCAGCGCTGAATAAATTATCAAAACGAATCTCTAAAATACCGCGCCGCGCGAAGACGCGGCGCGAATGGCTGCCGGCAGCGCGCCGGCCAGATCCTCCGCGACCAGGCCCGGCCCGCAGCGGAACGCCGCCTCGCCATGCAGCCAGGCACCGGCGGCGGCGGCCTCGAAGGCCTGCATGCCGGCCGCCAGCAGCGCCGCGATGATGCCGGCCAACACATCCCCGCTGCCCGCCGTCGCCAGGAAGGGTGGCGCATGGCGGTTGATCGCCGCGCGCCCGTCCGGCGCGGCGATGACGGTATCCGGCCCCTTCAGCAGCAGCACCGTCCCGGTCAACACCGCCGCGCGCCGCGCCGCGGCCAGGCGATCCTCCCCGGCCGGGCCGAAGAGGCGGGCGAACTCCCCGGCATGCGGGGTCAGCACCGCCGCGCCGCGCAGGCGCTCCGGCGCTCCGGCCGCGGCGCCGAGCAATCCCGCATCCGCGACGACCTGCCGCCCCGCCGCCCGCACCGCCGCGAACAGGCCGAGCGTCGCGGGTTCCGCCGGCAGCCCGGGCCCCAGCAGCCAGATCTGCCGGCGCGGATCGGCCAGCAGATCCGCCAGCGGTGCCTCGCTGACGATCGCGCCGGGATCGCCCGTGCGCAGCACGTCGCCGGCCGCCCGGTCCGGCGCGAGCAGCGTCACCAGCCCCGCCCCGGCCCGCCGCGCCCCGGCGGCCGCGAGCCGCGCCGCGCCGGTCATGCCGGCCCCGGCCGCAATGGTCAGATGCCCGCGGCTGTATTTGTGCGCGGCAAGACCCGCATCCGGCAAACGCCACAGGCCCGGCGCATTCTCCCAGCAGCGCGGCATGACCGTGCCGAGCACCGCCGCCGGCAGGCCGATATCCGCGAGCACCGTCTCGCCGCACAATTCCCGTCCCGGCAGCAGCAGATGCCCCGGCTTCAGGCGGAAGAAGGTAACGGTGAGCGCGGCTTGGGGCGCGAAGCCCCTCACCTGCCCCGTCGCGCCATCGAGGCCCGAAGGCACGTCCACGGCGAGGATCGGCGCCCGCGCCGCGGCAAGGGTCTCGGCCACCAGCCCCTCCACCGGCCTGACCAGGCCGGCGCCGAACACCGCATCGATGACGAGGTCCGCGCGCGCCGCCTCGGCCGGCGCGAAGGGCGCCATGGGCCCGCGCCAGCGCGCCGCCGCACCGGCGGCGTCGCTGCCCGCCCGCGGGCCGGCGAGCGCCGCGACCGTCACCGGCCACCCCGCCTGTTCAAGATGGCGCGCGGCGACATAGCCATCCCCGCCATTGTTGCCCGGTCCCGCCAGCACCAGCGTCCGGCAGGGGCGGAAGCGGCGCCGCGCGGCGCGGGCGACGGCGCGGCCGGCCGCCTCCATCAGGCGCTCGCCCGGGATGCCCGAGGCGATGGCCGTGGCATCGGCACGGCCCATTTCCTCGGGGGTCAGCAGGGCAAGCGGGCCGGGATCGGGTTCCAGGGGCGCGAGCATTCCTGGCCCGGCCGTGGCGGACAAGCCATGCGATAGGTTGATGGCGCTCGGGGTCTGATATGCTTGGGCGTCATCTCAGGAGTCGCGCATGGCCTTCGTCATCGCCGTCGCGCAGCGCAAGGGCGGCGCGGGGAAATCCACCATCGCCGCCAACCTCGCCACCGCCTTCGCCGAAAGCGGCCAACGGGTCGGGCTGCTCGACATCGATCCGCAGCGCAGCCTGGCGCGCTGGGACGAACTGCGCGGCAAGGCCGCCAAGGCCCGGCCGCTGCATTTCGAGGCACCGTCCGGCTGGCGCGTGCCGGGCGTGCTCGACCGGCTGCGCCGGGAACAGGACATCGTGCTGCTCGACACCGCGCCGCATGACGACACGGATGCGCGCGTCGCGATCCGCTCCGCCGACCTGGTGCTGGTGCCGCTGCAGCCCTCGGCGGCCGATCTGTGGTCCATGGACGGCACGCTGGAACTGGCGAAGCGCGAGGGGCGCCAGGTCGCGCTGGTGCTGAACCGCGTCCCGGCGGCGGGGAAGCTGCGCGAACAGGTCACCAAGGCCATCGCCGATCGGGGCCTGCCGCTGCTCGACCCGGTGCTGGGCAACCGCACCGCCTTCGCCCAGGCCTTCATGGCCGGGCTCGGCGCGGTGGAGGCGGCGCCGAAGGGCAGCGCAGCGGCCGAGGCGCGGGCGCTCGCCGCCGCGCTCGAAGCGTTGAAGGGGCGCTGAGCATGCCGACGAGTATCTATGTCCTGCACGTTCTCTGCGCCGTGGTCTGGGTGGGCGGCATGACCTTCACGCTGACGGTCCTGCGGCCGGTCGCGCATGCGACGCTGGACGGGCCGCAGCGCCTTGCCCTGATGAACGGCGTCTTCAAGCGCTTCTTCTTCATCCTGTGGCATGTCGTGCCGCTGCTGCTGATCAGCGGCTGGGCGATGCTGTTCGGCTGGTATTGGGGTTTCGGCGCCAGTGTCTGGCACGTGCACCTGATGCATATGACTGGGCTGGTCATGGCCGCCATTTTCGCGTTCATCGCGCTGGGCCCGCGGCGCCGGATGGCGACGGCGCTGGCCGCGGGCGATGCCGCCGGCGCGGCCGCGGCGCTCGACACGATTCGGAAAGGGGTGGCAGTGAACCTGGTGCTGGGATTGGTGACGGTGGCCGTGGCGGCGGCGGGGCGCTTCGGCGGATGAGCGCCGTCCTGCCCGAGGGGGTCGAGATCGTCGAGGACGCCGCCCCGGAATTCGAGGCGGTGGCCGCGATCCAGCGCGGCCTGCACGAATTCAACCAAACCATGGGCGGCCCCTATGACCGCGAGCCCGTCACGCTGCTCGTCCAGGATTCCGAGGGCAAGACGCTGGGCGGGCTGCTCGGCCTGACCTTCTGGGGCTGGCTGTTCATCGACTGGCTGTGGCTCGCGCCGGAAGTGCGCGCCTCGGGCTATGGCGCCGAGCTGCTGCGCCGGGCGGAGGCCATCGCGCGCGAGCGCGGCTGCACCAATGCCTATACCGACACCTTCTCCTTCCAGGCACCGGGCTTCTGGCAGAAGAGCGGCTATGTGGAGTTCGGCCGGTTGGACGGCATGCCGGCCGGGCATGCGCGGGTCTGGTTCCGCAAGGCGCTGTAGGGCTCGCGCCTCGCGGCCACGGTCTGGCGCCGACGCGCCCGAAGCCCCAGATGACACGCCGGAAGCGGGCATCGGGAGGCATCGGGCCATGCGTACCCTGCTGGCAGGCGTCATCACGGCGGCGATCCTTGCCGCGTCCGGCGGGTCGGTCCGGGCCGAGGTCCGTGTCACCTTCACCGATCCGCAGGGCTTCACCGATGCCTGGCTCTATGGGCCGCCGCGGATCACGGAGGCATCGCCCGCGCTGGTCGGGCTGCGCCGCCTCCTCGAGCGATTGGGGCAGCGCCTGCCGCCGGGCCAGGACCTCGCCATCGAGGTGCGCGACGTGGACCTCGCCGGCTTCATGCCTCCGGCCCGCATCCCGAGCCCCGGCATCCGAGTCATCGACCCGACCACCTGGCCCCGCATCACGCTGCGCTACACGCTGACGGAACGGGGCCGCGCCGTGGCGAGCGGCGAGGCGGTGGTGAGCGACATGGCCTATCTGCAACGGCCCGGCGTCGGTCGTTCGACCGATCCGCTGCGCTATGAGGAGCCCATGCTGCGGGACTGGTTCGCGACGCAATTCCCCGCGGCGCCGCGCTGAGGGTCAGCGCCGGACGCCCAGGCTGACCTCGCGGTGCCAGATATAGATCCCGGCGCCCACCAGCACCGCGATGCCGGCGAAGTCCCAGCCATCCGGCAGTTCCGCCCAGAACAGCGCGCCTATCGTCGTCGTCCAGAGGATGGCCGTGTATTCGAAGGGCGCGAGCAGCGTCGTCTCCCCGCTGCGATAGGCACTCGTCATCAGCACCTGCGCCAGCGCCGAGACCAGGCCGATGCCGGCGAGCAGCAGCCATTCGACGCCGCCCGGCGTGACCCAGACCGGCAACGAGGCGACGCCGGCGACCGCCGCCGCACCGATCGCGAACCAGAAGACGATGGCGATGGAGCTTTCCCCCGCCTCCCCCATCCGGCGGATCGTGATCATCGCCAGCGCCCAGCCCACCGCGCCCAACAGGCAGAGCAACACCGCGAGGCCCGATTCCCCCGCGAAGCCGCCCGC
>JAYSDS010000134.1:0-16186 GCA_041914265.1 Roseomonas sp.
CTGGGCGCGGCCATCGGGCTCTGCGCACAGGTGGGGCTGATCGCGCATCTGCTGTCGATGCTGGTCGCGCCGTTGGGGGCGACGCTCGCGGGCATTGTCGCGGGGCTGATGACGGTCTGCGCCATCATCGGGCGCAGCGGCATGGGTTGGCTGCTGCGGCCGGGCGTGGACCGGCGGCTCGCGGCCGCGGCGAATTACGGCGTGCAGCTCGCCGGGTCGCTACTGATGCTGGCGGGCGGGGCGGATGGCGTCGCGCTGCTGCTGGCGGGCATCGCGCTGTTCGGGCTGGGGCTGGGCAATGCGACTTCCATGCCCCCGCTGATCGCGCAGGCGGATTTCGCGCCGGCGGATGTGGCGCGCGTGGTGGCGCTCGCCACCGCCATCGGCCAGGCGAGCTATGCCTTCGCGCCGGGGGTCTTCGGCCTGTTGCGGGCAGTGGAACCGGCGCTGCTCTTCGTCGCGGCGGCGGGCCTGCAGGGGCTTGCGGCGGGCGTGCTGATGCTGGGCCGCGCCGGGGCGGCGTCTCAGCGATAGCCGCAGACGCGGCGCGGCGAATTCCGGTAGATCGGCTGGCCATAGCGATCATAGCCGACCAGGACGCGGCGATACTCGGTCCAGCAGGTCTGGCGCGGCGGCGGCGGCTGGTAGTAGCGCGGCGCGGGCTGGTAGCCCTGTCTCTCATCGTGGAAGTACTGCGCGGGAACGACCGGCCCGCCGGCATCCGGCGCGACGCGGGCGGGGGATGCCAGGCCCGGCGCCATCGTGGCGCCGGTCATCAGGGCGGCCAAGATCATCACGTCCCGGCTTCGTGCCATCATGGCCTTCTCCTTTCGTGACGGCCGCGGTGGCTTCCGCGGCCGTCACGAAATTCAGCCCTGCGGCCGGCGATGGCAAGACATCACGACTGCGACATCGTCATCGCGCCTGAAGCGCTTCAGGCCAGCGTGGTCAGCAATCCCGCCAGCAGCTTGGCGCGCGGCACCAGGCTGTCGACCAGCACGTGCTCCTCCAGCGTGTGCGCCAGGGCACCCTGCACGCCGAGGCCATCGAGCGTCGTGATGCCCATCGCCCCGGTGAAGTTGCCGTCCGACCCGCCGCCCGCGCTCTGGGGGTTGATGTCGAAGCCGATGTCGTTGGCGATCTTCCGCGCTTGGTCATAGAGCGCCATGCCCTTCGCATCCGGCTCCCACACCGGGCGCGTCACGCCGCGCGTCACCTCGAGCGTCACGTCATTCGCCTGGGATCGCAGCGCCAGCATCTTCTCCACGCCGGCATCGAGATCCTCCTGCCGCTTGGCCATGGACAGGGACTCCGCCTCGCAGGTGGTGGACACGCAGTTCACCCACTGCCCGCCATGGATGACGCCGACCGAGAAGGTGCAGTCCTCGGTCGTCATCTCCTCGATGGCGACGATCTGCTTCGCCATCTCGCGGATCGCGCTGCGCCCTTCGGCGAGGCGCGCGCCGGCATGGGAAGGCCGGCCCGTCGTCTTGAGGTTGAAGCGCGCGATCGCATAGCGGCCCGTCACCACGCCGCCATCCGGGCGCGCCGGTTCGGGCACGAGGACATAGGTGTTGCGCGCCGCCTCGGCCTCGATGATGTCGCGGGTCGACGGGCTGCCGATTTCCTCGTCGGACGTGAGCAGGAAGGTGACGGGCAGATGCGTCGCCATGCCGGCGGCGAGGATCTGGCGCATCGCTTCCACCGCCAGCACCGTGCCGCCCTTCATGTCCTGGATCCCCGGGCCGTAGCAGCGATTGCCCTCACGGCGGATCGGCAGCTTCGCCAGCGTGCCGACGGGATGCACCGTATCGAGATGCGCCAGCACCAGGATGCCCGGCGCCGCATCGCCGGCGGGGTGCGGGAAGCGCGCACGCACGCAGTCGCCGAGGCCCATCCGGCCCGGGATGCGGTCGATCCGCGCGCCGAGCAGGGCAAGGTCGCGCGCCGCCATGTCCATCATGCGGTTCACCGCCGCGGCGTCGAAGGTCGGGCTCTCGCAGGCGGCCCAGCGGGTCAGGCGGTCGAGGATCTCCTCCGCATCAAAGGGCAGGGCGGTGGCGGGGTAGTCGGTCATCGTCTCTCTCCGGCAAGCGGCGGCGCAGGTTCGTCCCGCCGCGCCGATCCGGCAAGGTGGCGGGGGATTTGTGACCTGGATCACGCGGCGTGCTACCCTTGCGTGCATGACCACCCTGACGCGACCCCGACCGAGGCCCGCACCCCAGACCGGCCCTGCCGTCTGGGCTGCGGGCGACCTCACCCCGGCGGATTGGATGGTGCCCGTGGGCACCGAGGAGGCGGCGGAGCTCGAAGCCGCCCTGACGGCAGCGGAGGCCGCCGCGCCGTCGCCGCCGCTCACGCGGCTGGCACCGATTCTCACCGATGTCGCGACGCGGCTCGATACCGGCCGCGGATTCTGCCTGCTGCGCGGCCTGCCCTTCGACCGCCATGGCGCGGCCGCGGCGGAAGCCGCGCTGCTTGCCCTCGGGGAACAGCTCGGCAAGCCGTTGAACGGCCAGGGGTCGCCTGTCGCGCGCCTGACCGGCCGCCCGCCGGAAGAAGCCGCCACGCGGTCCGGCCTGCCGCGTTTCCATATCGAAGCCTGCGATGCGATCGCGCTGCTCTGCCTCGTCAATGCGCCGGATGCGCCGCCGCATGGGCTGGTCTCGGCCGGTGCGGTGCACAATGAGGTGATGCGCCGCGACCGCGCCGCGCTCGTCGAGCTCTATGAGCCCGCGCCGCTCTTCGAGGAGGGCGAGCTTGTCCCGCGCGCGGTCTTCACGATGACCGAGGGCGCCTTCGCCGCCCGCTACACCCGTCACGCCGTGGAGGAGGCGGCGAGCACGCCGCAGCCCGGCGCTGCGCCGCTCTCCGCCGGGTTGCGGCCGGCCTTCGACCTGCTCGATGCCGTCTGCGCCGAGCCGTCGCTGATGCTGAAGCTGGAACCGCGCCCCGGCGATCTGCTGCTGTTCAACCCGCATCTGGTGTGGAAGCTGCGCAGCCTGGTCGAGGCGGAGCCCGGCACGCCCGAAGCGACGCAGGAATTCCGCCGCCTGCGCATCACCATGGTGCATTCGCGCCGCACCGTCGCGGAACCGCGCTGATGCGCCTTCTCGTCGCCAACGCCAACACCACCGAGGCGATCACCGAGGCCTGCGCCGAGGCTGCGCGCGCCGCCGCCGCGCCTGGCACGGAGATCGTCGCGGCCACGCCGCGCTTCGGGCCGGCGGTGATCTCCTCGCGCGTCGAGAACGTCATCGCCGCCCATGCGCTGCTCGAATTGCTGGCCGAGCATGCGGGGACGGTGGATGCGGTGCTGCTCGCCGTCAGCCACGATACCGCGCTCGATGCGGCCCGGCAGTTGATGCCCTGCCCGGTGGTGGGCATGACCGAGGCGGCGTGCCTCACCGCCTGCATGCTGGGCGGGCGCTTCGGCATCGTCACCTTCGGTGGGGTCGAGAGCTATCGCGAGCTGATCGCGCGCTATGGCCTGTCCGAGCGGCTGGCGGACATCGTCGGCGTGAATGCGACGCCGCCCGAAGCGGTGGCCGATCCCGACAGCGTCGGCACCAAGGTGCTGGTCGCCGCCAAGGCGCTGGCCGCCGAGGGCGCGAATGGCGTGGTCCTGGCCGGCGCCGCCCTGGCGGGCTTCGACAACCGGCTCCAGGCCGCGAGCCCGGTGCCGCTGCTCGATGGCATGGCCTGCGGCGTGCGGATGGCCGAGATGATGGTCGCGCTGCGCCTGCCCAAGGTGCAGGCTGGTTCCTACGCGCCGCTGAAGGGGCGCGGCGGGGTTGGCATCTCTTCCGCCCTTGCGGCGTTGCTGCGGGGCGGAGCCTAGCAGAGGAGCGCCGTCATGCGTCTGGACGGTCCGGAAAGCGGCAATGTCGAGGATCGGCGCGGCCAACGCATCGGCGGGCGCGGCGTCGCGGTGGGCGGGGGTCTCGGCACCATCGCGCTGCTGGTGATCGCCCTGCTGCTCGGCGTCGATCCGGGGGAGCTGCTGCAGGGGCAGCTCGGCGCGCCGCAGCAGCAGCAAGCCCAATACCAGCAGCAGGCCCCGGGCGACGACGCGGGCCGGCGCTTCGTCGCCCAGGTGCTGGGCGAGACGGAGCAGGTCTGGAACGCGGAATTCGCGCGGCGCGGCGCACGATACCAGGAACCGGTGGTGGTGCTGTTCTCCGGCGCGACGCAGTCCGGCTGCGGCTTCGCGCAGGCGCAGGTCGGGCCCTTCTACTGCCCGGGCGACCACAAGGTTTACATCGACCTCGACTTCATGGCGGACCTTCAGCGCCGGCTCGGCGCGCAAGGCGACTTCGCTGCCGCCTACATCATCGCCCATGAGGTCGGGCACCATGTGCAGAACCAGATGGGTGTGCTGGGGCGCATGGAGGAGGTGCGGCGCGGGCAGGGGGAGGCGGCCTCCAACGCGCTTCAGGTGCGTGTGGAATTGCAGGCGGATTGCCTGGCGGGCGTCTGGGCGCGTCGTGCGCAGGAAACGCGCGGGATCCTCGAACGCGGGGATATCGAGGAAGGGCTCAACGCCGCCGCGGCGGTGGGCGACGACAGGCTGCAGCGCGCGAGCCGTGGCTATGTCGTGCCGGAGAGCTTCACGCATGGGAGCTCGGCGCAGCGCGTACAGTGGTTCCGGCGGGGGCTGGAGAGCGGGCGGCTGGAGGCCTGCGACACCTTCGCGCGGGGGTGAGGCGCGCGGCCGCGCGGGTCATCGACCGGTCTTGGGCTCCCGGTTCGCGACGCGCAGGAGCTTCCTGAACCGCGGGCACTCGAAATGGTTGGGCGCCGGACATTCGGCGACATGCCTGATCACGTCCCGAAGCGCGGTGAGTTCGAGGATCTGCCGCTCGATCTCGCGCATGCGCGCCCGCAGCGCCGGGCGTGGCAATGCGCCAACCCCCTCGGTCGAGAAGAGTGCCGCGATCTCCGAGAGGGAGAAGCCCGCCTTCTTCCCGAGTGTCACGAGCCTGATGCGCGAGAGTGCCTCGGGCCCGAACTGCCGCCGCAGCCCGTGGCGGCCGATCGAGGTGATCAGCCCGATTTCCTCGTAGTAGCGCAGGGCCGAGGCCGATAGGCCCGACCGCGCGGCGAGTTCGCCGATGTCCACCGCGTTCCGCCTTGACCTCAAGCTGACTTGAAGTGGCAGTGTGCCGGGCCGAACCGGACCAGGCAAGGACATCGGCCATGAGACCTTCTTTCCCGAACGCGATACCGACCGGCAGCACGCGCATCCTCGGACCCTTGGCCCTGGCGGTGCTGCTCGCCTCGCTTGGGGTGAGCATCGCCACGGTCGCCCTCCCGACCTTGGCGCGGCACTTCCTGGCGCCGGTCTCGCAGGTGCAGTGGGTGATCCTCGCCTATCTGCTGTCGATCACGGTCGTCATCGTCTCGGCGGCTCGCCTGGGGGACTTGCTGGGCCATGGGCGGGTGCTGCTGGCCGGCATCGGCGTCTTCACGGTGGCCTCGGCGATATGTGCCACGGCGCCGACCCTCGGCGTGCTGATCGCGGCGCGTGCCGGGCAGGGGGTTGGCGGGGCGATCCTCATGGCCGTGCCGGTCGCGATCATCCGCGACATGGTCGCCAGGGAGCGGATGGGCGCGGCGATGGGCCTGATGGGCACGATGTCGGCGATCGGAACGGCCCTTGGCCCGTCCGTCGGCGGGCTCGTCATCGCCTGGGCGGGATGGCGATGGTCCTTCTTGCTGCTCGCGATGCTGGGCGCCGCCCTGTTCGTCCTCGCCCTGCGGTGGGTGCCGGCCATGCGGGCTGCCGGACCCTCGACGTGGCGCGGTCTCGATGTGCCAGGTGCATTGGTGCTGGCCTTCACCCTCGCGGCCTATTCGCTCGCGGCGACCGGCGCCCTGGGGGCGGCGGGTCCGGTCCGCGCGCTGATGGGCCTGGCCGCGGCGGCCGGACTGGCTGCCTTCGTCGTCATCGAGACGCGGCAGGCGGTTCCCCTGGTCCAGCTTGCCGTGCTGCGCGACCGGCGGATCGCGGTGTCGCTGTTCGCCAACCTGCTGGTATCGACCGTGATGATGTCGACGCTTGTCGTGGGCCCGTTCTACCTGGCCTTCGCCCTGGGCCTGGATGAGGGGCTGGTCGGCCTGGTCATGGCGGTCGGTCCGGCCACGGCCGCCCTGTCGGGCGTGCCGGCCGGGCGACTGACGGACAAGGCCGGCCCGCGGCGGATCCTGGGCTTGGGGCTGGCGCAGACCTTGGCCGGGCTGCTGTGCTTCGCGGTCCTGCCAGGGCAGGTGGGCGTGGCGGGCTATGTGCTTTCGCTGATGCTGCTGACGCCGGGCTTCCAGCTTTTCCTGGCCGCGAACAATACCGGCGTGATGATGGCCGCGCCCGAGGATCAGCGCGGCATGATCTCCGGCCTGCTGGGGCTCTCGCGCAACCTCGGATTCATGACCGGCGCTTCGGTGATGGGCGCGGTATTCGCGCTGGCCGTCGGGACGGCCGATGTCGCGCGGGCCCCTGCCGAAGCGGTCGGCGCGGCGTTCACCACGACCTTCCTGGTGGCGGCTGGCCTGACGATGGTTGCGATGATCGTGGCTTGGGCCGACGGGCGCGTGTCGGCGCGCCGCCTGATCGCTGAAGATGGCCGTCAGCAGGGCGCTGCCTGACGTTGCCGCGCGGCGCCGGCCGGGACCCGCCCGGCCTGCCTGCCGCCCGGGCCCTGGTGAGGCCTGGCGGGCGGGGCTAGCCTGCCGCCATGCCGCACATCGCCGTTGCCCGCCTGTGGTTCGAAGGTAACTCCTTCACCCCCGTTCCCACGCCCCGGAGTGCTTTCGAATCCCGCGAATGGGGCAGCGGCGCGGCGCATCTCGCGCGCTATGCCGGGACCGCGACTGAGCTCGGCGCGGTCGCGGCCTTCCTCGCCGATCGGTCCGATTGGCGTGCCACCGTGCTGCCCTGCATCGCCGCCCAGCCCGGCGGGCCGATGACCGACGACGCCATTGCCGCCTGGCGCGAGGAGGTCGAGGCCGCCCTGCGCGCGCAGCGCTTCGATGGTGTCTATCTCTCGCTGCACGGCGCCTGCGTGACGGAATCCGACCCCGAGGCCGATGCCACCACCATCGCGCGTGTGCGCGCCATCATCGGGCGCGACGTGAAGCTGACCGCGAGCTTCGACTTCCACGCCAACATGTCGCCCGAGATCGCCGACTGGCTTGATGGCGGCTCGGCCTACCGCACCTATCCGCATATCGACATGGATGCGGCGGGGATGCGGGCGTTGCGCCTGCTGGAACGCGCGATCGGCGGGGCCCCGCGCGCGCGGGGCGCCATCGCGAAGCGCCCGATGATCCTGCACAGCTTCCACATGCGCCACGAGGCCGGCCCGATGGCCGAGGTCTGGGCCGAAGCCAAGGCGGCTGAGGTCGCGCCGATCCTCGATGCCTCGATCTTCGGCGGCTTCGCCTGGGGCGACAGCCCGCATGCGGGGCCGTCGGCCATGGTCTGGGCCGAGGATGCCGGTGCTGCGCAGGACCTCGCCGAACGGCTGGTGGATTCCATCGCCGCGCGGCGGGCGCGCTTCGCCGTCACGCTGCCCGATCCGGCCACCGCGCTGCGTGAGGTACTGACCGCGCCGCCGGGCCTGGTCGCGCTGCTCGACCCGGCCGACAATCCGCTGTCAGGGGGCATCGCCGATACGCCGGAGATGCTGCGCACGCTGGTGGAAGCGCGGCTGCAGGTGCCCACGGTCTTCGCCTTCCTGCACGATCCGGCTTCGGTCGCCGCGGCGCAGGAGGCGGGCGTGGGCGCGACGCTGACGCGCCACCTCGGCGCCACCATCACCGAGGCCTTCGGCCGCCCGGTCATCGTCGATGTCGAGGTCGAGCGCCTGACCGATGGCCGCTTCGTCAATGAGGGGCCGATGGAGCGCGGGGCACCGGTCGATCTCGGCGCCACCTGCGTGCTGCGCGCGGGCCAGCTTCGCATCATCTGCACGTCGCTGAAGGAATCCGCGGTCGATCCGGGATTCTTCTCCCTGCACGGCATCGACCTCGCAGCGACGCGGCTGCTCGCCAACAAGGGCAAGAACCACTTCCGCGCGGCCTTCAAGGATCGCTGCGTGGCGATCGTCGAATGCGATGCGCCGGGTCCCGCGGCGCTCGATCTGCGCCCGCTGCCCTGGCGTCACGTGCCGCGCGATTGGCTCGGGTGATAGATCCGAAACGAAACGGTCGGATGCTTGCGCCGATCCCCGCGTCGCGGTAGCGGCGAGGGGTAACGCTCAAGGAAGATCATATGACGCGCACCACGCGCCGCGCCGTGCTTGGCGCCCTGCCTCTGCTTGCCGCCCCGGCGGCGCTGCATGCGCAGGGCAACTGGCCCAACCGCCCCATTCGCCTGATCGTTCCCTTCGCCGCCGGCGGCGCCACCGACGTGACGGCGCGTGTGATCGGCGAACAGCTCAGCACCGCGCTCGGCCAGCCCGTGGTCGTCGAGAACCGCGCCGGCGCCGGCGGCAACATTGGCGCGGACGCCGTGGCCAAGGCCGATCCGGACGGCCACACGCTGCTGATGGCCACCATCGGGACGGCGGTGATCAACCAGTTCCTCTACAGCCGCATGCCGTTCAAGCAGGACGACCTGACCGCGATCGCGATGATCAACCTGGTCGCCAACGGCGTGATGGTGAACCCGCAGGTTCCCGCGCGCACCCTCGCGGAACTGATCGAGGTCGCGAAGCGCGATCCGGGCGGGCTCAACTACGGCACGCCGGGCAACGGCACTTCAGGCCATCTGAGCGCGGAATACCTGAAGTCGCTCGCGAAGATCGACATCCAGCATGTGCCCTTCCGCGGCACGGGCGCGCTGATCCCGGAACTGCTCGCCGGCCGCGTCCAGATCGCGGTGGACAACCTGCCGGCCTATCTGCCGCACATCGCCTCGGGCGGCGTGCGGCTGCTCGCCGTGACCTCGGCGCAGCGCTGGTTCTCGGTGCCGCAGACGCCGACCGTGGCGGAAAGCGGCTTCCCGGGCTTCGAGGCGGTGGCGTGGTTCGGCCTGCAAGCCCCCGCGCGTACGCCGCGCCCGATCATCGAGCGCGTGGCGCAGGCGACGATCGACGCCATCGCCAAGCCCGATGTGCAGGCCAAGCTGCGCGAGGTCGGCAGCGAGCCGCGGCCGCTCGGCCCCGAGGCGTTCCAGGGCTTCATCGCCGAGGAAACCATCAAGTGGCAGCGGGTTGTGCGGGAGTCCGGCGCACGGCTCGACTAGAGCATTTCCGGTGAACTTGCGTTCACCTCCAAAGCTCTAGACGTTTGTTTTTGTGAGCATCTTCACCTGTCCGGATGGGTTCATCCGGACAGGATCTGCTCTGGCAGCTGGCCCGATTGGCGCGACGGTGGCGTTGGAGAGGGGCCTTGCCCCTCTCCAAACCTCACCCCACCAGGATGCTGGGCATCCTGGACCGCAGGCACTTGGCGCCGGGCGGTGACGTCGCGCCAACCCCTCGCGGCGCGCTTCGGGCGCGGGAGTGGGTTTCGGCGGCCGTCTTGCCCGTGCTGCATGGCGCCAAGTGACGGTTTCCAAAGGCCTCGGGCCTTTGGCGGGGTGGTTTGGAGGGGCGGAGCCCCTTCAACGGTGACAGCGGAGGAACAGGACAGCCTCTCAGCCGATGCAGGCTCCCAACCATCTTGCAGGGCGACATGAACGAGGCCCTGTACCGGGTGGAATTCGGGGAGAGCCCTCCCTGCGGCGGCTTGGCTTCAGCCGAGCGTCACGCCTGACGCTCGCACCACCTCGGCCCATTTCGCTATCTCGGCCTCGATGAAGGCGGCGAAGGTGGCGGGCGTGGTGCCGCCATCGGCCCTGAGGTTCGGCAACTCGGCCCCGAACTCCGCGAGCCGCGACCGCGTCAGCGGCTCCTTGCTGATGGCGTCGATCTCCGCGCCCAGGCGGTCGATCACCGACGCCGGCGTGCGGGCGGGGGCCTGCATGCCGAACCAGGCGGTGGCCTCGAATCCTGGCAGCACCGTCTCGGCGAGCGTTGGCACTTCCGGCATCACCGAGGAGCGCAGATGCCCGGTGACCGCGAGCGCCCTGAGCCGCCCTGCGCGGATATGCCCGATGCAGGACGGGATGTTGTCCACCGCGACGGGGATGCGGCCGGCCAGGGTCTCGACCAGCATGGGCCCGGCGCCGCGGAACGGAACATGCGCCATGCGCGTTCCTGTACGCAGCATGAACAGCTCCATCGCCATGTGCGGCGATCCGCCAATGCCGGTGCTGCCGTAGGAAAGCTGCCCGGGCGCGGCCGCCGCCGCAGCGATCAGATCCGCGATCGAATGGATGGGCTCGGCCGGGTGCACCATGATCACGTTCGGCACGCGCAGATAAAGGCCCACCGCGGCCAGGTCCTCGGGCCGGTAGGGCATGCGCGGGCCGAAGACGGTGTAGTTGATGGCCGCCGGGGAAACGGCGGTACTCAGCACCGTGTAGCCATCGGGCGTGGCGCGCACCACGGCCTCCGCGCCGATGTTCCCAGTGGCGCCGCCACGGTTTTCCACCGGCACGGGCTGGTGGAGGCGCACCTGCAGCCTTTCGCCATAGAGCCGTGCGGCGATGTCGGTGGTCCCGCCGGGCGGGAAGTTCACGATCATGCGGATCGGGCGGCTCGGATAGGGCGCCTCCTCCGCGCCGGCGGCGGCCGGCAAGGCGGCGAGGGCGCCGAGCAGCGTGCGGCGGGCGGTGGTCATGCGGGCGTCCTCCCGGCTGCGGCCGCCTGCCTCGCGCTGTGCGCCAGGTCGCTCGGTCCGCTCCGGCGGCAATGGCACGCTGGGTGCCTGCTGGGAAAGGAAAAATCCATGGCGCTGCTGGCCGCGATGGGGGTGGGCGTGCTCGGGCTGCTCTCGATCCTGTCGAGCGGGGTGGGGCTGTTCGTCGCGGTCTCCGGGCGCCGGGCGCTCGAGGCCGCGCTGGCCGACGACCGCGCGAAGGGCGTGCGCGATCGCGGCGTACTGATGGTCGACCAGATCCGCCACCCGGTGCTGCGCTGGCTCGTCCACCGGGCTGGCGCGATGGCCGGCACGGTCCTGATCGCCGCGCTGCGCGACAGGCTCGCCATGCTGTTCCGCTCCGCGATCCTCGGCATCCTGGTCGGTGTCGGGCTCATCGTCTTCGCCTTCCATGTGCCGGGACTGATGGCCTGAGCGTCGCTCCGCGGCGCCTGGGCGGCTGCCGCGGAGGAGCAGGCCATGGCCGCGGATCAATCCACCGTGATGCGGCCGCGTTCGACGACTTCGGCCCACTTCACGATCTCGCCGCGGATGAAGGCGTCGAAGGTCTGGGGCGTGGAGAGCCCGTCCGGCGTCAGATCGGGCTTCATGCCGCCGAGATCGGCGAGCTTCGCCCAGACCGCCGGATCGGCCAGCGCCGCGTTGGTGTCGCGCGCGATGCGGTCGATGACCGGGCGCGGCGTGCGGGCGGGGGCGACGAGGCCGAACCAGGCCGTCGCCTCCACCGCCGGGAAGCCGGCCTCGGCGCAGGTCGGGACGTCCGGCAGGGAGGGCGAGCGTGTCGCCGTCGTCACCGCGAGCGGCCGCAGCCGACCGTCGCGCAGATGGCCGATGACGGAGGGTAGGTTGTCCACGCCCACTTCGACGCGGCCGGCGATGATCTCCTGCAGCATCGGTCCCGCACCGCGGAAGGGGACGTGGGTGAGGTCGATGCCCGCGGCCTGCTTCAGCAGCTCCCCTGTCATGTGCAGCGAGGTGCCGACGCCGGAGGAGCCGATGTTGAGCTTGCCGGGCTGGCGCTTGGCCAGTTCCACGAGCTCCCGCAGGTTGCGCACCGGCAGGTCGTTGTTGACGAAGATGGCGTTGGGCACCTTCACGACCAGCGCGACGGCGGCGAGGTCATCGGGCTTGAAGGGCATGCGGTTGCCATAGAGCCCGAAATTGATCGCGCCCGAGGAGATGGTCTGCATCAGCAGCGTGTAGCCATCCGGCTCCGCCTTCGCGACGACATCCGCCCCGACATTGCCGCCCGATCCGCCGGGCCGGTTCTCGACCACCACCGGCTGGCCCAGGCG
Organism: Roseomonas sp.; assembly: GCA_041914265.1. Lineage (GTDB taxonomy): Bacteria > Pseudomonadota > Alphaproteobacteria > Acetobacterales > Acetobacteraceae > Neoroseomonas. Next base: position 12,063 of record JAYSDS010000134.1, read on the forward strand.
CTGCGTCAGCGGTTCGAGCATGATGCGCGCCGCGAGGTCGGTGGTCCCGCCCGGCGGGAAGCCGACGACGATGCGGACGGGGCGGTTCGGCCAGCTCTGGGCGAAGGCGGGGCGGGCGAGGGGTGCAAGGGCGAGGCCGCCCAAAAGGGCGCGACGATCGATCATTCCTGAGTCCTCCCGGAGCCCGGGACATGGCCGGGCCTCTCTGCGATGTGAGGACAGACTGGCGTCTCGGCCGCGGGGGATCAACCGTTGCCGCGGCGTGACGCCGGCGAGCGCGCAACCGGCATCGCGATGTGGATCGACGTGGAAGCAAATTCTCGCGCACGGTGCGCGCCACGAGGCCCCGGATCACCGCGGTGCCGGGTGCCAAGTGCCCGCGGTCCAGGGGCCCGTAGGCCCATGGCTGGGTGGTACGGAGGGGCAGAGCCCCTCTGATTATACCTGGATCGGAACGATTGGCGGCTCCGCCGCCACCGCCCCGTGATCGCCCTCAATCCACCGTCGCGTTCGCCGCGCGGATCACCTCGGCCCATTTCGCCGTCTCGCTGCGGATGTAGTCGGCGAAGGCTTCGGGCGTCCCGCCGCGCGCGACTGCGCCCTGGTCCTGCATCCGTGCCTGTGTCGTGGGATCGGCGGCGATCGCGTTGATCTCCGCATTGATGCGCAGGATCAGCGGGATGGGCGTGCGCGCCGGCGCCTGCACGCCGAACCAGGCCACGGCCTCGAAGCCGGGCAGGGCGGCCTCGCTGACCGTCGGCACGTCCGGCACGGCCGGGCTGCGTTCCAGGCTGGTGACGGCGAGCGGCCGCAGCGAACCGTCGCGGATCAGCCCGATCGCGGTCGGCAGGTTGCCGGCGCAGAGGTCGATCCGCCCCGCGACGAGTTCCGTCAGCATTGCCGCCCCGCCACGGAAGGGCACGTGCAGCAGGTCGATCCCGGCGCGCAGCTTCAGCATCTCCGCCGTCAGATGCAGCGAGGAGCCGCTGCCGGAGGAGCCGTAGGTCAGCTTTCCCGGCTCCGCCTTCGCCGCCGCGATGAATTCCGGCAGCGTCTTCCACGGCGCGCGCGGATTGGCCGTCACGACATTGGGCAGGTCCCCGAACAGCGCAACGGGCGCGAGGTCTTCCGGCTTCAGCGTGCTGTTGCGGTAGAGTGACGGATTGATCGCCGCCGTGCCAATCGAGGCGAAGAACAGCGTGTAGCCGTCCGGTTCGGCCTTCGCTGCGATCTCGGCGGCGAGGTTGCCCGCCGCGCCGGGCCGGTTTTCCACCAGCACCGGCTGGCCCACCCGCGCGCCCAGCCGTTCGGCCATGATGCGCGCGAGGATGTCGGTGCCGCCGCCGGGCGGGAAGGGGACGATCAGGCGCAGCGGCCGCGTCGGCCAGGCCTGGGCGAGGGCAGGCAGGGGCAGCAGCGCGGCGGCGGCCAGCAGGGCGCGTCGGCTCGGTGTCATTGGCGTTCCATCCCGTTCGCCGCTTGATGCGGCGTTGCCCGATTCGTGCCGCAGGCGAAGCGGGGCGCGCAAGTCCCGGCGGAGATTCCGCGCGCGGGCGAAAGCCTCTACTGTGCGACCCGGGTTATCCGAGGACAGGGGGCGCGACCGGATGGGGTTCGTGAAGCTCTATGGTCGCGTGCTGTGGCTGCTGGGGGCCGACCGGCCAATGGCGCTCGGCCTCGCCATCGCGGCGCTGGGGCTGGCGGGGCTCCAATTCCTCGAACCCGTGTTGTTCGGGCGGGTGGTGGACCTCCTGTCGCGATCCGAGTCCATGGCCCCGGCCGCGCTGTGGTCGGAGGCGACGACGCTGCTCGCGGTCTGGGCCATCGTCGGCCTGGCCAGCATCGCGGCCAATGTCGCGGTGGGGCTGTTCGCCGACCGGATGGCGCATCGCAATCGCCTGAAGGTGATGCACGACTACTTCCAGCATGTGCTCGCCCTGCCGCTCTCCTTCCATGGGGACACGCAGTCGGGCCGGCTGATGAAGATCATGCTGGTCGGCACTGACAACCTGTTCGGGCTGTGGCTCGGCTTCTTCCGCGAGCACATCATCACCTTCGTCTCGCTGATCGTGCTGCTGCCGATGACGATGGTGATGAACTGGCGGCTGGGCCTGTTGCTGGTGATGCTGGTCGTTGTCTTCGCGGTGGTGTCGACGCTGGTGATCCGCCGCACCCAGGACGCGCAGGCCAAGGTCGAGGCCTTCCATTCGCGCCTGGCCGGCAACGCGCAGGACGCGCTGTCCAACGTGGTGGTGGTGCAATCCTTCACCCGGCTGTCGTCCGAGGCGAAGATGTTCGGGGACGTCGTGCGCCAGGTGCTCGACCATCAGTTCCCGGTGCTGAACTGGTGGGCGATCGTCGCGGTGCTGACCCGCGCGGCATCGACGATCTGCGTCATCGCGATCTTCGTCTACGGCACCGTGCTGCATGTGCGCGGCCAGGCGAGCGTGGGCGAGATCGTCTCCTTCATGGGCTTCGCCACGCTGCTGATCGGGCGGATGGAAGGCGCGGTCGGCTTCGTCTCCCACATGGTCTTCGTGCAGCCGCGCATCGAGGAAGTGTTCCAGGTGCTCGATGCGCGTTCCTCCGTGCCGGAGGCGCCGGACGCCGCCGATATCGGCCGGGCCGAGGGCTGCGTCGCCTTCGAGCATGTCGGCTTCGCCTATCCCGGCGGGCCGCCCATCCTGCGCGACGTCTCCTTCAGCGCCGAGCCGGGGCGGACCATTGCCCTGGTCGGGCAGACCGGAGCGGGCAAGTCGACCGCCATGGCGCTGCTGCAACGCCTGTGGGACCCGGTGGATGGCCGCGTGACGCTTGATGGGCGCGACCTGCGCGCGATCAGCCTGGAATCGCTGCGCCGCAACATCGGCGTCGTGTTCCAGGAATCGATGCTGTTCAGCCGCACCATCCGGGAAAACCTTCTCGTCGGCCGACCCGACGCCACCCAGGCCGAGATCGAGGACGCCTGCCGGCAGGCGGAAGCGCATGAGTTCATCATCCGCCAGCCCCAGGGCTACGAGACGGTGGTCGGCGAACGCGGATCCAACCTGTCGGGCGGCCAACGGCAGCGGCTGGCCATCGCCCGGGCGCTCATCAAGAATCCCCCGGTCCTGATCCTGGACGAGGCGACCTCCGCGCTCGATGCCGCGACGGAGGCGCGGGTGCAGAAGGCCCTCGCCACGCTGATGGCCGGCCGGACCACCTTCATCATCGCCCATCGCCTGTCCACCGTGCGCGAGGCCAACGAGATCCTGGTCTTCGACGGTGGCCGTATCGCCGAACGCGGGCCCTTCGGGGAACTGGTCGCGCTGGATGGCCGCTTCGCGGAGCTGGTGCGCACGCAGCTCGCCGGTGGTGCCGCGCCGGCCCGCTGACGCGCGTCACCGATCCGCGATCCGCTGCGCTTCGTCCTTGCATCGCGCGTGGCGACCCTGGCAGGCTCGTCCCATGGTTGCGCGGACAGGGCCGCCGGACCCCTCGCTTCGCGGCTGAACCCGGCGTGCCCGCGAAGCCGTGCCCTGCGGGTCCCCCGGCCCGCGGCGAAGGAGGGAGCGAGAATGACCATCAAATCCATCCTGCGGCACAAGGGCGAGGACGTGTTCTCGGTCGGTCCCGGCGAGCATGTGACCGCCATCGCGCAGGCGCTGGCCCAGCACCGCATCGGCGCGGCGCTGGTGCGCGGCCAGGACGGCGAGGTTCTCGGCATCGTCAGCGAGCGTGACATCGTCCGCGCCGTCGCGCGGGAAGGAGCCGCCGCCCTGTCGCACACCGCGCGCGACCTGATGACGGCGGACCTCGTCACCGTCTCGCCGGCCACGAGCGTGGCCGAAGGCCTTGCCCTCATGACGCAGCGTCGCTGCCGGCACCTGCCCGTGATGGAACACGGGAAGCTGGCGGGGATGGTCTCGATCGGCGACCTGGTGAAGGCACGGATCGAACAGGCGGAACAGGAGGCGGAATCCCTGCGCGCCTTCGTCACGGCGGCTTAGGGCGGCCCGCCGAAGCAGCTCTCGACGGCCGCTGTCGCAGTGGGGGGGGGGGGGGGGGGGGGCCCGGCCCCCCCCCCCCCCCCCCCCCCCCCGGGCCCCGCGGGGGGGGGGGGCGGGGGGGGGGAGCGGCCGCGG
>JAYSDS010000135.1:0-16180 GCA_041914265.1 Roseomonas sp.
CCCCCCCCCCCCCCCCCCCCCCCCCCCCCCCCCCCCCCCCCCCCCCCCCCACTCCCGCAGCGGCAATCACCAGAAACCGCCATCCACGCCCATCAGCGACGCAGGCGCGACACCAGGACCCCCGACGGGGCTAACCGCGGCGGCGAAGAACCAACGTCGTCCAGGGGCCGACATCGATGCGGCGCTCCAGCACCAGGCCCTGGCGGCGATGCGCAGCCAGCACCATGCGGGCCTGCGTCCCCAGCAGACCCGCCAGGATCGCCGTGCCGCCAGGCGCGAGGTGCAGCGCCAGATCACGCGCCATGGCGCATAGGGGCCGCGCCAGGATGTTCGCGAAGATCAGGTCGTAGCGCACACCCTTCATCAGCCGCGGCTTCCACCCATCGGCGAGGATCGAGCGCATCCGGCGCGGCGTCAGCCCGTTCATGCGCGCATTCTGGTCGCAGACCCGGACCGACCAGGGCTCGATGTCGGTCGCCAGCACCGCGCAGGGAACCATCTTCGCTGCCGCCATGGCCAGGATGCCCGACCCGCTGCCCAGGTCGCAGACGGTGCGCGGGCGACGATGCGCGATGCCCTCGAAGGCCCGAAGGCAGCCCTGGGTGGACGCATGCTCACCCGATCCGAAGGCGAGCCCCGCATCGAGCTTCAGGACGGTGCGGCCATAGGTCGGCGGGTCGGGCACATGGGTCGGGCGGATCAGGAAGCGGCGCCCGATCGGCATTTCGGGAAAAGCCTGGACGGTGCGGGCGAGCCAGCCTTCCGCTTCCACCGGCGTGGATTGCAGCACGGGGGGATCGATCCCCGCCACGGCCGCGGCCAGCGCCAGGGCGGCGTCCAGTTCCTCGTCATGCGCGCCCGCTTCCCGCACGCCTTCCACGCGCCAGGTGTCGCTGGGCTCATCGCGGAAATAGGAGACGGTGGTGCACACCTGCTCGAGCGCCGCCTCGAAGACCGGCACGGCATGTTCGGGCAGCCCGTCGATCACCAGGGATTCCAGCGGTTCGGCGCGACGGCGGGACAGCGCGCCAGGCGCATCGGGGCCAGAGGGGCGCATCACGTCTTCTCCACGAAACTGTCGAGCAGGCGCTTCGGTCCCGCCTTCTCGAAATCGATGTCGAGGCGATTCTCCTCGATCCCGGTGACCCGGCCATAGCCGAATTTCTGGTGAAAGACGCGCTCACCGAGGCTGAACTTCCCGGTCGCGGTGGGGCGTTCCTTCACTTCCCAGGCCCCGGCCTCGATCATCCGGCGCGGCCGCTGCGCGAAGAGCCCGCCACCGCTGAAGACCGAGGCATGGGACCGCGCCTCGCGTTGCGCGCCCCCTTCGCGGACGATCTCGCCGGGCGGCAGTTCATCGAGGAAGCGCGAGGGAATGGACGCCTGCCAATTGCCGTAGATGCGGCGGTTGGCGGCATGGCTGATGATCGCCTGGCGGCGCGCGCGGGTGATGCCGACATAGGCAAGGCGGCGTTCTTCCTCCAACGCCTTCTCGCCGCCCTCATCCAGCGAACGCTGGGAGGGAAACACGCCTTCCTCCCATCCCGGCAGGAAGACCATGTCGAATTCCAGCCCCTTTGCGGCGTGCAGCGTCATCAGGGAAACCCGTTCGCCTTCCGCGGCGTCGTCATTCTCCATGACGAGGGAGACGTGTTCGAGGAAGCCCGCCAGGTTCTCGAAATCCCCCATCGCACGGACGAGTTCCTTGAGGTTGTCGAGCCGGCCTGGCGCGTCGGGCGACTTGTCCTGCTTCCACATCTCGGCATAGCCGGATTCGTCGAGCAGGGTCGCCGCCATGACGACATGGCCCTCGGTGCCCGACTGCGCGCGCCAGCGGTCGAAGCCCTGGAGCAATTCGCGCAGGGCCTCGCGCGCCTTGGCCTGCTTGATCGCCCCTGTTTCCAGCGCCCGGGCCGCGGCGACCGACAGGGGGATGGCCTCGCCGCGTGCGATGGCGTGCATCGCCTGCATCGCCGTGTCGCCCAGGCCGCGCTTCGGGGTGTTCACGATGCGCTCGAAGGCGAGGTCGTCGGCGGGCTGCGCGACGACGCGGAAATACGCCATGGCGTCGCGGATTTCCTGGCGTTCGTAGAAGCGCGCGCCGCCGACGATGCGATAGGGGATGTTGAGCGTGATCAGCCGCTCCTCGAAGGAGCGCGTCTGGAACCCGGCGCGGACGAGGATCGCGACCTCGCCCAGCGAATGGCCGGATTTCCGCGCGGCCTCGATGCGGTCGCCCACCGCGCGGGCTTCCTCCTCACTGTCCCACAGGGAGAGGATACGGACCTTCTCGCCTTCCGCATCGGCGCGGCCGGATCGCAGCGTCTTGCCGAGCCGCCCGGTATTCTTCGCGATCAGCCCCGAGGCCGCGGCGAGGATGTGGCGCGTCGAGCGGTAGTTGGATTCGAGGCGGACGATCTGCGCGCCGGGGAAGTCCTTCTCGAAGCGCAGGATGTTCTCGATCTCCGCGCCGCGCCAGGAATAGATCGACTGGTCGTCGTCGCCGACGCAGCAGATGTTGTGGTGCGCCTGGGCCAACAGCCGCAGCCAGTAATACTGCACCAGGTTGGTGTCCTGGTATTCGTCCACCAGGATGTAGCGGAAGCGCCGATGGTAGTCGGCGAGGATGTCCGGATTGGCGCGCAGCAGGGTCACGACATGCAGCAGCAGGTCGCCGAAATCCGCCGCGTTCAGCGCCTTCAGCCGGTCCTGATAGGCCGCGTAGAGCTCCGTCGCGCGGCCGCCGGCATAGTCGGAATCCTCGGCCGGCGTCACGGCTTCGGGCGACAGGCCACGATCCTTCCAGCGCTGGATCACGGCCATCAGCCCGTTCACCGGCCAGCGCTTGGTGTCGATGCGCTGGGCCTCCATCACCTGCTTCAGCAGCCGGTTCTGGTCATCGGCATCAAGGATGGTGAAGTTCGAGGTCAGCCCCACCTGCTCCGCGTGACGACGCAGCATCCGCGCCGCGAGCGCGTGGAAGGTGCCAAGCCACAGCCCCTCGGCCGGCTGCCCGAGGATGGCGGAAACGCGCTCCCGCATCTCCCGCGCCGCCTTGTTGGTGAAGGTGACGGCGAGCACCTGCGACGGCCAGGCCTTCCCCTGCAGCAGGATATGGGCGAAGCGCGTGGTCAGCACCCGCGTCTTCCCCGTCCCGGCCCCGGCGAGCACCAGCAGCGGCCCGTCCACCGCCTCGACCGCCGCGCGCTGTTCCGGATTCAGCCTGTGCAGGTATTCCGCGCTGCTCATGATGGGCTGTGCCTCTCGCGCTGGTGCGCCTTGGCGACCGACGGAAAAGGGAGGGGGTGCGGGAGAGTTCCCTCCCCCGCTCTTCTTCCCGTCACTGGCAGTTCCCGACCGATCCGGCGGCGCAGATGCGGTTTCCGTCCGTCCATCGTGCCCCGCCGAGCATGGCACCCGACAGGTTCGCCCCGGTCAGGTTCGCGCCCGACAGGTCGGCGTCCGTCAGGTCCGCGCGGAACAGCGTGGCGCGGCGCAGGTCGGCGCCCTTCAGGATCGCGCGTTGCAGGTTGGTGCGGGTGAAGTCCGCGTTGCGCAGGGTGGCGCGCGACAGGTCCGCGCCGGTCAGGTCGGCCGAGACGAAGCGCGCTTCGATGGCGTCGGCCTCGACCAGCTTGGCGCCGGCGAGGTTGGCGCGCTGGAAGGTGGCGTCGCGGATCGAGGCACGGGAAAGGTCGGCGCCGGCGAGTTCCGCCTGATCCTGCATGCAGCGGCGCCATTCCACGCCCGGGGCGGGCGGGTCGGTGCAGCCGGCGAAAGCCGGGCCGGCGAGAACGAGGACCAGCCCCGCGATGAGGGAGGGGAGCGAGGATGGTGTGTGCACGCCAGGGGATATAGAACTTCCGGCGAACGCCTCCAACCGCCGGACTGCCTGCCCTGTCACCGCTGCGTTTCCTCGAATGGTCCGCCCGACAGGGTGGTGCGCTGCTCGCGGTCGGCATCTTTGCCGGGCTGTTCCTTCCGCCGCTCGCCTCGCTGTTCCGGGATTTCGTGACGCCCACGGTGGCGGGGCTGATGACGCTGGTGCTGTTGCGCGTCGATCTGGCGCAGGTGCTGGGGTATCTGCGCCGGCCGGTGCTGGTCGGTGCGCTGACGGCCTGGCTGCTGCTGGTGATGCCGGTCATCGCCTATGGCATCGCGGCGGCGGCGGGGCTGGATGGACCGCTGGGCGCGGCGCTGGTGATCAGCGCGACGGGGTGCGCGGCGACCTCCTCCCCGGCCTTTGCCCGGCTGGTGGGGCTGGATGGGGAGATCTCGCTGGTCGTCGCCCTGGTGACCACGCTGCTGGTCCCCTTCACCGCGCCGCCCCTGGCGCTGGGGCTGATGGGGATCGAGCTGCCGATCTCGCTCGGTGGGCTGACGGCGCGGCTGGGACTGGTGGTGGGGTTGCCGCTGCTGATCTCGATCGCGATCCGGCGCCTGGTCGCCGAGCCCACGCTGCGGCGCTTCGGCCCGGCGGTGGACGGGGCCGTGGTGTGGCTGGTGGTGCTCTACGGCTTCGGAGTGATGGACGGGATGCTGGCGCGGCTGCTCGCCGAACCCGCCTGGGTCCTGGGCGGGCTGGCGCTGGCCTTCGCGGGCAATCTCGGGATGAACCTGCTGACCGCCCTCGCCTTCCTGCCGGCCGGGCGGCGGCTGGCGCTCGCCGGCGGGCTGCTGGCGGGCAACCGGAACATGGCGCTGTACCTGGCGGTGCTGCCCACGGCGACGGATGAGCGGATCCTGCTGTTCTTCGCCCTGGCGCAGTTTCCGCTGTTCCTCAGCCCCTTCCTGCTGCGGCCGGTCTACGCGCGGCTGCGGCCGGACCAGGCGATCCCGTCAGCCCCCTGAAACGCTGCACAGCGCCACGACGGACATCGCTGATTGTCACTGACGGCGCCCGGGCGCCCGCCTAGCCTGACCACGCCCCATCCCCCTTCGACAGGAGACGAGAATGGCGGATGACCAGCTTCCCCCAGGCCAGCCCAAGGCCACCGACCCCGCCGAGATGGAGGTGGAGGCCCTGGCCATCCGCCTGCTCAAGGGGGTCTTCACGAAATCCACGCGCCCCGGCGCCGAGCGCGAATGGGGCGGCGTGATCTACCGCCAGGGCGCCGCCGGCCGGATCGGCCATACCGGGCCGATCGAGGGCGATTCCTCGCATCACGTCGATGTCGGGAAGGCCGAGACCAATTTCGGCTGCCCGCCCACGGCGAAACCGGTCGCCTGGTATCACACCCACCCCGTCAAGTTCACCTATTCGGTGGACAATGGCGTCGTCACGCGCATCCGCATGGGGTGGGACGTGTTCGAGGATGGCGACCTCGCGATTTCCGAGGGCAACAACCTGATCGGCTACGTCATCGATCCCGACAAGCGGATCTGGCGCTACAAGCCGCCTCCCGGGCAGATGATCGACGGCAAGTTCACCCCGGAAGCGACGGCCCAGGGAAGCTGGGGACCGCTGAACGATTGATGTCCCGGGCCTGGACGCCCATCGCGCCATGCCGCGATGGGAGGTCCCGGCAAGGCGGCCGCGCCGTCAGGCCGGCTGTGGCCGCGCCCCCAGGATATGCGCGATGGCATAGGTCAGGTCCGGCCGGTTCAGCGTGTAGAAGTGGAACTCGTCCACGCCATTCGCCTGCAGCAGACGCACCTGCTCCGCCGCGACCACGGCGGCGACCATCCGGCGGGTTTCGGAGTCGTCGTCCAGCCCCTCGAACAGATGGCCCATCCAATCCGGGACCGAGGCGCCGCACATGGCCGAGAAGCGCTGCACCGAGCCGAAATTCGTCACCGGCATGATCCCCGGCACGATCGGCACCGTGATCCCCTTGGCCAGGCAACGGTCGAGGAAGCGCAGATAGACCTCGGCATCGAAGAAATACTGGGTGATCGCCCGCGTCGCGCCCGCATCGATCTTGCGCTTCAGGAAGTCGAGATCGGCATCAGCCGACAGGGCTGCCGGATGGACTTCCGGATAGGCCCCGACGCTGATCTCGAAATCCGCAATGCGCCTGAGGCCGCGAACGAGATCCTCCGCCTGGGCGTAGCCGCCGGGATGCGGCGTGTAGGTCGCGGCCCCGGCGGGCGGATCGCCCCGCAGCGCGACGATGTGGCGCACCCCGGCCTCCCAGTATCGGCGGGCGACGGCGTCCACCTCCTCCCGCGTCGCGCCGACGCAGGTCAGGTGGGCGGCGGGCGTCAGGGTGGTGTCGGACACCAGGCGCGCCACGGTGGCATGGGTGCGTTCCTGGGTGGACCCGCCGGCGCCATAGGTGACGGAGACGAAACGCGGGGCGAGCGGTTCGAGCCGCCGGATGCAGGCCCAGAGCTGCTCCTCGAGCTTTTCGGTCTTGGGCGGGAAGAACTCGAAGGACAGGCGTGGCACCGGCGCGCCGGCCGGGACCGGCAGGCCGGCGATGCGCGGGCCGGTCAGCCAGCGGGCCAGGGTGCCGCTCATGGGCTGGTTCATGCTGTTCGTTCCCGAAAGACAGGCGCCGCGTCCCGGCGGGCGGTTCCCTTCGCCTGTCCGGGACGCCGTGGCAAGACTTCGTCACACCATGCGATGCACCGACGCACGCAACCGCGGCAGGATGGCCCTGGGATGCCGGCGGATCGGGCAGGTGGCGTCGCGGCCGGCGGATGAACGGGGATCGATGAATGGGTCGGATGGCAACGGTGGTTCCAAGGCCCGGCCAGACATTGTATGCCGCAATCATGCTCCCGATCCGAACCGGCCTGGCACGGACCGTCCTGATCGCCACGGCCCTGCTCGTAGGTGCGTGCGCGACCCGCCCCGGGGAAGACGACCCCGAGGCGCTGGCCGAGTTCCGCGACACCAACGACCCCGCCGAACCCACCAACCGCGCGATGTTCGAGGTGCATGAGGCGATCGACCGCAACGTGCTGCAGCCGGTCGCCGAAGCCTATCGCGACGTGATCCCGCAGGGGATCCGCATCGCGGTCCGCAACATCCTGGGCAATCTGCGCGCCCCGGTGATCCTCGCCAACGACCTGATGCAGGGCAACCTGCCGCGGGCGCGGATCACGCTCGGCCGCTTCATGGTGAATTCGACCATCGGGGTGGCGGGCATCGTCGATGTCGCCCGGGAATGGGGCGTACCCGGCCATTCCGAGGATTTCGGCCAGACGCTGGCGGTCTGGGGGGTGGGCGAAGGCCCCTTCCTTTTCGTGCCGCTGCTGGGCCCCTCAAATCCGCGCGATCTGGTCGGCCAGGGCGTGGACCTCGCGATCAATCCGCTCAGCTATTTCGGCCAGGGGCTGCTGGTGGACGCGGCCGCCTGGACCCAGCTCGGCCTGACCGTGGTGGACACGCGCGAGGCGCTGCTCGAACCGATCGACCAGGTGCGCGCCACCTCGCTCGATCCCTATTCCACCCTGCGGTCGGCCTATCGCCAGCGCCGCGGCTACGAAATCCGCAATGAGGAGGATCGCGGCCGCGTGGTCGGCCCCTCCGGCGTCACCGGCTGGGGCCAGGGCGTGACCGAGCCCGCCGGCCCCGATGCCCGCGTTCCGCCTCAATGACTCGGCAAGTTGCGCGCGGACACCATATGACCGCCATGAAGAGACGGCTCCTCCTTTCCGCCCCCCTGCTCGCCGCCGGCGTGGTCGCACTGCCGCGTCCCGGACGGGCCGAGATCGATATCGCCCGTGCCACCGCCTTCATCCAGCAGGCGGGCAACGAACTGGTCGCGGCCATCAATGACCCGCGGCTCGACTTGGCCACGCGCCGGGAACGGGTGGCGGCGACGCTGCGCCGGACCATCGACATCGAGGGGACGGGCCGCTTCATCCTCGGCCGCTATGTGCGCCAGGCCAGCCCGGCGGAACTCGCCGACTACAACCGGCTGTTCGACGACATCATCGTGCGCAACCTGTCCGCCCGCTTCGGCGAGTATCGCGGCGTGCGCTTCTCCCTCGGCCGCAGCCAGCAGCGGACCGAGGAGGACGCGCTGGTGAACACCATCGTGGAACGCCCGAATTCGCCGGCCTTTTCGCTCGACTGGCGGGTGAGCGAGGTGAACGGCCATCCGCGCGTGGTCGATGTGATCGCCGAGGGGACCTCCCTGCGGCTGACCACGCGCAGCGAGTATTCGGCGGTGATCCAGCGCAATGGCGGCCGCATCGCGGCGCTTCTGGACGCGATGCGCAACCAGATCACCCAGCTCGCCGCTCGCGAAGGTCACGGCTGAGGGACCGGCGCGGGCCGCACGCCGGCGGCCGCGTCAGGACAGCCTCGGCGGCCGTCGTCTGCGTTGAATCAAGGCGCGCCCCGCCAGGGCGGTGAATGTTGCGTGGCCGTTCGCGGGAGGCCATGCTCCCGCCCTCCCGAGGGCCGACACCATGACGACGCTCACGATCCAGAATCTCTTCGCCGAGAAGGCCGCCGCGGAAGAGAAGCGCCGCGCCGAGGCCGTAGCGGTCGAGGCGCAGCACAAGGCCGAGCTGGCGGCTTTCTCCGAGCGCGTGCAGACCTACGAGATCACCGACGAGGACCGCGAACGCGCCATCAAGCGCATCAAGCGCGCCTTCGAGGCGGGCGAGCGGGAACTGATGCTCATCAAGTTCCCCTCGGTGCTGTGCGACGATGGCGGGCGACGGATCAACAACCACCTCGCCGGCTGGCAGGACACGCTGCCCGGCGTCTTCCACAAGATCTACCTGTGGTGGGAGCAGGAGTTGCAGCCGGGCGGCTTCACCTTCTCGGCGCGCATCGTCGACTTCCCCAATGGCATGCCGGGCGATGTCGGCATCTTCATCGGCTGGCCGGAGAGTCTTAATTAGGCCTCAGGCGCCGGCGCCCGCATCCGCGGGCTTGGCTCTCGCGCCCTGCGCTGGTGCATCGGAGGAAGACGGCGGTCTGGGCGCGGTCGCGCCTTGCGCTCCCGGATCGAGGCTCGGCCTCGATCCGTTGGCTTTGGTGGGTGGGGCTTTCGAACACCATCATGCGGTAGCATTCGTGGTTGCTGACCACCCGGGCGCGGCCCGATACGAAGCACCGGGCCGCTGTGTGGTCGGTCAGCCCAGGCTTTCGAACACCATCATGCGGTGACCCTGGTGGGTGTGCTGGCTGGCCAGGGTCATGCCGATGTCGGTGAGGACGGCGCGCGACGCGATGTTTTCCTCGCGCGCGACGGCGATGACGCGCTTGAGGCCCGCACGGTGTCCGAAGGCGACGGCCGCGCGGGCCGCCTCGCGGGCGTAGCCCTTGCCGCGGCATTCGGGCCAGAGGGCATAGCGCAGCGCGACGCCGCGCCCGTCCGGCCGTTCCATGAAGCCACAGATGCCGAGGAAGTCGCCCGTCTCGCGTTCGAAGACGCACCAGGTGCCGTAGCCGCGCACCTCCCAGAAATCGATGTCGTCCTCAAGTTCCTCGGCCGTGCGCTCGGCGGATCGCGTGCCGTGGAGCATCCAGCCGAAGACCCGCTCGTCGGCCTTCAGCCGCGCGAGGTCCGGCAGGTTCTCCTTGCCGGGCGGGATCATCATCAGCCGTTCGGTGCTGACGATCCGGCTCGACTTCAGCGCCTTGATGGCCGCGCTCATCTGCGCCCTCCCCTGGATGGGCTCATCAGCGCCGCAGGGTGCGCCGTGGTGACAGACAGAAGAAGGAGGGGGTTCGGGGGAGTTCTCTCCCCCGACCTTCCTACCGTGCGAGAGGCTTGTACTTGATCCGATGAGGGTCGGTCGCCGCGTCGCCGAGTCGACGTCGCTTGTCCTCTTCGTAGCTTTCGAAATTCCCCTCGAACCACTCGACGTGGCTGTCCCCTTCGAAGGCGAGGATGTGCGTGGCGAGCCGGTCGAGGAAGAAGCGATCGTGCGAGATGATGACCGCGCAACCCGCGAATTCCATCAGCGCATTCTCCAGCGCCCGCAGCGTTTCCACGTCGAGGTCGTTGGTCGGTTCGTCGAGCAGGAGCACGTTGTGCTCCTTCTTCAGCATCTTCGCGAGGTGGACGCGGTTGCGCTCACCGCCCGAAAGCGAGCCGACCTTCTTCTGCTGGTCCCCGCCCTTGAAGTTGAAGGCGGCGCAATAGGCGCGGGAGGGCACGGAGCGCTTGCCGATGGTGATGATGTCCTGCCCGTCCGAGATTTCCTGCCAGACGGACTTGTTGTCATCGAGGCTGTCGCGCGACTGGTCGACATAGCCGAGCTGCACGGACTCGCCGACGGTCATGGTGCCGGCGTCGGGCGTCTCGCGCTCCATGATCATCTTGAACAGCGTGGTCTTGCCCGCGCCGTTCGGCCCGATGACGCCGACGATGCCGCCCGGCGGCAGCTTGAAGGACAGGTTCTCGATCAGCAGCCGGTCGCCGAAGCCCTTGGACACGCCATCGGCCACGATGACGGTGTTGCCCAGGCGCGGGGCGGGCGGGATGGCGATCTCGGTGGGGTCGGGCGCCCGGTCCTGGCTGGCGCGCAGCAGGTCCTCATAGGCCGAAACGCGCGCCTTGGACTTCGACTGCCGCGCGGCCGGCGACCGGCCGATCCACTCCCGTTCCTCGGCGAGCTGCCGCTGGCGGGCGCTCTCCTCGCGCTCCTCCTGCGCCATGCGCTTGCGCTTCTGTTCGAGGTAGGTGGAGTAGTTGCCCTCGTAGGGGATGCCCCGGCCGCGATCGACCTCGAGGATCCAGTTGGTGACGTTGTCGAGAAAGTAGCGGTCGTGGGTCACGATCAGCACCGTGCCCGCGTAGTCCTTCAGCGTCCGCTCCAGCCAGGCGACGCTTTCGGCGTCGAGGTGGTTGGTCGGTTCGTCGAGCAGCAGCATGTCCGGCTTTTCGAGCAGCAGCCGGCACAGGGCGACGCGGCGGCGCTCGCCGCCCGACAGGTTGGTCACCGCGCTCTCGGGCGGCGGGCAGCGCAGGGCGTCGAGGGCGATCTCGACCTTGCGGTCGATCTCCCAGCCATCGGCGGCGTCGATCTTCTCCTGCAGCTCGGCCTGCTCGGCGAGCAGGGCGTTCATCTCGTCTTCCGACATCTCCTCGGCGAACTTCTCGGAGATCTCGTTGAAGCGGGTCATCCAGCCATTCAGCTCGGTGAAGGCGGCACGGACGTTCTCGCCCACGGTCAGGTTCGGGTCGAGATGCGGTTCCTGCGGCAGGTAACCCACGCGCGCGCCCTCGGCGGCCCAGGCCTCACCGCCGAATTCCTTGTCCTGGCCGGCCATGATGCGCATCAGGGTCGATTTGCCGGCGCCGTTGGGGCCGAGCACGCCGATCTTCACGCCGGGGAGGAAGGAGAGGGTGATGCCTTTGAAGACCTCGCGGCCGCCCGGATAGGACTTGGTGAGGTCTTTCATCACGTAGACGTACTGGTAGGCGGCCATGGCGCGGGGAAACCTGTGCGGGAGGGGTTTGGGCACGGGTTCTACGGCCCGCGCGGCCCTGCGCCAAGGCCGGCGCTTGAAATAGGCGTATATACACTTATCTTGCGGCGATGCTCCCCGACCGATGCAGTTGCCACGGGCTCCGCAAGGCCACGCGCCATCTGACCCAGTTCTACGACCAGCGCCTGGCGCCGGTCGGGCTGAACATCGGGCAATACGCGCTGCTGGGGCGGCTCGCCGCGCATGGTCCGATCGCGCTCGGCGCCTTCGCCGCCATCATGGCGATGGACCGGACGACGCTGGGGCGGAATCTCCAGCCGCTGGAACGGGATGGGCTGGTGGCCATCGGCCCCGACCCCGCGGATCGCCGCAGCCGGCTGCTCGCCCTGACGCCGGAAGGCGAGGTGCGCCGCGCCGCCGCCCGCCCGCTCTGGGCCGCCGCGCAGGACGACATCGAAGCCCGCTTCGGCGCGGACCGGACCCAGGCGCTGCGCCTGCTGGTCGCGGAACTCCTCGCCACCGACCTCAGCGCCTGAAGGACCCGCCCATGTTCGCTGCCCCGCTCGCCGCCGCCCTCGCCCGCCGCGGCATTCACTATGGGTGGGTGATGGTCGCCTTGACCTTCCTGATCGCTCTCTCCTCGGCCGGGGCGCTCGGCGTGCTGGGGGCGCTGATGCTGCCGCTGCAGCGGGAGACGGGGTGGGATATCTCGGCGATCTCCGGCGCGCTGGCGCTGCGGCTGCTGCTCTTCGGGCTGATGGCGCCCTTCGCCGCGGCCTTGCTGCAACGCTACGGCCTGCGGCGGATGGTCGCGCTGGCCCTCGCCTTCGTCGTCGCCGGGCTGCTGCTGTCCACGCGCATGACCGAGGTGTGGGAGTTGTGGCTCTACTGGGGCGCCATCACCGGCATCGGCACGGGCATGACCGCGATGGTGCTGGGCGCGACGGTCGCCAATCGCTGGTTCGTGGCGCGGCGCGGCCTGGTGCTGGGCTTCCTGACCGCGGCGAATGCCACGGGGCAGCTCGCCTTCCTGCCGCTCGGCGCCTGGCTGGCGCAGAATGACGGCTGGCGGGTCGCGCTGCTGCCGGGGCTGTTCGCCTGCGGGGTGGCCGCCGCGCTCATGCTGCTGTTCGGGCGGAACCACCCCTCCGAGCTGAACCTGCCCGCCTATGGCGAGGATCGCGTCGCCCCGCCCGCCCCGCCCGGTGCCAACCCGGTGCGCACCGCCTTCGTCGTGCTCGCCGAGGCCGCGCAGACCCGAATCTTCTGGATCCTCTTCGTCACCTTCATGATCTGCGGCCTGTCCACCAACGGGCTGATCCAGACGCATTTCATCCCGCTCTGCGCCGATTTCGGCATGGCGGAGGTGCAGGCGGCCTCCGTCCTCGCGCTGATCGGCCTGTTCGACTTCATCGGCACGATCGGGTCCGGCTGGCTGTCCGACCGCTACGACAACCGCAAGCTGCTCTTCTGGTATTATGGGCTGCGCGGGCTGTCGCTGCTGTGGCTGCCTTCCTCCGCATTCAGCCTCTACGGGCTCGCCTTCTTCGCGGTGTTCTATGGGCTCGACTGGGTGGCGACGGTGCCGCCGACGGTGAAGCTCGCCGGCGCCGCCTTCGGGCGGGAGAAGGCACCGATCGTCTTCGGCTGGGTGTTCACCGCGCATCAGCTTGGCGCGGCGCTGGCGGCGGGCCTCGGCGGGCTCAGCCGGGACGTGCTGGCCTCCTACCTGCCTGCCTTCTATCTCGCCGGCGCGGCCTGCCTGGTCGCGGCGGTGCTGGCGTTGACGGTCCGGCGGCCGGCGGCGGCATAAGAAAAGGGAGGGGACCGCTCCCGTCTTCGCCCCGTCCCCGCCGCCCGACAGGGGCGGTGGGCACCGGGCCTGAACCAGTTCACGGCGTCATCGCCGTGTCGCCCGGCAGAACATGAACAATCGCTCATGTCATGCTACCGCATGGATGCAGCCCCGGCATCCGGCCGGGCGCGGGCGCCGGCAGCCAAGCCATGAGCCACCTTCGCCGGCATTCCGGTGCGCCCTTGGCCAGCGTGCGAGACCCAGGAGTGACGTGGATGCGCACAACAGCGATCCGAACCGCGGCAATGGCAGGCCTGGTCCTGCTGGCGGCCGCCTGCGGGGGCGACGACGCGCCCTCCGGCGAATATGGCAAGACCGAAGCGGGGCAGTGGTTCACCGTCCTCAACTTCCGTTCCGGCAACCAGGTCAGCCTGACGATGATCGGCAGCCCGGACACCCTCACCGGCACCTACCGCCGCGACGGCAACGCCGTTCTGGTCACTGCCGCCGGCGAGACCCGGACGCTCCAGATCGACGCCAATGGCTGCCTCGATGGCGGGCGGGGCAACAGCTTCTTCTCGGGCATCATCTGCAAGAAGCGGTGAAGCCCGTCTGATGCCAACGGGCACGGCCGGGCCGAAGGGGCTGTCGCGCCCCTCCGGCCCGGGATGCTTCAGCTATGCGCCAGCATCGCCAGCAGCAGCAGGGCGACGATGTTGGTGATCTTGATCATCGGGTTCACCGCCGGACCGGCGGTGTCCTTGTACGGATCGCCCACCGTGTCGCCGGTGACCGCCGCCTTGTGGGCGTCCGATCCCTTGCCGCCATGGTGGCCGTCCTCGATGTACTTCTTGGCGTTGTCCCACGCGCCGCCGCCCGTGGTCATCGACACGGCGACGAAGAAGCCGTTGACGATGACGCCGAGCAGCATCGCGCCCAGTGCCGCGAAGGCCTGCGCCTTCCCCGCGATCGCCTGGATGCCGAAATAGATCACCAGCGGCGACAGCACCGGCAGCAGGGAGGGGATGATCATCTCCTTGATCGCCGCGCGGGTCAGCATGTCCACCGCGCGGCCGTAATCCGGCTTCTCGGTGCCCTGCATGATGCCGGGCTTCGCGCGGAACTGGGCGCGGACTTCCTCGACCACGCTCATCGCCGCGCGGCCGACCGCGGTCATGGCCATGCCGCCGAACAGGTAGGGCAGCAGGCCGCCGAACAGCAGCCCGACCACGACGTAGGGATTGGCCAACGAGAAGTCGATCGCCGTGATGCCCGTGAAATAGGGGTACTGCGTCGCATTCCCGATGAAGTAGCTGAGATCCTGCGTATAGGCCGCGAACAGCACCACCGCGCCGAGCGCCGCCGAACCGATCGCATAGCCCTTCGTCACCGCCTTGGTGGTGTTGCCCACCGCGTCGAGCGCGTCGGTGGTCTGGCGGATCTCCTTGGGCAGGCCAGCCATTTCCGCGATGCCGCCGGCATTGTCCGTGACGGGGCCGAAGGCATCGAGCGCAACCACCATGCCCGCCAGGGCCAGCATGGTCGTCACCGCCGCCGCGATGCCGTAGAGCCCGGCGAGGCCATAGGCGATCAGCACGCCGAAGATGATCACCAGCGCCGGCAGGGCGGTGGATTCCATCGACACGGCAAGGCCACGGATCACGTTCGTGCCATGGCCGGTCACGGAGGATTCCGCGATGGCCTTCACCGGGCGGAAGTTGGTGCCCGTGTAGTATTCGGTGATCCAGATGATCAGCCCCGTCACCGCGAGACCCACCACGCCGCAGAGGAACAGCGAGAAAGCGGTGAAGGTCGCCCCCGCCGCCGTCACCGTGCCGGTGCCGAAGATGAGGTAGGTCAGCGGCAGCAGGGCGATCAGCGACAGCACGCCCGTGACCGCAAAGCCCCGGTACATCGCCCCCATGATCGAGTTGTTCGCCGGCAGCTTCACGAAATAGGTGCCGACGATGGAAGTGATGACGCAGACCGCCCCGATGGCGAGCGGATAGATCATCCCCGCCCGCAGGAAGTCCGTCCCCGCGAAGGCGATGGCGGCGAGCACCATCGTCGCGACCATGGTCACCGCGTAGGTCTCGAACAGGTCCGCCGCCATGCCGGCGCAGTCGCCGACATTGTCGCCGACATTGTCCGCGATGGTCGCCGGGTTGCGGGGGTCGTCCTCGGGGATGCCGGCCTCGACCTTGCCGACCATGTCGCCGCCGACATCGGCCCCCTTGGTGAAGATGCCGCCGCCGAGACGGGCGAAGATCGAGATCAGCGAGGCCCCGAAGCCGAGCGCCACCAGCGCATCGATCACCAGCCGGCTGTTCGGCGCGAAGCCGCCGAGCACCGTGAGGATGAAGAAGTAGACGGCCACCCCCAGCAGGGCGAGGCCGGCCACCAGCATGCCGGTGATCGCCCCCGACTTGAACGCGACATCCAGCCCCGCGGCGAGCGAGCCGATGGCCGCCTGGGCCGTACGCAGATTGGCCCGCACCGAGACATTCATGCCGATGAAGCCTGCGACACCCGACAGCACCGCGCCGAGCAGGAAGCCGATGGCCACCGTGATGCCCAGCCGCCAGGCGACGAGGATGAACAGCACCACCCCGACGATGGCGATGGTGGTGTATTGCCGCTTGAGATAGGCGGAAGCGCCTTCCTGGATCGCGGTGGCGATCTCCTGCATGCGCTCATTGCCCGGATCCCGGGAGAGCACGTCCTTGGCCGTGACGACGCCGTAGGCGATGGAACACGCCCCAAGCAGGATCACGAGCAATAGCGATAGCGTCAGCAAATCCTGGTTCTCCCCCTGAATCCGGGCCTTTGGCGGCCGTTTGAAGCCCATCTGTCGCGGGCCAGGGGAAAGGCTAAGGGGGGAATGGCCGCGCGCGCAACGACGCAGGATGCGCCGAGCTCCTGTAAGCCTCGCCCGGCCATGGGCTCTATTGGGCGAGAGCCCACGCGGCGATCCGCCGGGCTTGGCTGTGGAATTGGAGGGGCGTTGCCCCTCCAAGCCACCCCAGCAAAGGCCGAAA
>JAYSDS010000136.1:0-16073 GCA_041914265.1 Roseomonas sp.
AGGAGGCCAACTGTCTCATCACCGATGGATCCCGTTCAGGGGGGAAGGTCAGCACTGGCCGCTGTGTCTCTGCTTCGATGCCATTGATCTGGGAGTCCACCAAGTTCGCGAGCGGCCCGCATCCATGGAGTACCAACAGACAAACGGCGAGACAGCACCTATTTGCAGTAATTTCAATGAAGTTACGAATCTTCTGCAATACGCAGCCTCCACATATTGAGATGATGCGATTTAAAGAGTATTTCTTGGACGCGGCAAGAAAAATCGCTTCTGAGGGCCTCATTGTCTCTTCATTTGGCCTGGCGACCAGGAGTGCTGGGGCGTAGAGTTGCGCACAAGCGCGAAACCCGCCGTTCGCGAAACGCACTCTTTAAAGATCTCAAGACGAAATCCTGCTGCCTGCAGGTGTCCCCGTCAAACCGGACATGCGGCTTGGGTTACTGATTGCACAGCGATGAACTCACGGGGCGACCGCGTGCGCAAGCCGCTGTGAGGGTGGATGGTGTTGTAGTCCTCGAACCATTCGGCGAGGTGCTGCAGGACAGAGATGGCGTCCGGCCTTGCACCCGCGCCCACGCCACCGCGATCACGTCGCGCGCTCCCGTCGCAGCAGGACGGTGACGGCCACCGCCGCCGTTTCTATGGCGGTTAGTGCGCAAGCTGGCGGCGTTGCCGCATTGACCGCGGTCGTGACGATCCTCGCCGGCATTACTGGTGCAATTGCCGGACCGGCGTTGCTCGACGCGCTCCGCATACTGACCTGCCCCCTTAGAGCCCATCCGGGAAGTTCTGAGTCACGGTGAGGGTGTTGCTGCGAGGCGGCGGAGCATGATGCGGATCATGGCCATGCGGACGAAGGCGGCGGCGATGCGGCAATGCCGCTCGAAGTCGCGGGCGAGGCGGCGGTTGCGGCTGATCCATCCGATGGTGCGCTCGACGATCCAGCGCTTGGGCAGCACGACGAAGCGATGGCGGTCGCAGCGGCGCACGATCTCCATCTTCCACGCGCCGGTGCGGGCTGCGGCGGCGACCATCTTCGGCCCCTGATAGCCTGCATCACCGATGATGCGCTCGATGAACGGGAACAGCCTGCGCGTCTGCCGCAGCAGCGGTTCAGCCCCGTCGCGATCCTGCACATTGGCGGGATGCACGATGACGGCGAGCAGCATGCCGTGGGTGTCGGTCAGCAGATGGCGCTTGCGGCCGACGACCTTCTTGCCTGCGTCGTAGCCGGACGGATCGACCGTAGTGCCCCCTTTTGCGCGCCCTTGGCCGTCTGACTGTCGATGATCGCCGTCGTCGGGCTGGCCTCCCGCCCGGCCTGCTCGCGCACCGCGACGTAGAGCACATGATGGATGCGCTCGATGGTGCCTTCCCATTCCCATCGGGAGAAGTAATCCCAGACCGTGCTCTTCGGCGGCAGGTCCTTCGGCAGCGCCTGCCACTGGCAGCCGGTGGAGAGCACATAGAACACGGCGTTCAGCACCTCGCGCACATCCACCGTCCGCGGGCGCCCACCATGCCTCGCCGGGCGGATCAGCGGCGCCACCAGCGCCCATTCGGCATCCGTCAGGTCAGACAGGTAACGCAGCCTGCGCCGATCCGCCACGCGTCGATGTTCCGCCGTCCACGCCATCCGCCTGCCTCCCGCGAATCGTCCGCAGGAGAAGGGAATCACAGGCGATTCAATCGACTCAACTTCTTTCCGGATGGGCTCTCAGAGTTTAGCGGCAACGGCAAAGCATCGACGCCGTTGCGACGAGACGACCGTGGTCAGGCCCGCTACGTCAGCGGCCTTCGCCTACTGCGCGCACAAACGGGGGCAAGCTGATGGAGAATGTCGGTCGCGACGCTAATTCTGGGCTGCCTACATGAGGTCAATCTGCTGCAGCAGCAGGCCAGACACCTCCGTCGCAACCGTGGCGTACCGCCACGGCATCATCCGGGGCTTGCTGCTTGTTTGGTGGCGCCGAGTGAGTGGAGGGTTGATGCAGGGCATGATGCGTGCCGAATCAGCCTCGCGTTGGTCCCCACACGCATGATTAAGGCGGTGGTGAAGCGACTGCCACCGGCCGTGACGGCTCGGGTCACGGCGCGTGCGGAGGCGACGGAGCCGCACCCGCCATCAAGCTCACGGCACGCGCCGCTTGGTAACCTGCACCGTTAGCGTGGCCGCGCCTAGGTCGAAGGTAGCAGGGGAGATGTTGCGCGCCATCACGCGCACCGTGTTGTTGGACCACGCGGCGGCGTCGAGTTCGATGAAGCGCGTCGAGGACGCCAGCGCCGCATGGGCAAGGTCTCCCTGCCGCGCGCCGTTGACAGTGACGCCGAGCAGGCTGGTCCCGCCCGGTGCCAGATTCGGCAGATCCCACGCCACCTCCGCCGCGAACTCCCGCTGCCCGACCGGCAGGGCCGGCGTGCCGCGCAGCAGCGCCGGCGTCGCCTCCGGCAGGCCGTACAGCCGTAGCGCCTCAACTTCGATCTGCCCGTCGAAGCCAACGATGCCAATCTGCGCGAAGGCAACGCCGGGCCCGAACCGCGCTGTCATGCGCTTGTTCGGTGACGCGTCGGCCATGGCGGCACCGTCGGCCCAGACCTTGGGCGGGACTTTCCACAGCAGCGTGGTAATCGAGGCCACTGCGTCGCCGTTGATCCACAGTCACCAACCTCCCCGCCGCCGTCGCGCGCAGGATACTATTGGTCAGCGGCTTCACGAAGTCGCAGCAGGCTCAGGATGGCACCGCAGGCGGCGAAGCCTGCCGCCGCGACGACTGCCAACATCGCGCCAGCTTCCGGAAGCAGCCGCAGCAGCAGCGCCACCAGCGCGGCACCGATGGCTTGGCCGAACAGGCGGGCCGTGCTCATCATGCCGCTCGTCGCCCCGGCGCGTGATGCCGGAGCCGCAAGGATCAGCGCGCGGTTGTTGGGTGTTTGGAACAGACCGAACCCCACCCCGCATAGTGCCATCCGCCAGCCAATGTCCCAGATCGCGGGGCTGTCCGGCAAATTTCCAAGTGCCAAAAGGCCCACCGCAAGTACGCTCAAGCCGCTTGCGCAGAGCCAACTGGCGGGGACGCGATCGGCAAGCCGACCCGCCGCCGGCGCCGCGATCGCCAACGTCAGCGGCCAGGGCACCATCGCCAGTCCGATCAGTTCCGGCGAGAAGCCGAAGCCGTCATGGAACAGGAATGGCAGGGCGGTGAGTGCCATCATCTGTGCCCCGAAGGACGAGACCGAGGTTGCCACCGTCAGACCGAAGGCCCCTGTCCTGAGGAGATCGAGCGGGAGCATCGGTGCGGCATGGTCCGGCATGCGCCTGAGCAGCAGGACCATTGCTGCGATCGCGGCGACTGCAAGGGCAACAATCAACGGCAAGGCGAGGCCCTGGCCGATAGCAACCAATGTCATCACCGTGAGCCCGACGCCGGCAGCAGTGGCCAACGCCTCCATCCAGTCGTATCGACGTGCGGCGCGGGCTGTGTCGGGTAGGTTGCGCACCCCCACCACGAAGGACAAGGCACAGAGCGGAACATTGAGCGCGAACAGCCAGGGCCAGGAGGCAAAGCCGAGCACCAGGCCCGCGTAGCTCGGTCCGACGGTGGAGGCGATCGCCACCACCATCGCGTTCATGCCAATCGTCCTGCCAAGCCTGTCGCGAGAAACGATGTGGCGGATCAATGCGAGGTTCACGCTGAGGATACCCGCCGAGCCAAACCCTTGCGCCAGTCGTGCGAGCGCGAGGTGCACAAGTGAGTCCGCGAAGCTGCAGGCGAGCGATGCGAGCGCGAAAACGATGACGCCGCCTAGGTACACCCGTCTGTAGCCATGGATCTCACCGAGCGCCGCGAATGGCAGCAGGGCGACCAGCTGCGCAAGCTGGAATGCATTGATGACCCAGATGGCGTGGGAAGGATTGGCCCGAAGCGTTGCCGCGATGGACGGCAGGGCGACATTCGTGGCGCTGCTGTCCAACACCGCCATGCCGAGAGTGAGTAAGACTGTCGCCAGCGCCCATTGTTGTCGGCGCCCCTGGAGGCCTTCGAATGCCGTCATGCGTACGGGCTCATCAGGAGGCCTCGATGCGATGTTTATCACGCGCGGAGCGTGGGTTGAGCCGAACCGGTTGGACGTACCGCGGCATCATGCGTGCAGAATGACCGGTTGATCGGATCGGGAAAAGGGACCGGTGCTTCGAGCATGGACGAGCTGCGTTCGGCGGCACGGCGTGCCTTCGAGAAAGCAATATGATGATCGCCTCCGTCGCTTGGCTTCGCGCGGGGACAGAGCGAATGGTCGGTCGCGCGGAGAGCACCGCGCTGCCCCGCTGGAGCTCGACCGCGGGGCTCGGGCCGGTAGCACCCGGCTCATCGGGTGCGGAACCGGAGCCCGACGATGGCGAAGCTCTCCGACACCCAGCGCATCATCCTCAGCCAGGCGAGCCAGCGCGACGACCGTCTCGCCATTCCGCCCGAACGCCTTCCGGCAGCCGCGCGGCAGACGGTGGCGAAGTCCCTGCTCAAGCACGGACTGGTCAGCGACGAGCCCGCCAGCGCCCACAGCACCCGGGACGCCTGGCAGATCGAGGGGCGGACCAGACTGCTGCGCATCACCGATGAGGGACTGCGCGCCATCAGCATCGAACCGGAGCCAGCCAACGCGGTGGACGGGGCGGAACTCGGCGGGCTGACCCCGGCCGAGTATGAGGAGGAGCAGGCGTTGGCGCAGGCTGCCCTCGATGTCGGTGTCGACCTCCGCCTGGACGCCGAGGGCGGAGACGACCGTGCAGACGTATCTGATGGGGAGTCGCCGGAAATAGCCCTTCTGCCCGCAGCGCCCCAGGGAGAGTCACTGACGGCCTTTGCGCCCGCGCCGCCCTCCGGCGAGCGGCGAGGCGCCGCAGGCCCCTCAGCGCCCGCCTGTGAGTCAGCGCGACGGCAGCGGCCGTGCGGCCGCCCTGCGCATGGCCGCGGCGGCTGTCACGGCAGCCTGGGACGCCCCGGACCGCGATGGACTGGAGGACGCCGTCACGGCCCTGCGCACCGCCCTGGCCGCCGCTCCTGGTTCCCGGCGTGATCCCTCCGCACCGCGCCAGCCCCGCACCGGCACCAAGCAGGAGGCGGTGCTCGCCCTGCTGCGCCGGGACGAGGGTGCGACCATCGCCCAAATCATCGAGGCTACCGGCTGGCAGCCGCACACGGTCCGCGGCTTCCTCGCCGGGCTCAAGCGCCGCAGCATCACGATCGAGGTGCTGGAGCGCGTCCGGCAGGTCGGCCCGAACAAGCAGGGATCGAAGGGATCCTTCTCCATCTACCGCATTTCCACTGCCACGCTGCCGGCGGCAGGCTGATGCGCCTTGGCGCCCAGGCACCCCGTCTCGCGGTCGGGCTGATCCGGGTCTCGACCGCCGAGCAGGGGAATAGCGGGCTGGGCCTGGAGGCCCAGCAGGCCAGCATCCGGTCCTTCGTCGCCGCGCAGGGTTGGACGCTGGTGGCGGAGTATTCCGACATCGCCTCGGGCAAGGACGACAGGCGGCCGGGGTTCCAGGCAGCGCTGGCCCGCTGCCGGCAGTTGGAGGCGGTGCTGGTGGCAGCGCGGCTGGATCGGATCACGCGCCGGGCGCACACGCTGTCGCAGCTACTGGAGGATGGCGTCTCGATCCGGGCGGCGGACATGCCCGGAGCGGACGACCTGATGCTGCGAATCTATGCGGCGATGGCGCAGAAGGAGCGCGAGCTGATCAGCGAGAGGACCAGGGCTGCGCTGGCGGCGGCGAAGGCCAGGGGAAAGGTGCTGGGCGGGGATCGGGGCTATAGGCCTGCGAGTGGCCCCGATGCCGCGGCGGCGGCACAGGCGCGACGAGAGGTTGCGGATCGCACTGCGCACCGGCTGGCGCTGGAATTCGGGCAGCGTTGGCCCGCAGGCACGGAAAGTCACGCGGCCTTGGCGCGCGAGCTCAACGCGCGTGGCGTGCCGCCCCCCAGCGGCGCCGGCGACTGGACGCACACTGCGGTAGCTCGGCTTCGGGCACGAGCCAGCCGCACCTAGGCCGCTATGGGCATTGTGATGGGAGCCCAGGCGCGATCCTGGCTCTCCACCGCATCGGCACGCTAGCCTGCTCGAAGCAGTTAACGCGGGCGGCGCCATGGATTCCAGCACACGCAATGCAGAGCGCCTGACGCGGCTTCTCCGCGCCTGCGAGACAGGAACTGATGCGCGGTTTCCTCCGACTGAGGTCTTCAACGAAGGTTGGATGCTCCGCCTCGTCCTGGATGCGATCGAGACCCATCGTATTGCAGATCATCCGCTCGCCTTCGAGCCGGGAGCAAAATGGTACTCGGAGGCACGGCTTGGCTCGCTGTTTCGGCCACGTCGTCGAGGCGACCCTTTAGGTGAGGGCTTCACCAATGCCGATGGGGTCGTCGGGCACTTCGACTTCCAGCCAAGGACCCAGGCAGGACTGAGTCTGCAGCCCGACGCGATGCAGTTCATCGTCGTTGAGGCGAAGATGTTCAGCAACCTATCGAGCGGCACGCGCAACGCTCCGATGTTCAACCAGGCTGCACGCAACGTGGCCTGTGTGGCGAAGATCATCGAAGCGACGGGCCGCCCCGTAACCAGCTTCACATCTCTCGGCTTCTTCGTGCTTGCGCCACGGCCGGATCAGCGGGGTGCAGGGATCTCCAATCTCGAGGCATGCATGGACCCCCATGTGATCGCCCAGGCGGTCCACGAGCGCGTCAGGGCCTACGAGGGGCGCCCGGAGGCTTTGGAGCTCCGATCTTGGGAAGAGCGCGTCTTTCTCCCGCTGCTGGACTGGCTCACGCAACGGCGGCGGCTTGGCGTTCTCTCGTGGGACACCTGCATTGATGCCATTGCTGCGGCGCAGCCCGAGGCCGGAGCCGACCTTCGCAACTTCTACGCCCGATGCCTTACATTCCGGCCGCTGTCCGCCGAGGGGATTCTGGAGGAGGCATCGACACCGTAGGCCTCTTCCAATTGTGGCTGGGCCATTAAGCATCCCCTGTTCACGACCGACCAACGGTCGTTGCTCGGTGTTGAACAGATGCGATGGAACGGGATCAGCCGAGCGTCTTCGGCGCATAGGTCGCCAGCCACTCCTTCTCCGACATCACCGGCGGCGCATTGATGACGTAGCGCTGGCGATGCTCGGCGCTGATCTCGATCTCCTGCTTCTCCTTCCACCCGGCGCGCGCTTTCATCCAGAATATCGCCGCCGCGACGTTGTTCTTCTGCGTCGCCATTGTGAACAGCGCCTTCGCCACCTTGCTGTTCGCGTCTGCCTCCGCCTGGTCCAGCTCGTCGCCGAGGCAGGCTGCGAGTTCCGCCTCGCCCAGCCCCAGGTACTTCGCGATCTGACGCCGCGCGACGCCGAGCCCCGCCATCGCCCGTGCGGCCCGGCGCTGATCCTCCGTCAACCGAGGCACGTCACCGTCCATCGCTGCCGTCCCCATCATTGCGACTGGTACCGATCCGGCGCCTCCCGCCCGAGGCGATGCGCATCAGCTCCTCGTCCGTGAGATCGTCCGCGCGCGGCACCCCCGACATCACGTGGATGGCCCGCATGTCCGTCCGGACGTTGGCATCGACTTCCTGCTTCTCGCGCCACCCCGCCCGGGCCTTCATCCAGAAGATCGCCGCGGCGACGTTCTTGCCCTGTGTCGCCATCTGGAACAGCGACTGCGCCACCTTCGCATTCGCCTCCGTCATCCCCCGGTCGAGTTCCTCCCGGAAGTGCTTGCGCAGCGTCTTGGTATCGATGCCGAGGAAAGGCGCGAGGTCGGTGTGCGGGATGCCGAACCCCGCCATGGTCTTCACCGTGCGGCGCTGCTCCGGCGTTGGTTCATACCGCCGCATGGCTGCCCTCCGTGGGGCTGCTGGGCGCGCCGCGGCCGGGCCCCGGGCCGAGCCCGCTGAACAGCGCCCCATCCCCCTCCCGGACCGCCTGGTGGCCCGTGAACACCTCCCAGCGCGCCACGGCGACATCGACATAGGCCGGCGACAGCTCGATGGCATGGCAGGACCGCCCCGTCATCTCCGCCGCGATGAGGGTGGTACCCGAACCCGAGAACGGCTCGTACACCGCCTGGCCGGGCGAGGAGTTGTTCTCGATCGGCCGGCGCATGCACTCGACCGGCTTCTGGGTGCCGTGGATGGTCTCGGCATCCTCGCTGCGTCCGGTGATCTGCCACAGGGTGGTCTGCTTGCGATCGCCGGACCAATGGCCCTGGCCGCGCACGGCGTACCAGCAGGGCTCGTGCTGCCAGTGGTAGTGCCCGCGGCCGAGGACGAGGCGATCCTTGGCCCAGATGATCTGCGCGCGGATGTCGAAGCCGCAGGCGGTCAGGCTGTCGGCGACGGTGGTGGCGTGGAGCGCGCCATGCCAGACATAGGCGACCTCACCGGGGAACAGGGCCCAGGCCTCGCGCCAGTCGGCACGGTGGTCGTTCTCGACCTTGCCGGTGCGGCGCGTGGTGCTGAGGCCGGCGCGGTTGCGCCAGTCGGGGTCGTAGTCGACGCCATAGGGCGGGTCGGTGACCATGAGGTGGGGGCGGACGCCGGCGAGCACACGCTCCACCACAGCCGGATCGGTGCAGTCGCCGCAGGCGAGACGATGCCGGCCCAGGATCCAGACATCGCCCGGCTGAGATACCGGTACCTCCGGCAGGGGAGGGATCTCATCCGGATCGGTGAGGCCGGTGGTCGGCTCGGCCAGGAAGCCGGCGATCTCCTCGGCGGCGAAGCCGGTCAGGTCCAGGTCGAACCCCAGATCCTGCAGGTCGGCCAGTTCCAGCCGGAGCAGGTCCTCGTCCCAGCCGGCCGAGAGCGCGAGGCGGTTGTCCGCCAACACGTACGCCTTGCGCTGCGCCGGGCTCAGATGCGCGAGCTCGATCACCGGTATCTCGGCCAGACCCAGCTTGCGCGCGGCGAGCACGCGGCCATGGCCGGCGATGATGCCGTTCTCACCATCGGTGAGCACCGGATTGGTGAAGCCGAACTCGCGGATGCTCGCCGCAATCTGCGCGACCTGGTCGTCGGAATGCGTGCGTGCGTTCCGAGCATATGGAATCAGGTCTGCTGTTCTGACCGTTTTGTAGGCGGGGACGTGCGTGGGCGCGGCGCGCAACTCTGGCATCTCGAACCCTCCGTCATGGGAGTGGCGTCGGGCCGGTCGCCGCGACCTCAATGAGATACCGGATCGGGATTCCTCAGCACAATCGACCGCAATTGCGCGGTGCTACGCCATACTACGATCTGAGAATTTCTCTGCGCATAACAGCAGGATCGACGGATCATTGCGTCGGGCGGGGAGCAGCCCAGCCGGGCGCGCCTTCGGGTGACGCAGTGACGCATAGTGACGCATTTTCCTTCGTGCGCGCTCCATAACCCCTGTTCCACCTAAGGTTATATATTACCTACAGTTGAACAGCTTTCGGTCAGGTGCCTGGAAGAGGAGTGCGTCACCTGCGTCACTGCGTCACCGCACGCGTCCAAGGGACACCTGCCTTTGTCTTCCGACCCCTCACCCAGCCAAGGCGCTCCAGCGCCGCCGCAATGCGGCGCTGCTCCTGGGTTCCGACCTTGGGCGTCTCGACGCCAACCGCACCGCGCGCCACCTCTAGAATGGTCACTACCAACTTGCCCGATAGCCATTCGGCAATGGCCTCCTCCCACGCATCCGCTTCGTATCGCGCATCCTGTTGAGGCCGAATATGCTGGCTCTCGAAACCGGAGGTTGGCCACCAACCCTCGTCCAGGTTGAATAGCGCCACAGCTTCCGCGAAAAGCTGGTCACGGTCGCGCCGCAAAGCGTCGGTGTCGATGGTGCCGACTTTCACCGGCCAGAAGCGACGGCCGCCGGTTTCGTCGCGTAGATAGACTGCCTTGTTGGTGGTGCCGATGAAGACGCATTGCCGCGGCTCGATCACCTCCAGCCGACCGTAGCTCGGGCGGTAGCGCTCCGTGTCGCGGGTGATGAACGCCTTCAGCGCCGCCGCCTCGGCTTTGTCGAGCGCGGACATCTCCGCCACCTCGATCAGCCACTTGCCCTTGAGGTGCTGTGACACGTCCTTGCCGGCGCGGATGTCCGGCATTCCATCGCTGAACCACGGCCCGCCGAGGATGCGGCAGACGGTGCTCTTACGGGCACCCTGCGGGCCTTCGAGGATAAGCATGTAGTTCGCCTGGCAGCCGGGCCGCATAACGCGCGCGACCAGGGCGATCATGAACATCCTGCCGATGCCGCTGGCATAGTCGTTGCGCTCAACGCCGAGATAGTGGTGCAGCCAAGTGCCGAGGCGCGGATAGCCGTCCCAATGGAGCCTGTTCAGATAGTCGCGGACGGGGTGGAAGGCGTTCTCCGCGGCGACGATATCCACCGCTTGATGCACGGTGTCCTTGCCGACCGTCTCCAGGCCTTCCTTCTGGAGCATGGCCTGCAGGCGACCGACGTGGACATCGGTGGCGGTAACCAGCGCCTCGAAGCCCACGCGTTCCTTCAGCACGGTTGCGCACAACATCTCGTCGCGGCGGAAGACACCACGAAGGCGATCATCTTCCCGCAGCGCCAGCAAGGTGTTGTGCAGGTTGCCGCGTGCGGCCCCGTCCTGGCCGGTCTGGCATTTGTCCAGCCACGTCGGGCGGGGGCTGGTGACCTTGTTGGCGTTGTCCCAAGTCCGTCGCGCTTCGCGCTCGCCGTTGGGCATGCCCTTCTCGGCTAGCCATTCGGCGGTGCGCCGATCAGCGGCCAGCGCGGCGAGCATGTCGGCATAGGAGCCGCCATCGCGCACAACGCGGCAGGCGACGCCGAACGCGACGCCGCTGCGGCTGCCGTCGCTGCCGTCCTGCCGTTCGGCTCGCTCCGCCTTCCCGCGCCGCTTCGGCTCCGGGCGCTCCTTCTTCTGCTTTTGCGCGAAGGCCGGCCCCGCTTCCTGGATCAGCCAAAGCAGGGTCTCGGTGTCAACATGGCGCAGTTGCCCAATTTCGCCGCGCTGGTCCTCGGTCACGGCGAAGAAGCGGTTGCCGAGATACAGCTCGATCGCCGGCGGATGGGTGCCGCCAGTGCCGCGCTTGTACTGCTTCCCCCACTCGGATCCCATCACTTGCCGTAGCCTGACGAGGTCAGCCGCATCGTAGGTGAAGAAGATCTTCACCCCCGTGCCGGAGGGTGAAATCTCGGCGTAGGAGCAGAACCGCTGCACCATCTCGACAGCCCACGGCGCCATGTCGCCGGTTTCGGTGAGGCAGGTATCGAGATCGAGGCCGCCGATCGCCAGGCCCTGATGGTCGCCGAGCATGATGCCGACGCCCCCTGTACCGTAGGGCCTCGGCAGCAGAGCGGCACGCTCGGCCGCCGCAGCGCGATCGCACCAGGTCGAGGGGCTATCGGCCTTCGCCGTGGCCCCGTTCGCTCGGAAGGGAACCTTGGTCGGCTTGCCGTCCCGGTCCTGTGTCTGCCACGCAACCCATCGCGGCGTCGACGCCAGGGCGGCGAGCGTGGGCATCGGAAATCCACCGTCAGCCATCGATGGGGCACTCCGGCGGCTGGATAGGGCGAGCGGCGGCGGAGGACCGGCTCGCACGGCTCAACGCCTCCTGCAGCAGCAGCCCGAGCGTGCCGATGGCGGGCGTCGAGGATTTGGCCGAAGAGCGCAGGATGTGCGGCACGCCTTCATCCCAGCGGCGCCGGAAATGCGGGTTGCGCTCCGGATCCGACATCGCAGCAGCAACGGCGGCGTCCATCACGCCTGACCCCGCAACTGCTCGACCTCATAGGCCTCGATATCCTCGAGCCGGTAGGCGACGCGGCCACCGAGCTTCAGGTACGGAGGCCCCAACTTGAGCCAGCGCCAGCGTTCCAACGTGCGCGGACTGATCTTCCAGCGGCGTGCGAGTTCGATCTGGGTGAGGCGGATTGATGGGAAGGAAGCGGTCGTAGACATGCGCGGCACCTCGCGGTCTGCGGTGATGCCGAGCAGGTAGGCTGGTCGTTTGGTCGTTAAATTCCTGGGCGTAATTCAGTTGGGCGCATTGGAATTGCGGCCAGAATGCCAGCCGGAAAATGGCGGAAATCCGCGGCTTTCAGCGGATCCTAAAAGTATTCTGGTTTATTGGGCGCATTGCGAGGAGCCGCCTTTTTCGACCAGCAGCCGAGCGTAAATCTCCGGGAGATGCTTACGAACCGTATCCTCCTTCGGAAACCTCTCGCCCGGCCTCAAGGGCGTCCTCGCGACGCGTTTGATGAGAGTTCGCGACAGTTCGGTCCAGAAGCCAGGGTCCGTACGGGCGCCGGTTGGAAACAGGTGGTCCCAGTGCGCCAGCAGGGCTTCCTCAATGATGGGGCGCGCGTCCTTCCTCCCGCGCCTCTGACCCGCGGGAGCAGCGGTTGCAGCAACCAATCCTTCCTCTCGAGGCTCGTCCCCGCCCGCATGGTCCCCGTCGCCGGCAAGACCTCCGCCTGTGGACCGGCTGCGTAGCTCGCCGTCACGGCGACATACCGAGCATCATCAAGGCTAACGGCATTCCGCTGGAAGTCGAAGGCGAGGTCGGCCGCCCAGGCGCCCGGCAGGATCTCGGAGTGCTGTTCGCGACGTGGCTTCGCCATGACGCCGCGCAGATGGAATTCCCCCCGGACCAGGCGGGCGCGGAAATCATTCTCCAGTGCATCCCATGCCGCCATGACCCGTGTGAAATCCGGCGCTCCCAGCACCCAACGGTGTTCCGATGGTTGCGCGAGATCCTCGGCCTTGGACAGCAGCAGATGTGTGGTGAGGATCGCCATCTCGTACGGGGTATGCTCCCGCTCGCGCCGACAAACCTCGCTCAGCAAAGCAGGGTCCGTCCATTCGCGAAGCGCCGCAGCCAACGGGATGGGACCGGCTGCCCTGCGCGTCGCCTGCAGGCGCGCCTCGAGCAATGCGGCGCTGCTGCGCGGCCCAACGGTGACGTCTCGGTACGCGTTCTCGCGAAAGAGGACGGTGCCCCGCCCCAGATGATAGAGCAGCTCATCGGCCCACACCGCCGGCAGAGGCTCGGCATCGGCTCGAGCGAGGGGCGTTATCATGCGACCCCAGAGCACGATCTCCCCGGATGCCACCTTCGCGTTGAAGTCGACGAACAGCTGATACCAGGCGTTCTCAAGCGCTTGGTATCGCGGCTCAACGGGCTCGCGCCGCTTCCGTTGCGGATGCTGCCGGCGATGAATGATCTCGGCAAGCCACTCGCGTTGATGCTGGTCGCATTGGTCCAGTGTGAAGGGTGCTTCAGCGACCTCGACAGCGCGCAGCAGCTCGGGGTTCGACCAGGCCCTCAGAGCCTCCGCCAAGGGGAGGATGCCTGGGATCGATTCGGGGTTCATGGCCCAAAGCATATCGCGGCATGCACCGCTGTTCGCAGGAATTCGCATTGATGCGCCGGACCGCGAGCCAAGGGTCGGGCTCCCTCCACCACCTCCCGCCCCACCTGCGCGAGGTGTGCGACATCCTCGCCCGCGGCCTGCTGCGGCTGCGAAGCCGCACTGCCGAGGCGTTCGACCGCGACCTCGAGGCTGCCGGAGAGAGTTCGCTACACTATGCCGCCCACCAGAGCGTGCATGCGGACCCCTTGGAGAGGAGTTCCGTATGACCCGCCGAAATCGCAGCGCCGATGCCATCGAGCCGGTGGCGCTGCCCATCGCCACGGTCCCGAAGGAGCAGGTCCTGGGCCGGCTGGCCTGGATCAAGACGGCGCCGATCGCCGAGCTGAAGGCGGAGTGGCGCCGACTGTATGGCAAGGAGCCGCCGCCGTTCAGCCGCAGCTACATCACCAGCAGGCTGGCCTACCGGGTTCAAGAACTGGCCTATGGCGGGCTGAAGCTGGAAACGCGGGCGAGGCTCGAGGCGCTCGGCGAACAACTCGACGGCGGCAATGTCGTGCTGCGGCGGATCCGCGCCGACAGCCGGCCGCTGCCGGGCACGCGGCTGATCCGCGAGCATGATGGCGTGCAGCATGTCGTCACCGTCCGCGCCGATGACTTCGAGTATGAGGGCCGGCCGTATCGGTCGCTCTCCGCCATCGCCCGCCACATCACCGGCACGCGGTGGAATGGCTGGACGTTCTTTGGTCTCAAGGGAAGGCCCGGAGCATGAGGCGGAAGGCATCTGGCGGCGAGGTGATGCCGGCGACCACAAGAAAGCTCCGCTGTGCGGTCTACACGCGCAAGAGCACGGACGAGGGGCTCGACAAGGAGTTCAACACCCTCGATGCGCAGCGCGAGGCCTGCGAGGCGTATGTCGCCAGCCAGCGCGCCGAGGGGTGGACCCTGTTGCGGGACCGCTATGACGATGGCGGCTTCTCCGGCGGCACGCTGGAACGCCCTGCGCTGAAGCGGCTGCTGGCCGACATCGAGCAAGATCTCGTCGATGTCATCGTCGTTTACAAAATTGATCGGCTCAGCCGATCGCTGATGGACTTCGCGAAGCTCGTGGAGACCATGGAGGCGCACGGCGTCACCTTCGTCTCCGTCACGCAGTCGTTCAACACCACGACCAGCATGGGGCGGCTGACGCTGAACATCCTGCTCTCCTTCGCGCAGTTCGAGCGCGAGGTGATCGGGGAGCGCATCCGGGACAAATTCGCCGCCTCGCGCGCCCGCGGCATGTGGATGGGGGGGAGGGTGCCGCTCGGCTACGACGTGGTGGCCAGGAAGCTGGTCATTAACGAGGCCGAGGCCACGCGCGTGCGGCAGGTTTTCGAGATCTTCGCCGAGACGGGATCGGGCATCGAAACGGTGGTCCGCCTCCGTGCGGAGGGCGCCACCAGCAAGGCGGGCCGGCCGCTGGACAAGGGCGACGTCTACAAGGCGCTGAACCTGCGGACCTACATCGGTGAGGTCGCGCACAAGGGGAACGTCTATCGCGGCGAGCACGAGGCCATTGTGCCGCGGGACCTGTGGGACCGGGCGCATGCGATCCTGCAGGTCAGCCCGCGCAGCCGTGCGGCGCAGAACCGACAGCATGCGCCGGCGCTGCTGAAGGGGCTGATCTTTGGGATCGATGGCCGCGCGATGTCGCCAACGCATGCCGTGAAGAATGGTCGGCGCTATTGCTACTACGTCGCGCGGCGGGTGCTGAAGGCCGACACGGTCGTGGATGACAGCATCGTGTGGCGCGTGTCGGCCGCGCAGATCGAGGGCGTCGTGATCAGCCAGGTTCGCGCTCTGCTCCGCCAGCCGGAGATCGTGGTCGGCACTTGGCTGGCGGCGCGGCGGGAGGCGCCAGACCTAACCGAGCGAGAGGTCCGCGACGCGCTGCATCGGCTTGATCCGCTGTGGGATGAGTTGTTCCCAGCAGAACAGGCAAGGATCGTCCGGGCGCTGGTCGAGCGCGTGGTGGTTGGGCCCGTGAGCGCGGACATTCGGCTCCGCGTCGAGGGGTTGGCGGGACTGGTGCGAGATCTCGGCGCTGTCGCGCCCGAAGCGCTGAGGGCTGCCGCATGACTGCCGCCACCAGCATCACGGTGCGGGTGCCGCTGAAGATCCGACGACGGCCTGGGCGGAAGACCGTGGTGACGCCGTTACCGGACGACGGCGACGCGGTCGTGCCAACGCGCGCGGATCCGGCGCTGGTGAAGGCCCTCGCACGGGCGCTCCGATACCAGAAGCTGCTGGACGAGGGGCGCTATGCCTCGATCAGCGAGATGGCGGCAGCAGAACGGATCGAGCGGGGATACCTGGGCAGCCTGCTGCGGCTGACGCTCCTCGCGCCGGAGATTGTCCAGGCGGTCCTGGACGGGCGACAGCCGGACGGCGTGACACTGCCCCGGTTGCTGGAGCCATTTCCAGCCGAGTGGGTCCTGCAGTCCAACGAGTTGGCTGCGCTGCGAAAGTACCGGGGAGGTGCAATCTGAAATTATGCACCAGATGCGGCTTGCCTACGCGAGCTAACCCGGAGCCGAATGCCCGCTTTGAGTGGGGCAATTTGACCGGGCGCAGTCTCGTTGCCGCATCATCAAAGGTGATGATGCCTAGGCTCAGGACTCATTGCCTGAGCCAGAAGGTGAAGGTAGCGGCGAGGGTG
>JAYSDS010000137.1:0-16072 GCA_041914265.1 Roseomonas sp.
CTGGCGGGTGGAGGCTCGGAGGAGGGCAGAGCCCTCCTTCGATCTTCACCAGCGCCACCAGGCCAGGAACCGGGAAAGCGCTTTAGCCCAGCGCCGCCACCCCCGGCAGCGTCTTGCCTTCCAGCCATTCGAGGAACGCCCCGCCCGCCGTCGAGACATAGGTCATGCGGTCCACCACCCCGGCATGGCGCAGCGCGGCCACCGTGTCCCCGCCGCCGCCGATCGACTTCAGCGCGCCGGAGGTCGTCAGCGCGGCCACCAGCTCCGCCGTCGCCACGGTCGATACGTCGAAGGGCGGGATCTCGAAGGCGCCGAGCGGACCGTTCCAGACCAGGGTCGACGCCTGGCGCAGCCGTGCCTCGATCGCGTCCACCGTCTGCGGCCCGACATCGAGGGCCATCGACCCCTCGGGCACCGCATCGACGGCGACGATGCGGCTCGGCGCATTCGCCTCGAACTTCTCGGCCACCACCAGGTCGGCGGGCAGCAGGATCTCGCAGCCGCCCGACGTCGCTTCCTCGAGGATGGCGCGCGCCGTGTCGTGCATCTCGGCTTCCTGCAGCGACTTGCCGAGGTTGTAACCCTGCGCGGCGAGGAAGGTGTTGGCCATCGCCCCGCCGATCACCAGCACATCGACCTTCTTCGACAGGTTGCCCAGCAGGTCGAGCTTGGTGGACACCTTCGCCCCGCCCACGATCGCGACGACCGGCCGCGACGGATTGCCCAGCGCGGCATCGAGCGCCTTCAGCTCCGCCTCCATCAGCCGCCCGGCATAGGAGGGCAGCAGATGCGCCACCCCCTCGGTCGAGGCATGGGCGCGGTGCGCGGCCGAGAAGGCATCGTTCACATAGGCATCGGCGAGCTTCGCCAGCCCCGCCGCCATCGCCGGGTCGTTCTTCTCCTCGCCGGCGTGGAAGCGGGTGTTCTCCAGCAGCAGGATATCGCCGTCGGCAAGCTTGGCCACCGCCGCCTCGGCCTCGGGGCCGATGCAGTCATCGGCGAAGGCGACGGGGCGCTTCAGCGCCTCGGACAGCGCCTCGGCGAGCGGCTTGAGCGACATCTCGGGCACGCGCTTGCCCTTCGGCCGGTCGAAATGGCTGCAGATGACGACGCGCGCGCCGGCATTGGCCAGTTCCGCGATGGTGGGGCAGAGCCGCTCGATGCGCGTGCGGTCGGTGATGCGACCATCCTTCATCGGCACGTTGAGGTCGGCGCGCAGCAGCACCCGCTTGCCCTTGGCGTCCAGCGCGTCGATGGTTCGATACGTCATCGCGTCATTCTTCCCGACGAGGAGTTGCACATGATCCGCTGGATCGCGGCCCTGGTGACGCTTCCGGTCCTAGCATCGGCGGATGAGGGGTTCCAGTTGCCGCCGGCGAACATCCGCTGCCTGGCGGTCGGGGGCGCGCCGGGCTGCGACGTGACGGAAACCGCTTATTGCCGCCCACGCGTCGGCGGCGATTCGGTCGAACGCGGCCCGGCACGCCTGGTCGGTGGGGCCGCGGACGATCCGTCCTTCCAGAGCCAGTCCCCAGCCCACCCCGCGACCGTCCTCCGCGTCGAGGGCAAGCTCGGCGCCAGCCGCGCCGCCCCTGCCCGCGGCGATGGCTGGCTGGGCGGGATGCTCGCATGATGCCCGCCAACCGCCTCGACGCCCTGACGGATGGCGTGGTCGCGATCGTCGTCACCCTGCTCGTGCTCGACCTGCGCCTGCCGGAGGGCGTTGCCGAGCTCGAAGGCGCCGCGCTGCTCCAGGCGCTGGTCGAGATGCGCCACGCCTTCGCCAGCTATGCCTTGAGCTTCGTCGTCGTCGGCGCGCTCTGGATCAACCACGTCCGGACGGTGCGCGGGCAGGAAGCGGCGGATCCGGCACAGACCTGGCTGACCTTGGGCTTCCTCGGGATCGTCGCGCTGCTGCCCTTCACGACCGCGCTGCTGTCGCGCAGCCACAGCGCACTCGCGACCGCGATCTATGCAGGGTCGATGATGCTGGCCTCGGGCCTGCTGAGCGCCATGGCCGCGCGGGTGGAACGCGACGGCGGCGTGCGCGGGCTGCTGCGCCACGCCGCCCTGCCGGGGCTCTTCGCCCTGTCCATCGCGATCGCGCCGGTCAGTTCCGAAGCCGCCCGGCTGAGCTGGCTGCTAATCGCGCCCGCCTCGCTGCTCGGCGCCGGCCGACCGCGCCGCGCATGAGCGGCGGAGGCTTGTTTCGGCGCCTCGAATGCGATATAGGAATATTATCAGTCGCGGCCGTCATGCCTAGAGCAGATCCTGTCCGGATGAACCCATCCGGACAGGTGAAGATGCTCGCAAAAACAAACGTCTAGAGCTTTGGAGGTGAACGCAACTTCACCGGAAATGCTCCAGTCCGGCGCCGGACGATCCGCAGCGCCTCGACCAGGACCTCGCGCGTGATGCCTTGCTTGCCGAAGAGCAGTTCGGCCTCGGCGGGCGTCGCGGCGATGGCGGGCCGCAACACCAGGGCGCCATGCTCCAGCCGCCCTTCCAGATGCCGCGGATCGCCGAGCGCCTTGCGGACGGCGCGGCGCAGGGTGACCTGGCCCTGCCTGGACACCGGGAGCAGCATGGGTGCGGTCATGATGGTCTCCTCGCTTCGCCGGGCCGATAAAAGATTAAATTCCTAAATTTGTAAAGCACCAAACATCGCCGCCCCGTCCCGGGCACATGGCTTGCTTGCCCACCCGACTGCAGCGGAGACACGATCCATGGAATTCCTGCCCGTCCTTCTCACCCTCGCCGGCATGCACATCCTGATGGCGATGCTGCCGGGCCCGAACA
This sequence comes from Roseomonas sp., assembly GCA_041914265.1. Lineage (GTDB taxonomy): Bacteria > Pseudomonadota > Alphaproteobacteria > Acetobacterales > Acetobacteraceae > Neoroseomonas. The sequence continues at coordinate 2,800 of JAYSDS010000137.1, forward strand.
CCGTCGTCGTGACCTGGCTGTCGGCCACGGAATCGCGCGGCGCCGGGTTGCGGGCAACGGCGGGGATCGTGCTCGCCTCGCTGGTCTGGGTGGTGCTGAGCCTCTTCGGCGTCGGCACGCTGCTGCTCCAGGCCGGCGAGCTCTACGCCGCGCTGCGGCTGATCGGGGCGGCCTACCTCGCCTATGTCGGCGTGAAGATGCTCCGTGCCGGCCTGCAGGCGCCGGCGGTGGGCGGGCCCACGGCGCGCCCCGCCCTGGCGGGCCGCAGCCCCTTCATGGCCGGGCTGCTGACCACGCTGAGCAACCCGAAATCGGCGGTGTTCTGGACCAGCGCCTTCCTCGTCGCCGTGCCGCCACATGCGCCGGGCTGGGTTCACCTCGCCATCATCGCGATCATCGCGGTGCAGTCCACGCTCTGGTATGGGGCGGTCGCGCTGCTGCTCTCCACCGATGTCGCGAAGCGATCCTATCTGCGGGTCGCGCGCTGGCTCGACCTGATCGCGGGCGGGGTGATGGTCGCGTTGGGGCTGCGCCTGGCGGACGAGGTGCGGCGGGAGATCGCGGTGCGGGCGGCGTCCTGACGGGGCGGCCGGCAGCGCCGAATAGCGATGGACGCAGGGTCTCGGAGAGGGGCAGAGCCCCTCCCGGTCCTTCCCTTGTGCCCATGTCGCCTGGACCTTCTGAAACCCTGCCCCACCACCAGGCACATCACGCCTTGTCCGAGGGCAGCCTGATCATCCGCCCGTCCACGGCGAAGCTGCCCCAGCCCCGGTGGTGGATGGTCTTCGCATCCCGCCGATCGGGGTCGATCCAGGCCTGCATCACCTCGAGCACGAACAGGCAATAGCGATTGACCATCCGCGTATCGATCACGCGGCATTCCAGGTTGGCGAAGCAATCGAGCAGCAAGGGCGGCGCGACGCGCTTCGCCGGTCGCGTCGCCAGCTTGAAGCGTGCGAACTTGTCGGTATCCGCGCCCGAGCAATTGCCGATCGCGACGACCTTCTTCGCCATGCGCGCCGGCGGGATGCCGATGACGCATTCCTTCGTGCGCTTCAGCGCGGCAAAGGAATGGTTCCCGTTGCTGACGATGCAGGCGATCTGCGGCGGCGTGAACTCGACCATCATGTGCCAGGACATGGTCATGACGTTCGGCACGCCGCGATCGCTGGTGGCGAGCAGCACCACCGGGCCGGGCTCGATGAGCTGGTAGGCGCGATCCAGCGGAAGGTTGCGCAGCATGGCAGGGCAGCAAAGCATATCGGCGAGCGGAACTGGAGAGGCCTGCTGCCATGGTGGTGGAACACCTCGATGTCGTGACAGATCGATCGTCGGCGTGCGCCAGCCTGCCCCACCAGCAGATGTGGCACAGGCCGGACGGCGCGATCGCGCACGCGGCTCGGGCGGCTCGCGCCGGGCAGGGTTCGCCAGGTGCGCGAGGATTCGCGCCAAGACGATGGCCGGTGGCCGGACGACGCAGCCCGCAGGACGGCGGGGCCACGATGTCAGCTGCGGAAGTTGAAGGTGTGGACGTGGATCAGCAATGCATTGGACTGCCGCCGGAAGATGCTGGTGACATTCCCATGCCGGTCGCCCGCACCTTGCGGAAGGCCAACCGTATAGGTCCCCGCCACCCAGTTCCCGTCCGGATCGTAGAACTGCCATTGAAAGCGGATATTGCCGAAGCCCTGATCGAACCGACCCTTGTAGTTCTGCGCAATGGCCTGCCTGCCGACAATGATCGGTGCAGGCCCGATAAGCACGGCGTCTTCAGTGAACAATGCGCCGATGCCGTCTGCGTCGCCGCGGCCATAGGCCTCGGAAAAGCTCCTGAAATGCGCGTCCACGGCCTGCCGGAAGTCGTTGGACTGGGCCTGCGCGACGGATATGCAGCCGATCATGCCGCCAGGGACGACCAGCGCGAAAGCGCGTCGGAACATGGGTTCCTCCCCGTTCTGTCCCGGCGCAAGACCCTAATGCCCAATGACGTGGAGACGCCAGGATTCGTTTTGATATCGATACATGATGATTTCTGGGAAGTCCCGGCACTCTGACGCCGTGAGACCATGCCATGCCCGCATGGTCGTTGCCGTCGCAGCCCACCGACCGGGCGAACGGCGCGCCCCTCGGAGCCAGGCTGTCCCGGCTTCCCCTGGTCAGGATGACGAGAGCATGAATGCCAGGAACAGGCACCACCGGCGGACCAAGCGCAGCAGCCGGCTGCGGGGCGTCAGCCTGACCCGCGTTCCGGATGCCTTGCGGTCCAGGTGCTCCGGGCATCAACGGCAGCCATTGACGTTGTCACGCACCGTCAAGGGAACCCCGCGATGGCGGGCAGCGGCTCGGAGAGGGGCGGTGCCCCTCTCCGATGCGGTCAAAGCGACCCGAACAGCGCGGCCGTGTCGCTCATGCGGTTCGAGAAGCCCCACTCGTTGTCGTACCAGGACATCACGCGCACGAGCCCGCCATCGACCACCTGCGTCTGCGTCGCGTCGAAGGTCGACGACATCGGGTTGTGGTTGAAGTCGATGCTGACCAGCGGCGCCGTGTTGTAGCCGAGGATGCCCTTGAGCGGCCCGCTCTCGGACGCCGCCTTCATCACCGCGTTGATCGCTTCCTTGGTCAGGCCCTCGGTCTTGGCCGGCACGAAGTCGAGCGAGACGAGCGACACGTTCGGCGTCGGGATGCGGATGGCGGTGCCGTCCAGCTTGCCCTTCAGCTCCGGCATCACCAGGCCCACGGCCTTGGCCGCACCCGTCGAGGTCGGGATCGCGGACACGGCGGCCGCGCGCGCGCGGTGCAGGTCCTTGTGCAGCGTGTCGACCGTGTTCTGGTCGCCCGTATAGGCGTGGATCGTCACCATGTAGCCGCGGACGATGCCGAAATTGTCGTGCAGCACCTTGGCGATCGGTGCCAGGCAGTTGGTGGTGCAGGACGCGTTGGAGATGACGGTCATCTCCTTCGTCAGCGTCTGGTGGTTCACGCCATAGACGATGGTGGCGTCAGCGTTGTCGCCGGGGGCCGAGATGACGACCTTGCGCGCACCGGCGGTCAGCAGGGCGGAGGCCTTCTCCTTGCTGGTGAAGATGCCCGTGCATTCCATCGCGACGTCGATGCCGGCGAGCGGCAGCTTGGTCGGGTCGCGCTCGGCGGTGATCTTGATCGGGCCCCAGGTCTTGCCCGCATTCTTGATGGTGATGGTGTCGCCTTCGACGATCACCTCGCCGGGGAAGCGGCCATGGACGCTGTCGTAGCGGAACAGGTGGGCGTTCGCCTCGACCGAGCCGAGATCGTTGATCGTCACGAATTCCAGGTCGTCGCGGCCCGCCTCGCAGGCGGCGCGCAGCACCAGGCGACCGATGCGCCCGAACCCGTTGATGGAAACCTTCACCGGCATGGTGGTCCTGTCCTTCCCCTCAGATGAACGCGATCAGGCGAGGCGCTTCTTCACCGCCGCCGCCACGGCATCGGATGTGATGCCGAAATGCTTGAACAATTCCTCGGCCGGTGCCGAGGCCCCGAAGCCCGACATGCCGATGAAGATTCCGTCAGCACCGAGCCAGCGCTCCCAGCCGAAGCCGATCGCCGCCTCGATGCCCACGCGCAGCCCGGTGCCGAGCACCTGCTCGCGATACGAGGCATCCTGTGCCGAGAAGATCTCCCAGCAAGGCAGCGAGACGACGGCGGTCGGGATGCCCTCGGCCTCCAGCGCCTCGCGCGCCGCGACCGCGAGATGCACCTCGGACCCCGTGGCGATCAGCGTCGCCTTGCGCGCCGCGGAGGCTTCCACGAGCACATACCCGCCCCGCGCGCACCGGTTCTCGCCGGCATCGGCGCGCAGCGCCGGCAGATTCTGCCGCGACAGCGCCAGCAGCGACGGCCCATCGGCGCGCTTCACCGCCAGTTCCCAGCACTCCGCCGTCTCCATCGCATCCGCCGGGCGGAACACGAAGACATTGGGCATGGCGCGGAAGGAGGCCAGGTGCTCGATCGGCTGGTGCGTCGGCCCATCCTCGCCCAGGCCGATGCTGTCATGCGTCAGCACATGGATGCTGCGCACGCCCATCAGCGCACCGAGGCGAACAGCCGGCCGCAGATAGTCGCTGAACACCAGGAAGGTGCCGGAATAGGGGATGATGCCGCCATGCAGCGACATGCCGTTCATCGCGGCGGCCATGCCGTGTTCGCGCACGCCCCAATGGACGAAACGGCCGGCGAAGTTGCCCGGCGCGATCGAGGGAACGCCCTTCACATTGGTGTTGTTCGACCCCGTGAGGTCGGCCGACCCGCCCACCATCTCGGGCACGCTCGGCACCAGGGCTTCAAGGGCGCGCTGCGACGACACGCGGGTCGCAAGCTTCGGCTTTTCTTCCGCATGCTTGGCGCGCAACGCGGCGAGGGCTTCGTGCCAGGCCTCGGGCAGCTTGCCCGACATCGCCCGGTCGAATTCCGCCTGCTGCGGATGCTTGGCGAGGCGCTTCAGCCAGGACCGGCGCGTGCCGGCGCCACGGCGCCCGGCGGCTTCCCAGGCGGCCTTGATGTCCTCGGGCACGGTGAAGGGCGGCGCGGTCCAGCCCAGCGCCTCCTTCGCCGCCGCCGCCTCGGCACCGCCGAGCGGCGAGCCGTGCGACCCGGCCGTGCCGGCCTTGGATGGGGCGCCGAAGCCGATGATGGTGCGGCAGGCGATCAGCGTCGGCTTGCGGTTGCGCGTGGCCCAGGCCATCGCCGCCGCCAGTGCCTCCGGATCATGCCCGTCCACGCGGCGCACGGCCCAGCCATAGGCCTGGAAGCGCTTCAGCGTGTCGTCGGTGAAGGACAGCGCGGTGTCGCCGTCGATCGAGATGTGGTTGTCGTCCCACAGCACGCAGAGCTTCGACAGCGCGTAATGCCCGGCGAGCGAGCAGGCCTCGTGCGAGACGCCTTCCTGCAGGTCGCCATCCGAGGCGATGACCCAGGTCCGGTGATCGACCAGCGAGGCGCCGAAGCGCGCGGCCAGCATCCGCTCGGCGAGCGCCATGCCGACCGCCGTCGCGATGCCTTGTCCCAGCGGGCCGGTCGTGGTCTCGATGCCCGGATGCTCGCCGTATTCCGGGTGCCCCGCCGCGGGGGAATGGAGCTGGCGGAAGCGCTTCAGCTCCTCGATGCCCATGCCGGCATGCCCGGTCAGGTGCAGCAGGCTGTAGAGCAGCATCGAGCCGTGGCCGGCCGACAGCACGAAGCGGTCGCGATCGGCCCAGCGCGGATCGGCCGCGTCATACTTCAGGAACTTCGTGAACAGCACCGTGGCCACGTCCGCCATGCCCATCGGCATGCCGGGGTGGCCGGACTTCGCGGCCTCCACGCCATCGATGGCCAGCGCACGGATGGCGTTGGCCAAGCTCCGCGTCTCGCTCGCTGGCCGGCCGAGGATCTCGGCCTGGGCGGCAAGGGCGGGGTTCTGGGAGGCGTCGGGCGCCGGGGCGATGCTGGCCAAGAGAAAGCACCTGCAAGCTGCTACGGGGGGCGCCGTCGCTATAGAGGCGGGGGCGCAAACCGGCAACGGGCGGCCCTTGCCGCGCCGCCACGCCCCATCAGCGGTTTCCGTGATGCTGCCATGCGGCATCCCCGCGCGCCCGGCGGCACAAGGCCTTTGGAAACGGGGACTTGGCCATTGCCGCGGCTGCCGGGACCCGCTTCCGGGCCTGAGATGCGCCATGACGAGGCATCATGCCTGTCGTGCTCGGCGCTGAAATCCCGCATTCCAACGGGCCGCAGCCCTTTGGCGGGGTGATCCGGAGGGGCACCACCCCTCCGGTTGCGCCTTACGCCGCGTCCTCGCGGCGATCACGCGGCTTCACATAGGCCAGCGCCGCGTGTTCCGTGCAGTACGGCTTGCCGGCCATCGGCTCGGCTCCGCAGAAGCGGAAGCCGCTCGTGCCCGGCTCGCCGATCGGCCAGCAGCAGGAACGCGAGCCGAGTCGCGGCCGCGCGGCCGGGAAGGCACGCACCACCGGTGCCGGCAAGGTGGCGACCACCGGCGTGGGCGCCGGCACCACCGGCGCCGGACGCAGCACCGGCGGCGGCGCCACGCGAGCGGCCGGAATCGGCCGTGGCGCGCGCGGTGCCGGCGCCGGGCGCGGCTCCGCATCCCGGCGGATCGGGCTCGGGCGCGCCGGCAGATTCAGCCGATGTGCCTTGCCGACCACCGCATTCTTCGAAATACCCATCCGGCGGCCGATCTCGGCCGTCGAATGGCCTTCAGCCCAGAGCGCCTTAAGGCGCTCGATCGCTTCCGCGGTCCAATCCATCGCGAGCGTCCCCTTATGTCCCCCTGACACAACATACGGTAGGCGAAGCACCCCCTCGGACACAAGTTCTGCGATCGCTTTCAGCCGCAGATTCCTGTGGACAAGACGTCAGCGAAGCGTGACTTTCATTTTGAAAGTTGCAAGCTGAAAGTCGCGAACGAGGACCCCGCACGCCATGCGTCCCACCGATTTCGGCGCCATGCGCTGCCCCGTCGCCCGCGCCATGGCGGTGCTGGGCGAACGCTGGGCCATGCTGATCCTGCGCGAAGCCTTCTGCGGCACCACCCGCTTCGACGGCTTCGCCACCAATCTCGGCATCGCGCCCAACATCCTCTCGACCCGGCTGAACCACCTCATCCGCCACGGCCTGCTGGAACGCGTGCCCGAAGGCAGCCGCCACGCCTATCGCCTGACCGGGCGCGGGCGGGACGCCTTCACCCTCTACCTCGCGATCCGCGACTGGGGCGCGCGCCATTTCTCCGGCGGCGAGGGCCCGCCCACCATCATGGTGGACCGCGCCACGGGCGAGCCCATCCACGCCAGCCCGCCACGCCGCGCCGACGGCACCCCGATCGGGCCGGAGGATGTCCGCATCCTCCCCGGCCCCGGCGCCAACAACGCCATCCGCCGCCGCTTCGGCGGCCAAGAGAACCAGCCCGTCCCGGAGGACGCCGAGACCCATGAATGATGCCGCCATCCTTGTGGCCCCGCCGCTCGTCAACACGCGGGAAAGGCTGCGCCGCATCCTCGCCCTGGCAGCGCCGACCACGCTGCTCGCCGCCACCCAGGTCGCCGCGCTGCTGATCGAACCGTGGCTTGCCGCGCGGCAGGGCACGCTGGCCCTGGCCGGCTGGGCGCTGGTCCTGCCCTTCGCGCTGCTGCTCGGCCAGATGACGGCGGGGGCCATGGGCGGCGGCGTGGTCTCGGCCATCGCGCGCGCCCTCGGCGCCGGCAAGCCGGAGGAGGCGGCGGCCCTCGCCACCCATGCGCTGGTCATCGCCTGTGCGGGCGCGGCGCTCTTCGCCATTCCCCTCGCGGTCTTCCCGCGCAGCGTGCTCGGCCTGATCGGCGGCACGGAGACGGCCGAGGCCGCCGCCGCCTATTCCGCCTGGCTGTTCGGCGCGGGTGCGCTGCCGACCTGGTTGACCAACACCTTCGCCTCGATCCTGCGGGGCGGCGGGCGGCATGCGCTCGCCGCCCGTGGCGTGGTGGGGGCATGGATCGTCTATCCGCCGCTGGCCTGGCTGCTGATGGAACCCTTCGCCATGGGGCTGGCCGGGGCCGGGCTCGCCTTCGCGCTGGCGATGACCGGGTCGGCGCTGGTCATGGCCGCCGCCGTCATGTCCGGCCAGGCGGGCTTCACGCCGACGCTGCGCACGCCGCTGCGGAAGGTGCTGTTCCACCGCATCCTCGCGGTGGGGCTGGTCGCCTGCGCCATGGCGACCATCGCGAACCTCGCCACCATCCTGGTCACGGCGCGCATCGCGAGCCATGGCGCCGCGGCGGTGGCCGGATACGGCATCTCGGCGCGGATGGAGTTCCTGATGATCCCGCTCGCCTTCGGGGTCGGCTCGGCGCTGACGGCGCTGGTCGGCCGCGCGGTCGGCGCGGGGGATTGGCCGGAAGCGCGGCGCATCGCCTGGACCGGCGGGGCGCTGGCGCTGGCCGTGACCGGGACGGTTGGCATCGGCGTCGCGCTGTTCCCCGCCGCCACGGCCGCCGCCTTCAGCGACGACCCCGCCGTGCGCGCCATCGCGACCCAGGCGCTCGCCATCATCGGCTGGGCCATGCCCGGCTTCGGCATCGGCATGGCGCTCTACTTCGCGTCCATGGGCGCGGGGCGCATGGCCTTCCCGGTCGCCGCCGCGCTCAGCCGCATCGCGCTCGCCGTCGGCGGGGGCTGGGTGCTGGGCGACCTGTTGGGTTTCGGCCTGGCCGGGCAGTTCGTCGCGGTGGCGCTCGGCATCACCGCCTATGGCGCGATCTGCGCGGTGGCGGTGCGGCCGGGGGTGTGGGGCGCACGCTGAACGCGGACTGTGACCGGGGACGCTCGCGCGCGGGTTGGGGCTTCGCTACCGTTCCGGCCCCGACCCGATGCCAGGACCGAGGATGCTGCACGCCCCCGCCGTCGCCACGGCCTTCAACCCGCATGTCCATGGGGCGCGTGGCCTCTTCGCCATGATGATCATGGCCTACCACGTGCTCGATTCCGAACGGCCGACCTATCCCGCCGCGCAGCAGGGCCTGCTGCGCGAGGTCACGGTCGCCCTGCCCTTCGGCGTCGAGCTGTTCTTCGCCATCAGCGGCTTCGTCATCCTCGGCGCGCTGGCGCGGGCGCCGTCCCTTGGCGCCTTCCTGCGCGACCGGGTGGCGCGGATCGGGCCGGTGCTCTGGGCCTCGGTGCTGTTCATGGGCGCGGTCGGCGTGGTGCTGGGCCGGCGGGAATTCGGCGAGAAGACGCCCGGCGAGCTGCTCGCCGGCCTGGCCGCGAGCCTGCTGGCCCTGCCCGGCATCCTCCCGGTCTGGGGGTTCCACGCCGCGGCCTGGTCCATCAGCTACGAATTCGCCTTCTACCTTCTGTGCGGGGTTGCGGCCTGGCTCGCCGGGCGCTGGGGGGCCGGGCGGGCGGCGCTGGTCTGGGTGCCGGCGGCGTTGCTGCTCGCGAATTTCTATCCGCGCGGCATCCCGTTCCTCGCCGGCGTGCTGGTCGCGCTCGGCCTGGTCGCGCGCTGCCGTCCCCTCACCCGCGCGCCGGGGCTGCTGCTGGTCGCCTTCATGGGCTGCTGGTCGCTGGTCGCGGAGCTCGGCCCGGATCGGCACTGGCTGCATGCGACGACACTGCTGGAATGGGCGGGCGACGCGCGGCTGCCGATCGGGCTGCTCGGCTTCGGGCTGCTGCTGCTCGCCTTCCAGGGCATCGTGGATGGGTCGGGGCTGCTCGGGCGCTTGCTCGTGACCCGGCCGATGCTCTTCCTCGGGACCATCAGCTACAGCCTCTACATGTGGCACGGGCCGGTCATGGGGGGCGTGCGCCACGCGGTGATGCCGCGGCTGGTCGCGGACACCGACGGGACCGCCGCGCGCATCCTCTTCCCGCTGGTCTCGCTCGCCATCGTGCTGCCGGTCTCGCTGATCAGCCAGCGCGCGCTGGAGGTCTCGGCCTCCGCCCTGTTGCGGCGCTGGCTCGGCGCGGCGCGGCGGCCCGCGCTGCCGGCGGTCCCGCCGCAGCCCCTGACTGCTGACAGGAACTGACGCGGCCCCGCCGCAGGATCGGCGCATCGCGAACAGGAAAGGCGATTGCGATGCCCGAACCCGGCCTCTTCATCCTCTATGTCGACAACGCCCCGGCCAGCGCGGCCTTCTACGGCGCGCTGCTGGGCCGCGAGCCCGTCGAATCCTCCCCCGCCTTCGCCATGTTCGCCCTCGGCTCGGGCGCGCGGCTCGGATTGTGGTCGCGGGACACGGTGGCCCCGGGGGCGGCGCAAACGGGTGTCGGCGGCGAGCTCTGCTTCGCCGTCCCCGATGTCGATGCCGTCCACGCCGACTGGGTCGCGCGCGGCCTGCCCATCATCCAGCCGCCGACCGAGATGGAGTTCGGCCGGACCTTCACCGCGACCGATCCGGACGGGCACCGGCTGCGGGTCTACCACCTGGGGTCGTGACGTTCCGGCCGGCATCGCGACATGCTTGTTTCGGTATGATGTCGAGTCGTAAGCTCCCGGCGAGGCGGCAAAGGCCGCCCCGCGCGAGGGAGACGCGGCCGGACGCAAGGATCAGCCCCGGGGCTTCGGGCCCGGGGCGCTGCCATCCGCCCTCCCCACGCTTGCGGGAAGGAGTTCGGGCGGGTGCGGGCCAGTGCCGAGCCACCGATGCCATCCTTCGACCCCGCGCTGCCCTGGCGTGGTCCAGGTACAGCGAAGACCGGGGCGGTGCAGCCCGCGCCACTGCGATCCATGCGGGTGCCTGGACCTCGCGCCCTGCTCGCCTTCTGGGCCGCCACGCTGTCGATTGCCGGGGGTGGCGCGGGCATCCTGGAAATGCTGGGGCCGCCGGACCTGCTGCCGCGCGACATGCCATCACCCGTGATGGCGGAAAGCGTCGCGCCGGCGGATAGCGCGCTACCCACCCCCGAGCCACCGGCGGCCGCACTCATCGAGGACGCGGCGCCGCCGGAACCCGTCGCGGTCGCCGCGCTGCTGCCCCTGGCCGGGCGCCGGCTGGAAACCGCGACGCCGCTGCTTCGGGACATCACCGCCCCGGTGCCGCCCCCCGTCATGGTCCCTGGCCTGCCCGATTGGTCGCCACCCGGCCCGCCAATGCCACCCCTGGCGCAGGCTGCGCCAATGCCGCTGACCTTCGCGGCACTGGCCGCGGCGGTGCTGCCGGCCGGGCATGCCCCGGCCAGCCCGCCGCCCGGCCCGGCCGGGTCGGATCACGGCCCGATCGTCGCGCCCGTCATCGTCCAGGCGACGCTGCCCCCGATCCTGAGCCTCATCCAGCGGCTGCCAGCGCTGACGCAAGGCATCGCGGCTGCCCTCGAACCGCCGCCCCTCAACGCTCCGCCAGAGCCGGCCCCCGCGGCGCCACCCGTCGAGGCCGTGTCGGAACCAGCGGTGCCGGAGCCCACCCCGGCGGCGATCATGGCCCCGACGGACCCGCCGCAGCCGGCCGATCCCATCCGGACGACGCAGCTTCCCGCGCCGCCCGAGCCGGTCGACCAGGCGGCGGAAGACGCCGCCCCGCCGGACGACGACGCCACCGCCGCGCGGCCGGAGGCCGGGAGCGGGCCAGAACCCACCCCGGCGGATGCCGGCCTCGCGCCACGGTTGGTTCGCGACGCGCCGCCACCGGCCCAGGCCGCCCGGCCCGAGGGAACGGCGGTCCAGCCACCGGTCGTTGCCGCGCCGTCGCCGGCACCCCCTGCGCCAAGCCTGCCGCCGGCCATGATCGTCGCGCTGCTGCGGCGCGGCGAGGCCATGCTGGCCCAGGGCGACGTCTCGGCCGCGCGGTTGCTGTTCGAGCGGGCGGCCCAGGCCGGCAGCGGCGCCGCCGCCCTCGCCCTCGCGCACAGCTACGACCCGCGCTTCCTGGCCGAGCTCGGCACCCGCGGGCTGCGGCCGGACCCCGCGGCCGCAGCCCGCTGGTACGAACGCGCCGACGCCCTCGGCGAGGCCGAGGCGACCCGGCTCCGCCAGGGGTTGCCCCTGGCCCCACGCCCGAGCCGGGGCCAAGCCCCCGCAGCCGAGGAGCCGCGCCCATGATCCCCCTGGCCCGTCGCCGCGACCTGGTCCTGCTGGCCGGCGCGATCGCCCTGCCGCGACCCGCCGTGGCGCAGAGCGGCCTCGCCGCCATCAACGCGATGACCGCGCGCGCCAATGCCGGCACGGTCGGCGTCATCGCCGGGGGCGTCGACGGCACCTACATCCGCATCGCCACGGACCTTGCGGCCGTGCTCGACGATGGCGAGCGCCTGCGGATCATCCCCATCATCGGCAAGGGATCGCTGCAGAACCTGTCGGACATCATGTTCCTGCGCGGCATCGACATCGGGATCGTGCAATCCGATGCCCTCGCCTATGCCCGGCGCCAGCAGCTTTTCCCGGGGCTCGACCAGCGGGTGCACTACATCGCCAAGCTGTACGACGAGGAGGTGCATGTCCTTGCCGGGCCGGGCGTGCGAACGGTGCAGGACCTCGCCGGGCGGGTGGTGAACGTTGATGTGCGCGGCAGCGGCACGGCGATGACGGCCGCGGTGCTGTTCGACAGCCTCGGCCTTGCCGCCACCCTTGCCCACGACCCGCAGGACACGGCGCTCGAGAAGCTGCGGCGGGGCGAGATCGCGGGCATGGTCTATGTCGCGGGCAAGCCCGCCCGGCTCTTCACCGCCCTGCCGCGCGACGCCGGGCTGCACTTCGTGACGCTGCCGATGTCGCCCGCGCTGCTTGACACCTACCTGCCGGCGAGCCTGACCGCAGCGCAGTATCCCGCGCTGATCGAGCCCGAGGCGCCGGTCGAGACCATTGCCGTTGGCGCGGTCATGGCCGCCTATGCCTGGCAGCCCGGCAGCGATCGCCACCGCAAGGTCAACGCCTTCATCGAGGCCTTCTTCACGCAGTTCGACGCCTTCCTCCGCCCGCCGCGGCATCCGAAGTGGCGCGAGGTGAACCTCGCCGCCCGCGTGCCCGGCTGGGCCAGGCTGCAAGCGGCGGAGGAGGCCGAGCTCCGGCTGCGACCGGCCCGGTGATGCCGGCGGCACGGGCGTCCCGATCCGCGGCGTCAGGCATGAGCCCGATCGTTTCCCGCGCCGCGCATTGCGGGTACCGCGCCCGCGGCCCATAGGTGCGCGATATCACGCAGGGACGACCTCCATGGACAAGGACGCGCTGACCGCCTGGGCGCTCGGCAACGGCTGGACGATGATCGCGGGCAACCCGAGCCTGACCAAGCCGTCCTCGCCCAAGGAGGCGATCGTGCGGATGCTGCTGAAGGCGACGGTGGTGACCATCGAGGTCAAGAAACCGGCGGGCAAGTGGGAGAAGGTCGCGTCCGAACCCTATGGGAAGGTCGAGGCCGATCCCGAGGGCGGGCCGCCGCAAGGCCTCGGCCTGGGCAAGATCCCGAGCCTGACGATGCTGATGCAGGAAAACCGCGACCGGCAAGTCTTCGCGCGCATGACCGGCAAGGGGTGAGGCGGGGTCCGATACGGATGGCGGGGCGCCTGGTCGCGCTTGGGTGCGCGGTTCCCCGATTGCCCATGCGGGAACAGGAGGGGGGCGCCCCTCCTGGCCTCCTCGCCAGGCCACAGTGTGGCGTGGACCGCCGGGATTTGGCGTCGGGTATCAGGCCGATCCCAAGCGCTCGCAGTGCGCTTCTGAGTGCGCCGCACGGTGCCAAGTGGAGGCTTGCAAAGGCCCCGCTGATGTTCCGGCTGCTTCCACTGTGGATGTCAGAGGGGCTTTGCCCCTCCGACACCTCCCCAGCAAAGG
>JAYSDS010000138.1:0-15907 GCA_041914265.1 Roseomonas sp.
CTCTCCAAACCTCACCCCGCCAAAGGCCGAAAGGCCTTTGGAAACCTCGATCTGGCGTTGTGCGCCATGGGCGGGACGGTGCCGAAGGCCGCCTTTGCGCACGAAGCGCGCCTTGAGGGGTTCGCCCGCATGTTGTGCCCGGTGCCAAGTGCCGGCGGTCCAGGCCACATAGTGGCCAGGGGACTCCATCGACGTTGCAAGGCAACGTCGATGGGAACCCGGCGAGGTGGTTTGGAGGGGCGGCGCCCCTCCAGCATCGCCCGCGACGATGTCCTGGCGATCATCCCATGACCCCCATCACCCGCCGTCGCCTCGAGAATTTCCGTGCCAACCGGCGCGGCTACGTCTCCCTGGTCGTCTTCGGCCTGCTCTTCTTCCTCACCCTCTTCGCCGAATTCATCGCCAATGATCGCCCGCTCGTCGCGCAGGTGGATGGCCGCTGGTACGTCCCGGTGCTGACGGACTACGCCGAGAGTGACATCATCGAGGATGGCCTGCCCACCGCCGTCGATTGGCACGACCGCGGCTTCCAGGAGGAATTCGCCGCCAAGGGCGGATGGGCGATCTGGCCGCTCGTGCCCTATTCCTATCGCACGGTGGTGCGCGACCTCGGCCAGCCGGCGCCCTCGCCCCCCAGCGCCCGCAACTGGCTCGGCACGGATGACCAGGCGCGGGATGTGCTGGCGCGGGTGATCTATGGCTTCCGCATCTCGGTGCTGTTCGGCTTCACGCTGACCATCGTCTCCTCGGTCGTCGGCATCGCGGCGGGGGCGGTGCAGGGCTTCTATGGCGGCTGGGTCGACCTGATCTTCCAGCGCTTCATCGAGATCTGGTCGGGCATGCCGCAGCTCTACCTGCTGATCATCCTCGCCAGTGTCATCGAGCCCTCCTTCTGGGTGCTGCTGATCTTCCTGCTGCTCTTTTCCTGGATGGGGCTGACGGGGGTGGTGCGCGCGGAGTTCCTGCGGGGACGCAACTTCGACTATGTGCGCGCAGCGAAGGCGCTGGGGGTGTCCGACCCCGTGGTGATGTCCCGCCACATCCTGCCGAATGCGATGGTGGCGACGCTCACCTTCCTGCCCTTCATCCTGTCGGGCTCGGTCACGGTGCTGGCGAGCCTCGACTTCCTCGGCTTCGGCCTGCCGCCGGGCTCGCCGTCGCTGGGTGAACTGGTGAACCAGGGCAAGAACAACCTGAATGCACCCTGGCTCGCGATGACGGGATTCGTCGTGCTGGGGGGCATGCTGACGCTGCTGATCTTCGTGGGCGAAGCGGTGCGCGATGCCTTCGATCCACGCAAGCTGCCGGGGGGATCGCGATGAGCGCGGCCGATGATCGGAGCGCCGGCTGGCGCGGAGAGCTGGATCGGCCGCGCCCGGCCCAGGGTGCGCTGCTGGATGTGCAGGACCTGTCCGTCGCCTTCCGCGGCAAGCGGGTGGTCCACGGCGTCTCCTTCTCCGTCGAGAAGGGCGAGACCGTCGCGCTCGTCGGGGAATCCGGCTCGGGCAAGTCGGTCACGGCGCTGTCCTGCCTGCGGCTGCTTCCCGGCGCGGGCGGCAATCCGGAAGGGCGGATCGTGCTGGACGGCGTGGATGTGCTGACGGCGCCGGATGCCGAGCTGCGCCGGCTGCGCGGCGGTGCGGCGGGCATGGTGTTCCAGGAACCCATGACCTCGCTGAACCCGCTGCACACCGTCGAGCGCCAGGTGGCCGAGGCGGTGACGCTGCACCAGCCCCTCGCCGGCGCGGCGTTGCGCGCGCGGGTGGTGGAACTGCTGCGCCGCGCCGGCTTCCCCAAGGCCGAGGACCGGCTGTCCGCCTATCCGCATCAGCTCTCCGGCGGGCAGCGGCAGCGCGTGATGATCGCCGCGGCGCTGGCCAACGACCCGAAGCTGCTGATCGCGGATGAGCCCACCACCGCGCTCGACGTGACGATCCAGGCGCAGATCCTGGAATTGCTGGAGCGGTTGAAGCGCGACCTCGGCATGGCGCTGCTGCTGATCACCCACGACCTCAACATCGTGCGCAAGCATGCCGACCGCGTGGTGGTGATGAAGGACGGCGCGGCGGTGGAACAGGGCTCCGTCGCCGAGGTCTTCGCCAACCCGAGGCACGACTACACCCGCATGCTGATCGCGACGGAACCGCGCGGCCAGCCCGCCCCCGTCGCGGCCGGGGCACCGCAGGTGATGCAGGGGGACGCGATCAAGGTGCGCTTCCCGATCCGCCGCGGCCTGATGCGCCGCGTGGTGGCGGAGGTGAAGGCGGTGGACGGCGTGTCGGTGGCGGTGCGGGAAGGCGAGACCGTCGGCCTCGTCGGCGAATCCGGATCGGGCAAGACGACGCTCGGCCTCGCCATGCTGCGTCTGGAATCGAGCGAGGGGGCGATCCGCTTCGAAGGGCGCGATATCCAGGGCCTCGGCCGCGCCGAATTGCGGCCGCTGCGTCGGCGCATGCAGATCGTCTTCCAGGATCCCTTCGGCGCGCTCTCCCCGCGCATGAGCGTGGGCGAGATCGTGGGCGAGGGCCTCGCCGTCCACGAACCGGGCCTGACCGCCGCGCGGCGCGCGACGACGGTCGCCACGGCGCTGGAGGAAGTCGGGCTGCGGCCGGAGATGGCCGAGCGCTACCCGCATGAATTCTCCGGCGGCCAGCGGCAGCGCATCGCCATCGCGCGCGCCCTGGTGCTGAAGCCGCGCTTCCTGGTGCTGGACGAGCCGACCTCGGCACTCGATGTCAGCGTGCAGGCCCAGGTGGTCGAGCTGCTGCGCGACCTGCAGGCGAAGCACCGGCTCGCCTACCTCTTCATCTCGCACGACCTGCGCGTGGTGCGCGCCATGGCGCACCGGATCATCGTGCTGAAGGATGGCAGGGTGGTCGAGGATGGCGCGGCCGCGGATGTTGTCGCGGCGCCGCGGGAAGCCTACACCCGCGCCCTGATGGCCGCGGCATTCGACCTGCGGGCCGAGGCCGGCGGCTGAACGCACCGGCCGCGCGAAGGGGACGGGCCGGGGTCTTGAGCGAACTCGATACGCTGAAGGCGTTGATGGATGCGGGGCAGGTGAAGCTCGGCATCAGCATCCGCCGCATGAATTCGCCGGGCTCTCCGGTCTATCGCGCCTGGGAGAATGTCTGGCCGCCGGGCGTGGCCCTGGTCGCGTCCGTGATCGCGCTCAAATGGGGCGGCTGGCCGTTCGAGGCCCTGTTCGGCGCGAAGCAGGGCGGCGCCTGGGCCGGCACGGTCGTTCTCTGCCTCGGCTGCTGGTGGTGGATCGCCAAGGTCATGCCGAAGGTGAAGGATGGCGTCTTCGACCGCTCCGCCGCGCTGGCCTTGCGTTCCCCGGCCTCCTTCGACGCGCTCTGGTCGCAGGGCGTGCTCTCCCTCTACGCGAAGATGCCCGACGGCACCGAGCGTGCCGCGACCCAGCGCGATTCCTGGCGGAACTTCGTCACCACCGTCGACACCGTATTGAAGGGGCAAGGCTGATGGCCGTCCTGCTGTCCACCAAGGCGCACACGATGCAGGACTGGAAGGCGGCGCTGCTTGCCGTCGATCCGTCGCTCGAGATCCGCCTGTTCCCCGAATCCGGCGATCCCGCGGACATCGAGGCCGCCGTGGTCTGGACGGCGCACGACATGATGGAGCTGCGCCGCTATCCGAATCTGAAGCTCATCGTGTCGATGGGCGCGGGGGTCGATCACCTGTTCCGCCCGCCCGGGCCGCCGCCCGGCGTGCCGGTCGCGCGGCTGATCGATACGCGCCTCACCCAGGGCATGAGCGAATGGGTGCTGCTGAACGTGCTGCGCTTCCATCGGCAGGACCCGGAATACCGCGACCTCCAGGCGCGCAAGGTGTGGGAGGAGCTCGCCGCCCCCGACACCTTCGAACGGCGCATCGGCATCCTCGGCCTCGGCGAGCTCGGCACCGATGCGGCACGCAAGCTGGCGGCGCTGGGCTTCCCGGTCTCCGGCTGGTCGCGGCGGCCGAAGCAGGTCGAGGGCATCACCTGCTACAGCGGAACCGGCCTCGCGGAGATGCTGAAGCAGACCGACATCCTGGTCTGCCTGCTGCCGCTGACGCCCCAGACGCGCGGCATCCTCAACAAGGACCTGCTGTGGTCCCTGCCGCGCGGCGCCTATGTGCTGAACGCCGCGCGCGGCGGTCACATGATGGCGGAAGACATGCTCCGCGCCCTGGATTCCGGGCAGATCGCCGGGGCGGCGCTCGATGTCTTCGAACCCGAGCCCCTGCCGACGGACAGCCCGTTCTGGACGCACCCCAAGGTGATCCTGACGCCGCATGCCGCGAGCATCACGATCCCGTCCAGCGCGGCCCCGCAGGTGGTCGAGAACATCGACCGTGCCCGCGATGGGCGGCCCCTGATCAACCTGGTCGATTTCTCGGCCGGCTACTGAAGGGCATCTCGGCGCACCTCAGGGTGCGCCCCGCGGCGAGGCGGCTCGCAGGAGGATATCCCCCGGCAGCCGCCTCCTGGGCCGTCAGACGGCCCGCAGCGCCGGGGCTTCCACCACGGGGGCCGGCAGGATCTTCGTCTCGCCGGTCGCCTTGGCGGCTTCCGTCATGATGCTCTTGAGGTCCTGCAGGAACGCGCTGCCCTTCGGCGTGCGCTGCACGAGCACCGAGCGGCGGTCCGCCGGATCCACCTTGCGCCGCGCCAGGTCGAGCTCGCCCAGGCGGTCCAGCGCGCGGGTGATGGCCGGCTTCGACACGTTGAGGTCCGATGCGAGACCGCGCACCGTGTGCGGGCCTTCCCCGAGATAGACCGTCAGCAGCACCGCGAGCTGGCGTGCGGATAGGTCGGGCCCATCGCTACGCACCAGGGCGACGATGGTCTCCCGGAGGATTCCAATGTGCTGATCGGGGTTGCCAGGGAGAGTCATGGGTTCATCCTTACGAATGCTTGGGGTGCCGAAGCACCCTGGCTGTGCCTGGAACGGCACGAAACGCGGACGAGCTTCATTGAGCTCTTGCCGCAAGGTGGTGATCCTGAGCCGCCTTCGCAATCATTGCGTGTAACGCTCTGACACATTGGGCCTCTCCGCCTTTCGGGCGGCCAGGTCGCGTCGCATCGTTCCATGCATAGACATCGATATGAGCCCAAGCCGTTCCGGCCGGAACGAAGCGACGCAGGAACAGCGCCGCGACGATTGCTCCGGCCATGGGTAATTGTCCCACGTTGGACAGATCGGCGAAAGAACTATCGAGCCACGAATCGTAACCGTGATGCATCGGCAGCCGCCACAGAGGGTCGCCGGTGGCGGTTCCGGCCGCCAGGATGCGCTCGGCGAGCGCCTCATCGTCGCAGAAAAGTGCTGGAAGATCAGGGCCCAAGGCGACGCGCGCGGCGCCGGTCAGGGTGGCGCAGTCGATGACCAGGGCGGGGGATTGCTCCGCCGCATAGGCCAGCAGGTCGCACAGGACGAGTCGGCCCTCGGCGTCCGTGTTACCGACCTCGACCTTCAGCCCCTTGCGGGTGGCCAGCACGTCCATCGGCCGCATCGCGGTGCCGGAAATGGCGTTCTCCACCGCCCCGACCAGGAGGAGCAGCCGGACGGGCAGGGCGGCGCGCATGACCGTCTCGGCGACCGCCATCACAATTGCGGCACCCCCCATGTCCTTCTTCATGCGCAGCATGGAGGAGGGGGGTTTGAGGTCGAGTCCGCCCGTGTCGAAGCAGACCCCCTTGCCGCAGAGCACGATCAGCGGCCCGTCCGCCGCGCCGGTCCAGCGCAGGGCGGCGACCCGTGGCGGGCGGGGGCTGCCGGCACCCACGGCGGCGATGGCGGGGAAGCCTTCGGCCAGTGCCGTGCCCTCGATGATGTCGCAGGCGGCGTCGTGGCGGGCGGCCAAGGCGGCCACGGCGCCGCCGAGCTCGACCGGGCCGAGATCCGCCGCCGGCGCATTGATCAGGTCGCGCGCGGCGCAGATCGCCTCGGCCATGGCCACCGCCGATTCGGTGCCCGGGGCGAGTTCCAGCATGGCCGGGTCGCTGCCGCCCGCCTTGTGCCGGCGCGGCCGATAGGCACCGAGGGCCCAGCCCAGCGTGGCCTGCACCGGATCGCCCGCGCCCGGCACCAGGCGCCAGGTGCTGCCGGAGGGCAGGGCGCGCGCCAACCCGCCATACGGCCAAGGGCCGTCCTCAGTCCCCAGCCCGACGACCGCACCGGCGAGGCCGTCCGGACCCGGCAGCAGCGCGACATCCCCCGCACGGGCGGTGAAGCCGCCATCGCGCACGAAGCCGCGTGCCGCCGGCGACATGGTGTCGAGAAGCCGATCCAGGCCTTCGGGACGCACGGCATGCAGCGGCAAGGCCTGGGGTGCTGTGGCCGTCAGGCCTTCGAGCATCATGGGTTCCTGATGGTATGCGAATCGCGAAATCGTGATCACGCAGGCGTAACAGCATTGGTCATAGCGCCATCGACCCGCTCGACCAACGACGTCGGGCCGCAACTGCAATATGCAGAGGGTGCACCGGGGCAGGCCTTGTCAGCGGCGCATCGCACCCAGGGGGGGGTCAGCGCGCCCGTGCGAACTCGGTCGGCGCGCCGCGGATCAGCGCCTCGGCCAGCGCATCGGCCAGGCAGGCATAGCCGCGATCGTTGTGGTGCAGCCCATCCTGGATCAGCAGGGCCGAGGCCGGCACGCCGGCCGCCGCCCAGCCATCCATCAGCCGGCCCCGCGAGAAGAGCGCGACGCCCGGCGTCGTCGCGGCGATCTCCGCCAGGGTGGCGTCGAAGCGCTGATGGGCGGGCGAGGCGGCGATGCGCGGGGCGCGCTGATTGTCCATCAGCACGACCTCGATGCCGGCATGGCGCAGCCGCGCGATGCCCTCGCGCACGAAGCCGGCGAATTGGTCGGGATCCATCTGGCGCATCGCGGCATTGGCGCCGACCTGCCAGATGACGATCTGCGGATGCTGCGCGATCACGTCGCGGTCGAGACGGGCGAGCATGTTGTCGGCATCCTCGCCGCCGATGCCGCGGTTCAGCACCGTGACGCCAGGGCCGAGGGCGGCGCGCAACCGCGCCTGCAGCAGGGCGGGATAGGCATGCGCCTCGTCACTCGCCCCGGAACCGGCGGTGGAGGAGGAACCGAAGGCGATGATGCGCAGTTCCTGCGTGCTGCGCCGGGATGCCTCGGCGAAGGCGGGCGAGACGATGGGCATATGGCCCGGGCCCGGACAGGCGCCGGCCAGTGCCGGAATCGCCGTGCCAAGGAGCAGGCCCGCACTCGCCACCAGCGCCCGGCCAGCATGCCGAGCCGACGCCCACCCCGCCCGTTTCGTCATCGAAAGCCCGCTCCGCTGCGCCTGCCCTGGATCACTGAGATTTGAGAACTTATTTCAGCGCCAGCAAGACACGTTCCAGGCCGCTCTGCCAAGCGGGCAATTGCACGCCGAAGGTTTCGCGCAGCTTCGTGCCGTCCATCCGGCCATCTGCCGGGCGCACGGCCTTGGTCGGATAGTCGGCGGTGGCGATGGCATGCAGCACGGGTTTCGGCCCGCCGAAGCCGGTGAAGATGGCTTCCGCGAAGGCATGCCAGTTCGTGAAGCCCGTCCCCGTCGCGTGGAAGACGCCGCGATAGGGCGCCTGCCAGCCCGTCTCCCGGATGCGGGTCAGCACGCTGGCGATCGCGTCCGCGAGGTCCGGCGCGGCGGTCGGGCTGCCCTGCTGGTCGGCAACGATGCGCAGTTCTGCCCGTTCCGCGCCCAGGCGCAGCATGGTGCGCACGAAATTGCCGCCCATCGGCGCGAAGACCCAGGCGGTGCGCAGCACCAGCGTCTGGGGATTGCCGGCCAGCGCCGCCCATTCCCCCGCCAGCTTGGTGCGGCCATAGGCCCCGAGCGGGTTGGGCGTGTCGGTCTCGAGATAGGGCGCACCCTTGCGCCCGTCATAGACATAGTCGGTCGAGACCTGGATCAGCGGAATGCCGCGCGCGGCGCAGTGCGCCGCCACCATGGCCGGGCCCAGCGCATTGGCGCGGAAGGCGGCGGGCTCGTTGTCCTCGGCGGCATCGACGGCGGTCCAGGCGGCGCAATTCACCACCGCGTCGGGCGCGGCGGCGTCGAAGGCCGCGGCGACGGTGGCGGGGGCGTCGAACTCGAATTCCGGCTGGCCGGCCAGGATCGCCTCGAAGCCCTGGGCGGGCAGCGCATCGGCGAGGCCCGTGGCGAGCTGCCCGCCGCGGCCCGTGACGAGGATGCGCTTCATCAGCAGGATCCCTTGGGGAAGGGCGCGGGAATCTCGGCGAGCCGCGCGGCGGTGCGGTCCTTCTCCGACAGGATCGGCGCGCTGACGCCCCAGTCGATGCCGAAGGCCGGATCATTCCAGGCGATGCCGCCATCGGCCTCGCGGTCGTAATAGGCGTCGGTCTTGTAGAGCACCTCGGTATCGGGCTCGAGCGTGACATAGCCATGCGCGAAGCCGCGCGGCACCCAAAGCTGGCGCCAATTCGCCGCGCTCAGCACCTCCGCGACATGCTGGCCATAGGTCGGCGAGCCTTCGCGGATATCCACCGCGACATCGAGGATGGCACCGCGCGCCACGCGGATCAGCTTGCCCTGCGCCGTGGGCGGCCGCTGGAAATGCAGCCCGCGCAGCACGCCGGGCTGGGCCGAATAGGCGTGGTTGTCCTGCACGAAATCGATGTCGAGCCCGTGCTGCGCCAGGAGGCGGCGCGACCAGACCTCGCTGAAGAAGCCGCGCGCGTCGCCGTGGCGGACGGGCTCGATCAGCTTGACCTCGGGGATGGCGCAGGGCGTGACGGTCATGCGTGCTTTCCCGAGGCAAGGTCGCGCAGATAGGCGCCATAGGCCGTCTTGCCGAGCGCATCGGCACGCGCCTTCAGCCCCGCCGCGTCGATGAAGCCCATGCGGTAGGCGATCTCCTCCGGGCAGCCGATCTGCAGGCCCTGGCGTTCCTGCACCGTCTGGACGAAGAGCGCGGCCTGCAGCAGCGAGCCCGGCGTGCCGGCATCGAGCCAGGCGCAACCGCGGCCGAGCTGTTCGGCGCGCAGCGTCCCGTCGTCGAGATAGACCTTGTTGAGGTCGGTGATCTCGAGTTCCCCGCGCGCGGAGGGTGCGAGCGCACGCGCGCGCTGCGTGACGCGCGCATCGTAGAAATACAGGCCGATCACCGCCCAGTCGGATTTCGGCTTGAGCGGCTTTTCCTCGATCGACAGCACGCGGCCGGTCGCATCGAATTCCGCGACGCCATAGCGTTCGGGGTCGGCGACGCGATAGCCGAAGATGGTCGATTCACCGGCCTTGGCGCGGGCGGCCGCGGATTGGAGCTGCGCCGACAGGCCATCGCCATAGATGATGTTGTCGCCGAGCGCGAGCGCGCAGGGCTCGCCGCCGATCCACTCAGCGCCGATGGTGAAGGCCTGTGCGATGCCCTCGGGCTTCGGCTGCTCGGCATAGGTGATGGTCACGCCGAACTGGCTGCCATCGCCCAGCAGGCGCCGGAAGGAGGGCAGGTCGGCCGGGGTCGAGATGAGCAGGATGTCACGGATGCCCGCGAGCATCAGCGTACCGAGCGGATAGTAGACCATCGGCTTGTCGTAGACCGGCAGCAGCTGCTTGGACGCGGCAAGCGTCATCGGATGCAGCCGCGTGCCGGAACCGCCGGCGAGCAGAATACCCTTCATGCGTGGCTCCAGTCAGAACGGGCGCGGCGGAGAGGGGCTCTGCCCCCCTCCGCGCCTTCCCCCACCAAAGGCCGAAGGGCCTTTGGAAACCAATAGCGGGCGTTGGGCATCAGCGACCTGTCCGGGCCTCGGGCATGCTGCCCGTTCCTCCGGCGGTGCTCATGCGCTCACGCCGCCGAGCCGCTGGCCGGCATAACGCTTGTCGCGGATCGGCCGCCACCAGGCCTCGTTGTCGAGGTACCAGGCGATGGTCTGGGCCAGGCCGGATTCGAAATCATGCTTCGCGCGCCAGCCAAGCGCCTGCTCCGCGCCGGACGGATCCATCGCATAGCGGAAATCGTGCCCGGGGCGGTCCTTCACATAGGTGATCAGCCGTTCCCGCGGGCCGGCGGGATCGGGGCGCAGGCGATCGAGCGTCGCGCAGATGGCGCGCACGACCTCCAGGTTCGTGCGCTCCTGCCGCGGCCCGAGGCAATAGGTCGCGCCCGGCACGCCACGGAACAGGGCGAGGCACAGCGCTTCCGCATGGTCCTCGACATGGATCCAGTCGCGGATGTTCGAGCCATCGCCATAGACGGGCAGGGTGCGGCCTTCGAGCGCGTTGAGCGTGACCAGCGGGATCAGCTTCTCGGGGAACTGCCAGGGGCCGTAGTTGTTCGTCGTGTTGGAGACGAAGTTCGGCATGCCGTAGGTGTGCTGCCAGGCGCGCACCAGATGGTCCGAGGCCGCCTTGGACGCCGAATAGGGGCTGCGCGGATCGTAGCGCGTGTACTCGTCGAAGGGCTTGTCGTCGCGGCTTTCGAGCGAGCCGAACACCTCATCCGTGGAGACGTGGTGGAAGCGGAAATCCGCCTTCGCGGCATCATCCAGCGACGCCCAGTATTCGCGCGCGGCCTCCAGCAGCATCTGCGTGCCGACGACATTGGTACGGATGAATTCCGCCGGCCCGTCGATCGAGCGGTCCACATGCGATTCCGCCGCGAGATGCATGACGCGCGAGGGCCGATGCGTCGCGAAGACGGCGCGCATCGCAGCGAGGTCGCAGATATCGGCGTTGACATGAATGTGACGCCGGTCGTGCAGCCAGGGGCCGAGGCTCTCGGGGCTCGCGGCATAGGTCAGCCGGTCGATGTTCACCACGACCTCGTCGGTGGTGGACAGCAGGCGCCGCACCACGGCCGAACCGATGAAGCCAAGGCCGCCGGTGATCAGAAGGGTCATGCAGAAAGGGCTCCGCCGCTCCGGGTATGCATTGTGCCAGTGGTTGTAGATCGCGAAAATAGCAACTCTCAGGCGAAACCGCGCCGTGCAGCACGACCATGCCAGTGCGCGGGCAGGAAGCCCAGGAATCGCGCAGGCCACATCGGATCCGCCGCAAAACCTTCACCGGCCGCGCGCAGCATGTCGCCGATCCGGCCATGCCGCGCCAGCACCAGCACGCGATAGCCCGTCGCCCAGCCATGCCAGCGCCGATAGGCGGCATGCGCGGCCGAGCCTGCCGTCTCTTCGCGGAACCGTGTGCGCGCCGTGTCCAGCAGATGGCGCGACAGCTTGTCGCGCAGGTCGCCCGCCGCGAAGGTCAGCGACCCCGCATGCGACCGATACCGGATCACGGTCGCCGCCACCGGCACGACGCGCGGCGCGAGCAGCACGAGCCGCATCCAGAAATCCTTGTCCGAGGAGAGCGGGAAACGGTCGTCGAAGCCACCCAGGCGATCGATCAGCGCACGGCGGTAGAAGGCCGCGTTCATGGTGGTGATGCCGCCGATCACATTGGTTTCGGTCAGCGCCACCGCTATCCCGGCCAGCCGCGCGGTGATCACCTCCCGCCCATCCTGCTCCGCGAAGAACTCCGCGGCGCCGAGTGCCATCTCCGCCGCGGGATCGGCGAAGGCTGCCTCGGCGGCGGCGAAGGCCCCCGGCGCGTAGAGGTCGTCGCTGTTCAGCAGCCCGACGATCTCGCCGCGCAGCGCGCGCAGCCCCTTGTTGATCGCATCGTAGAGGTTGCGGTCCTTCTCCCGGATCACGACGAGGTGTGGGTAGCGCGCGAGAACCTCCGCCGTGCCGTCGGTCGATCCCCCATCGACGATGATGTGCTCGAAGGAGCCGTGCTGTTGCGCGAGCACGCTCTCGATCGCCGCGCCGATCGTCGCGGCGCGGTTGAGGCAGGGCGTGACGATGGAAAAGCGCGGCGCCGTCATCGCCGCAGCCTCGCGCGCAGCCGGCGCAGCGCGCCGCCGAAGATGAGACCCTCGACGCCCCGGCCGAGCCTGGGCGACAGCAGGTCGCACAGCGCGATCAGCGCGATCGCCGCGCGGGCGGGCATGGCGGCGCGGCGACGTGCGCGCGCCGCGGCCGCGGCATCGTCCAGCCCTTCCAGCACATTCGCCGCCGCCGAGGCCCCGGCCTCCTCGGCGACAAGCTTGTACCAGCCTCGCCGCTGGGTCGGCCAATCCTCGGGCAGGGGGCGACAGGCGAGAACCTCGTCCGCATCATGGATCGCGACGCCATCCTTGCGCGCGCGCAGCACCAGGGCGCAGAGCTGCTGGGCCGTCTGCGGCGCCGACAGGCCATAGCGGTCCAGCAGGCTGCCATGGACCAGCGTCGCTTCCGGCACGCCGAGCCCGCGCGGCCCCCGCGGCCCGACATCGCCCGAGAGCATTCGCGCCCAGGCCGCATCGACGGTGCCGATGCGGTTCAGCATCTCTCCGCCTGCCGGTTCGCGCGCGACATGGTGGCCGCGGATGATCAGAGTCTCGGAGGGTGCCTCCGCGAGGGCGCGGCGCAGCGCGGGGTCCTTCTGCTGCACGCCGTCGCCGCAATGGACGTGCCATTCCGGCGCCAGCGGCCAGCGCGCCGGCGCGCTCGGCCCGCGCCCCGCCAGCGCCGCGCGTGGCGTGCTCAGGAAGTCGAGCAGTTCGGGGATGCCCGCCTGCCACTGGGCATGGCCGCGCGCGATGCTGTCGCGTGCCCGCGCGCCGATATCGCGGGCATCGGCGAAATCGAGCGGCACGCGTCGGCCCGGCATGTGCAGCAGCCCGTTCGCGCCATGGGAGATGTATTCGTTCATCGTCGCCGCGTCGGGCGTGACGACGCACAGGCCGCGTGCCATGGCCTCGAGGAAGGCCATGCCGATGCCCTCCAGCGGCCGCGGCGCGAAGAAGACGTTGGCGCCGGACAGCGCGGCGCGGAAGCTCTCGCCATCCTCCGACCAGGTGCTGCGGATCAGCCGGCCGACATGCTTCGGCGTCTCGGTGGGGAAGGGCGCGCGATGGCCGGGATCGGGGGCGTCGTGGATCGCGATGCTCTCGAAGGGCGTGCCCGCGGTCAGCGCGAAGACCGCCTGGGGCGGAACATCCCGGCGGCGGTACCAGAGGAAGCCGCGCAGCGCGTCGAAATCCGCCACTGGCGCCGGATCGGGCGCGGGGTAGTACTGCACGCGCGCATGCACCGGCGCGCGATGCGCGATCTCGGCGGCGAGCGCCCAGGAGAAGCAGAGGATCTTGGCGGCGTTGAAGGATGGCCGCCAGGTGAAGGCGCCGCCGCGCCACATCGCGTCGTACATCGGCGCGAAGGTGATGTTCGGGTGGCGCCCGGAGAGCAGCGCGAAGGCTTCGTGCAGTTGCCAGATGACGATGGCGTCATAGGCGCGCTCGTCGAATCCGGGCGCGGCGCGGCGCACCGCGGCGACCGACGCCTCGGCGAAGAAGGTCTCCACCTCGGCATGCTCGCGCAGCAGGTCGAGCAGGAAGCGGCTCGACCCGGTCTTCTCGTGATATCCGAGGCCGAAGAAGGCGACGCGCATGGCGCGCCCTGCCGTCAGCGACGCAGGTCGGGCTGTTCGAGGAACCAGCGATACGTGGCTTCCAGCCCGTCACGGAAGCCGATGCGCGCATGCCAGCCCTGGGCGCCGATGCGCGAGACATCCATCCGCTTCAGCATCGTCCCGTCCGGCTTCGAGGTGTCCCAGGCGATCTTGCCGGTGAAGCCCGTCACGCGGGCGATCTCCTCGGCCAGTTCCCTGATGGTGATGTCGCTGCCGGTGCCGATGTTGAGGTGGCTTTCCCCGGAATAGTGGCGCAGCAGGAAGGTGCAGGCATCCGCGACATCGTCCACATGCATGAATTCGCGCCGCGGCGTGCCGGACCCCCAACAGGTCACGGTCGGCACCTTGTTCTGCGCCGCGTCGTGGAAGCGCTGCAGCAGCGCGGGGATGACGTGGCTGCGCGTGGGATGGAAATAGTCACCCGGCCCATAGAGGTTGCACGGCATGGCCGAGATGTAGTCGCGCCCGTATTGCCGGCGATAGGCCTGGCACAGCTTGATGCCGGTGATCTTGGCGATGGCGTACCACTCGTTGGTCTTCTCGAGCGGGCCGGTCAGCAGCGCATCCTCGCTGATCGGGTTCGCCGCCTCGCGCGGATAGATGCAGGAGGAACCGAGGAAGAGCAGGCGGTTCACGTCGTTGCGGTGCGCCGCCTCGATCAGGTTCGCCTCGATCATCAGGTTGTCGTAGAGGAATTCGGCCGGATAGGTGTCGTTGGCGAGGATGCCGCCGACCTTGGCCGCGGCGACGATCACCGCATCCGGCTTCTCGCGCGCCATGAAGGCCTCGACATCCGCCTGGCGGCGCAGATCGACGCTGGCCCGGTCCGAGGTGACGACCTCCGCTCCCTCGGCGGCAAGGCGCCGCGCGCAGGCGGCACCCACCATGCCGCGATGACCCGCGACATAGATGCGCCTGCCGCGCAGGGGGAAGATCTCGGGCGCCACGCTCGGCACCGGCACGTCAGGCATTGGCCTTCAACTCCGCGATGTCGGCCGCGACCATCTCCGACGCCAGTTCCGGCAGCTTCACGGTATGCGACCAGCCGAGGACACGCTTCGCCTTCTCGGGGTTGCCGATCAGCAGATCCACCTCGGTGGGGCGGAAATAGGCAGGGTCGACCCGCACCACAACCTTGCCGGTCGCCTTGCAGGTGCCCGTCTCGTTCACGCCTTCGCCCTGCCAGGCGATGCTCATGCCGGCCTCGGCGAAGGCAAGGTCGCAGAAATGCCGCACCGTGTAGGTCTCGCCGGTGGCGAGCACGTAGTCGTCCGCGACCTCCTGCTGGAGGATGCGCCACATCCCGTCCACGTAGTCCCGCGCATGGCCCCAGTCGCGCCGCGCATCGAGATTGCCGAGATAGACGCAATCCTGCTGCCCGAGGCTGATCGCCGCGACCGCCCGGGTGATCTTGCGGGTGACGAAGGTCTCGCCGCGGCGCGGGCTCTCATGATTGAACAGGATGCCGTTCGAGGCGTGGATGCCGTAGGCCTCGCGGTAGTTCACCACGATCCAGTAGGCGTAGAGCTTCGCGGCGGCATAGGGGCTGCGCGGATAGAAGGGCGTCTGCTCGTCCTGCGGCACGGCCTGGACCTTGCCATACAGTTCCGAGGTCGAGGCCTGGTAGAAGCGCGCCGTCTTCTCCATGCCGAGGATGCGGATCGCTTCCAGCATGCGCAGCGTGCCAAGCGCGTCCGAATTCGCGGTGTATTCGGGCGTTTCGAAGGACACGGCGACATGGGACTGGGCGCCGAGGTTGTAGATCTCGGTCGGCTGCACCTGGGCGAGGATGCGGATCAGGTTCGTCGCATCGGTCAGGTCGCCATGATGCAGCCGGAAGGAGGAACCCGGCACATGGCGGTCATGGTACAGGTGATCGATCCGCCCCGTGTTGAAGGAGGAGGAGCGGCGCTTGATGCCATGCACCTCGTACCCCTTCGCGAGCAGCTGCTCGGCGAGGTAGGAGCCGTCCTGCCCGGTGATGCCGGTGACGAGGGCAACCTTGCGACGATCCGACATCCTGATCCTTCCGTGGCCGGCAAGCGAAGGCGGCGGCAGCCCGCCACGCCTCTCGCGGCGAAGGGGCGGTGTCTAGCAGCCAAGAATGGCGGCAGGAAGGCCGGTGGCGCCGGGCGGGAGGGGCCCCGCTTCTCTGTGCAAGGTCCGCCAGGCGCCGCCGCCGGAGGGGCGCTGCGCCTCCGGACCTCCCCGATGGGGTCCCCTGGCCACAGTGTGGCCTGGACCGCCGTCACTTGATGCAGGGCATCAGGCCCATCCCAAGCCCTCGCCGCCCGTTTCGTGCGCAGGAGCGGGCTTTCGGCGCCATTCTGTCCGTGACGCACAGCGCCAGGTTGAGGTTTCCAAAGGCCTTTCGGCCTTTGGTGGGGAGGGGTCCGGGGAGGGGCAAAGCCC
>JAYSDS010000139.1:0-15518 GCA_041914265.1 Roseomonas sp.
TACCGGGCAACAGGCACCGCTCGCGAGACTTACAAGGGGCAGAGCCCCTCCAACGCCACAGCAAAGAAATGGCGGGCCGTCGGCGACCCGCGCGCCATCACCGTCCCGCCAGCCGCGCCACGTTGATCGCCCGCGCATAGGCGAGCTTCGCCTCCGGCGGCGCATCGCCCTGCACCTGCACCAGGATGCGGTTGTCCACCAGCATGCTGACATTGCCGTCAGTGGCCTGGATCGCGCGCAATTCGCCCACGCGCACCAGCCGCCCCATCGTCCCGGCCAGCATCGGGTTGGCGATCACCGCGGCGAGCTGCGCGATCATCGGATTGTCGCTCATCACCTGGATCTCGACCGACTGCCCCTGCGCGTTGCGATAGCTGCGCGAAGCGGTCGATCCACCGAACAGGCCGGCTGCGCCTGCGGCGCTCGACGTCGCTTCCTCGGCGGTCCAGCCCGGCAACGCATCGGGTAGCGCGGCGGCAAGGCCCGCGGCGCCGCGCTGCTGCAGAAGCTGCAGCGCTTCCTGCAGCGCCGTCTGCGCCGCCTGGAACTGGCCGCCCTGATAGGCGCGTTGCGCTTCCCCGATCGCATCGGAAATCTCGTCGGCCCGCGCCGGCGCGGCGACGGCCATCGCGATCAGCGCGGCCGTGGTCAGGATGGAACGGCGCATCTGGTACTCCCCCACATTAGAGCATTTCCGATGAACTTGCGTTCACCTCCAAAGCTCTAGACGCCTGTTTTTGCGAGCATCTTCACCTGTCCGGATGAGTTCATCCGGACAGGATCTGCTCTAGCGGGGCGCACCGTAACGATGGCATGACGACCCATCCATGCGGCACATCACACGGCATGCACCGCCGCGCGTCACCCCTCCTCGCGGATGAGGCGCAGGATGTCGGCGCCGTAGCGTTCCACGCGCGACCGTCCCATCCCCGGCACCTCGAGCAGCGCGTCGATGCTGCCCGGCCGCATCGCGGCGATGCCGCCCAGCGTGCGGTCATCCGCCACCACATAGGCCGGCACGCCCTGCGCCTGCGCGACACTGCGCCGCCATAGCCGCAGCGCATCGAACAACGGATCGCCGGAGGAGACCGGGGGCCGCGCCTCGCCACCGCCGCGCCGCGGCGCCGCCTGCACGGCTTCCTCGCGCAGCATCACGGGCGTCTCGCCGCGCAGCACCGGACGGGTGCCCTCGGTCGCGACCAGCTCGCCATGATTCTCCACGGCCACGTCCAGCGCGCCGCGCGCGACGAGCTGCCGCACGATGCTGCGCCAGTTCGCGTCGGAGACATCCTTGCCCACGCCGAAGGTCGGCAACTGGTCATGGGCGAATTGCGCGACCTTGTCGGTCAGCCGGCCGCGCAACACGTCCACCACATGCCCGACGCCGAAGCGTTGCCCCGTCCGCAGGACCGCGGACAGCAGCTTCTGCGCCGCGACCGTCCCGTCGAAGAGCTTGGGCGGGGTGCGGCACACGTCGCAGGCGCCGCAGGTCTCGCTCGCCGGTTCCTCACCGAAGCAGCGCAACAGCATCGCGCGGCGGCAGGTCGCCGCTTCGGCAATCGCGATCATCGCATCGAGCCGTGACCGTTCGACGCGCTTCTGGTCGTCGCTCGCGGGGCTTTCCGCGATGCGGTGCCGCGCGATCGCCATGTCGCCGGCACCGAACATCAGCAGGGCGCGCGCCGGCTCCCCGTCGCGCCCTGCGCGGCCGATCTCCTGGTACCAGCTCTCCGGGCTGCGCGGCAGGTCGAGATGCGCGACCCAGCGCACATCCGGCCGGTCGATGCCCATGCCGAAGGCGATGGTCGCGGCCATGATCACGTCGTCGCCGCGGGCGAAGCGGCGATGCGCCTCGCGCTTGTCGGCGGCCTCCATCCCGGCATGGAACGCAAGCGCATCATGCCCGTCGGCGCGCAGCCATTCGGCGGTCGATTCCGTCTTCGCCCGGCTGCCGCAATAGACGATGCCGCAGCCGCCGATCTCGCGGATCAGGGCGCGGAGCTGACCGCGCTCGCTCTCGCGCGGGGCGGCCGCGACGAAGATGTTGGGCCGGTCGAAGGAGGCCCGGAAGACCGGCGCCTCCGTCAGGTCGAGCTGGAGGCGGATATCCTCGACCGTGCGCGGATCGGCGGTGGCGGTCAGTGCGAGGCGCGGCACGCCGGGGAAACGCTGCCCGAGCACGCCGAGGCCGCGATACTCCGGGCGGAAGTGATGCCCCCACTGGCTGACGCAATGCGCCTCGTCGACGGCGAACAGCGCGATGGGCAGTTCGTCGAGCCGCTGCAGCATCCCATCCAGCGTCAGCCGTTCCGGCGAGGCGTAGAGCAGCTTCAGCCGACCCTGGTGCAGGTCGCGCAGCACGGCGCGCGATTCCTCCGGCGGCAGGTCGGAATGCAGCGCGGCGGCGGCGACGCCCTGCTGGCGCAGGGCGGCGACCTGGTCCTCCATCAGCGCGATGAGCGGGGAGACGACGATCCCCACGCCGTTGCGGCACAGCGCCGGAAGCTGGAAGCAGAGGCTCTTGCCTCCGCCCGTCGGCATCAGCACGAGGCCCGAGCCGCCTTCCGTCGCGTGGCGGACGATCTCCTCCTGCCGCCCGCGGAAATTCTCATAACCGAAGACGCGGCGGAGAACCTCGCGCGGGTCCTCCGGGGCGCGCATCAGGAGCCGATGCGGATCTCGACGCGGCGGCTCTCCGTCGCGATGGCCTCGAAGGGCACCGGGCCGCGCGGCACGATGCGGATGCGGTCGCGTGCCACGCCGAACTGGGCGAGGAGGTCGGCGACATGCTGCGCGCGCGCCTCGGACAGGGCGCGGTTGTAGGCGACGCCGCCCGCCGGGCCGGCGAAGCCGAGCACCGAGACCGGACCCGGCACCCGCTTGGCGCGCTCGGCCACGCCCTTGACGACGTCCTGCGCCTCGGGGCTGAGCTGCGCGCTGTCCTCGGTGAAGAAGACGGTGATCGCGCGGCCCTGCGGGTCCTCGGTCGCGCAGGCGGCGGCCAGCAGGACGGGGGCAGCGGCGAAAAGGGTACGGCGGCGCATCTCGGCACGACTCCGGGTGTGATTGTTACCTTGGTCGCGCGAAGCCCCGCGCTCCGTCAACTCCCGCTCGATACGGGACTCGGCGGCGTGATTGATCCAGGGCAATGCAGCCGGGCCGTCATCGTCCCACATAAGGCCCCGCCGGTCGGATCGCGCGACCGGATCACCGGACAACAGAAGGGAGATTGCCATGATCGCTCGTCTTCCTGTGCCGCGGGGCGACGGCCCGACCGACATCTTCGGGTCGCTGCAACGCGAGGTGAACCGCGTCTTCGACCAGATGTTCGGCGGCGCGGCGCCGATGGCCGCGGGCTTCGCGCCCTCGGTCGAGGTCAAGGAAACCGCCGATGGCCTCACCGTCTCCGCCGAGCTTCCGGGCCTGGAGGAGAAGGATGTGGAGGTGTCGCTGGAGGGCGACCTGCTGACCCTGTCGGGCGAGAAGCGCGCCGAGACATCCGAGGAGAAGGAAGGCCTGCACCTGGCCGAACGCTTCTATGGCAGCTTCCGGCGCAGCCTGCGCCTGCCCTGGGTGGCGAGGCCCGAGGATGCGACGGCCGCTTTCGACAAGGGCGTGCTGACGGTGACGCTGAAGCGCCCGCCCGAAGCCGAGGCCAAGGCGAACCGCATCCCCATCGGCGCGACGAAGCCGGCGGCCTGAACACGGCGGCGGGCGGGACGACGCGATCCCGTCACACCGGCAGGGCGGCATCGCCGGGCAGCAGGGCGAAGGGATCGAAGACCCGCGCCGCGAGGCCCGCGATCCAGGCCGGGTCATAGGCGCGGTGTGGCGTGCCGAGGATCACCGCCTCCGCCGCCACGCCGGCCGGATCGCGGATGCGCCGCGCGCCCGGCAGGTCAGGCGCGGACTCATCGAGGACCGGATCGTGCCACAGCGCCTCCGCCCCCTCCGCCGCCAGCGCCCGCAACAGGGCGACGGGCGCCGCGCCGCGCAGGTCCGGCACCCCGGGCTTGTAGGTCACGCCGAGCACCAGCACGCGCCGCCCGGCCAGCGACCCGCCCAGCGCGGCCCGCACGGCATCGACGATGCGCGCGGGTCGCGCGCGGTTCGCCGCCGCCGCGGCGCCGAGCAGCGGCGAGGCCGCACCGGCGCGGGCGAGCTCCATCTGGAGGAATTCGGGATCGATCGGGATGCAATGCCCGCCCGCCCCCGCGCCAGGCCAGAAGGGGGCGAAGCCGAAGGGCTTGGTCGCCGCGGCCTCGATCACCGCGCGCGTCGGGACGCCGAGCGCGGTGAAGCCGCGATGCAGTTCATCGATCAGGGCGATGTTGACCAGGCGATAGGTGTTCTCGAGCAGCTTTGCGCATTCGGCGATCTCGGGCGTCGCGACCGGGATGACGCGTTCGGCGATGCGTTCCCAGAAGGCGCGGGCGCGGGCCAGCGAGACGGCGTCCGGCGCGCCGAGCAGCCGCGCGACGCGGCGCGGGCCGGTGATATCCCCGCCCGGATTCTCGCGTTCCGGCGAGACGGCGAGGAAGACGTCGCGGCCGACGACCAGCCCGTCTTCTTCCAGCGCCGCGCGGCACATCCCGTTCGTGGCCCCGGGCTGGCAGGTCGAGACCAGGCAGACCAGCGCCCCCTTGCGCAGCCCCGCCCGGCAGGTGGCGAGCGCCGCCCGCACCAGCGACAGGTCGGGCCGGCCCGCCTCATCCAGCGGCGTGGGCACGCAGATCAGCCAGGTCTCGGCCCGCGGCAGCGCGCGCGGGTCGGCGGTGGCACGCAACCGGCCTTCACCCCCAAGGCCGGTCGTCGCCGCCGCCTCCGCAGCGCGCGCCGCCGCGGGGTCGAGGTCGTAGCCCGTGACCGCATAGCCGCTGGCCGCCGCCTCCAACGCGATCGGCAGGCCAACATAGCCGAGGCCGATCACCACGACCTCCCCGGCGGAAACCGGGGCGGCCCTGGCATCGTCGCGCAGCAGGCCTGTATCGGGCATGGCGTCATAGTTGTTTCTTCTGATTTAAAAATCAACCCATGCGCGATATCGAGGCAGGCCCCCTGGTGCCGGCCCCGGCTTTGCTTCAATCAATCCAACGCGTCGGGAAACGGCATCATGGATGGGACGAGGCAGGCATGAGCGCAGCACTTCACGTGGCAACCCACCCGCTGATCCAGCACAAGCTCGGCCTGATGCGGGAAGCCGGCTGCGCCTCGGCCGATTTCCGGCGGCTGCTGAGCGAGATCGCGATGCTGCTCTGCTACGAGGTGACGCGCGACCTGCCGCTCGAAGACGCGCCGATCGAGACGCCGCTGGAACCGATGATGGCGCCGCGACTCGCCGGGCGGAAGCTCGTGCTCGCCCCGGTGCTGCGGGCGGGGCTCGGTATGCTGGACGGCATGCTGTCGCTGATGCCCTCCGCCCGCGTCGCCCATGTCGGGCTGTACCGCGACCCGGCGACGCTGCAGGCGGTGGAATACTACTTCAAGGCGCCGTCCGACGTGGCCGAACGCCTGGTGCTGGTGCTCGACCCGATGCTCGCCACGGCGCACTCCGCGGTGGCGGCGGTGGACCGCTTCAAGGCGCGCGGCTGCAAGGAGATCCGCTTCGTCTGCCTGCTCGCCGCGCCGGAAGGCATCGCGCATTTCCACACGCATCATCCGGACGTGCCGGTGTGGACGGCGGCGGTGGACCGGGCGCTGGACGACCACGGCTACATCCGGCCCGGGCTGGGGGATGCCGGGGACCGGATGTGGGGAACGAAGTAGCGGCAGGCAGGGAGACGGAGGGACCGGGCGCGGCTGGCGCGTCAGGGAAGGGCTTCGCCCCTCCCCGAACCCCTCCCCACCAAAGGCCGAAAGGCCTTTGGAAACCTCGACCTGGTGCGGTGCACCACGGGCGGCATGGCGGTGACGCCCGCTCTTGCGCCCGAAGCGGGACCGCTGGACGCCCCTTACCCGCGCGGAAACGATTCGTGGTGGCGGATCACTTCGCGGATCACGAAGGCCAGGTACTTCTCCGCGAACTCCGGGTCGAGTTCCGCATCCTTGGCCAGCGCGCGCAGCCGCGCCACCTGCTGCTCCTCGCGCTTCGCGTCGGCCGGCGGCATGGCATGCTTCGCCTTCAGCGCGCCGACGCGCTGGGTGCAGCGGAAACGTTCGGCGAGCATGTGGATCATCGCCGCGTCGATGTTGTCGATGGTCTTGCGCATCGCGAGGAGTTCGGCCCGCGCGGCATCCTGGCTGTCGGCCATGGTCATTTCCCCCTGGTGGCTCGGACGGGCCTGCTGACGCTTCGGGGCGCGTCCGTCAAGCGGTCATGCGCGCGCGTCAGGGTGCGCCCGGCCGCGGCGGGCTGCGCGTATAGGCACCGACCGGATGCACATCGCGCTGATGCGCGCGGACGCTGACCGTGCCGGCGGAGGCGTGTGCATCGCGGTCCTCGGCGGCGGCGTCCTCGTCGAGCAGGCGCTGCCAGGCGGCGCGGCGTTCAGCATCCAGCGCCGCACGCCGTTCGGCCGCAACGAGACGATGATTCACCCAGCGGTATTGCTCGCCCCGCCAGCCATAGGCGATGACGTGGTCACGCGGAACGCGGGTCCAGTCTGGGTTGGGCCAGTTCCACGGTTGATCGTCGGTGTTTGGATTCGCGCGCCAATCGGTTTCAGGCAACCACACCGCGCCGGCCACGCCACCGCGTCCATCCTTCGGGCTACGGTCGATCACTTCCCGCGCCATGCGCAGCACGTCGTCGAAGCTGCCAGCACGGTCGCCGATGCTGACGCCGATCAGGTTGTTGCGCCGATCCATCGCCGTCGCTGCAGAATTGCCGATGGAATCCTGCAGTCTGGCCGCCTCCCGCATCGTGGCGCTGGCCTGCCCCTGGATCTCGTGCAGTTCCGCGAAGCGACCGGCATTGTTCGGGCCAAAGCGGCGCGCCATCTCGCCGACCCAGACGATGTGGCGATAGGCATCCGCCGGCCCATTCACGCGCCCCGGGCAGATGCGACGCAATCGCCTCCCGCGTCGCGACGGCGATGGCGAGCACGTTGGTCCGGGGATCTTCCAATCGGGATTGGCGCGCGACGACGCGCCGCTCCTCGGCATCGAGGCCGGGATCGGGCATGATGTCTCTCTCCTTGGAGTGATGATGAAGGGGGTGCGATGATCGGCGACACGCCTCCGGCCTGAGCAGTCGGCGCCGCGTTCGGTCAGTAGTTCGGCGGTCCGAACAGCCATCGGAAGTCGTGGCGCCGACGCGGCAATGGGCGACAGTCCGAAACTTCGGCGGTCTCCTCCCGGATGCGCAGTTCGATCCGGCAGGACACCGGCCGGCGGCGGTCGAGTTGGAAGTCGATCCTGCGCGCCTCGCCACCGTCGCGCGGCGTCACGGACAACCGACCTTCGGCCAGCACATGGTCGAGCCGGCGCTCCTCGTCCCGCACGGATGCCGGCGTCCCGGCCCGCGCCAGCAGCCGCGCGGCTTCCGGTCGATGGGTATAGGGCCCGCCCCAGCCATCCAACAGGAAGGCGTCGATCAGGTAGTCCCGGTCGGTCTCGTTGACGATACGGATCTCGGCGAGGCCGTAATCGATATCATCCGCCCGTTCCGACCCGCGCCAGAAGCGCCGCTCGCCCTCGGCTGTTTGCCGATCGAACCACAGCCAGGCATCCCAGCCGAGATTGAGAACCGCCGCGGCCGCCAGGACGCGCCACGACCACCGCAGGATGGCGCGGTGCGGTCGCGGCTTGGCGCTCTCAGGCACGGTCATCGTTCAGGCGGGGCAAGGCACAGCTCTGGTGTTGGCTGCCGACCATTATAAGAATAAATTCTTCAAGCCAAGGCGATCCCGCGCCGCGACGCCGGATTGCCCGCTTCCCGCCCGTCACGCCACCTTGCGCGTCGCCGGCAGGGTCTTCATCGCCGCGCGGAAGGCATCGAGCGTCTGCGCCACGTCCTCGGCCGTGTGTGCGGTCGAGACGTAGTACTTGCTGTCCCCCTTCAGGATGCCGTGGCTGCGCAACGTGGTGTTGACGTGCTTCTGCATCGTCGCGTCCTGGCGCAGCAGCGCGCGGTAGTCGCGCAGATCGCCATCGGCATAGACCACGTCGAACAGCACGGGCTCGCCGAGGCATTGCGCGGGGATGCCGGCCTCGGCGATCAGCGCGGTCAGCCCGTCCATCAGCGACCGACCGGTGGCGAAGACCGCCTCATAGGTGCCGGGCTCGCGCAGGATCTCGAGCGTGGTCAAGCCCGCGACCGCGGCGACCGGATTGCCCGACAGCGTGCCGATCTGGGTCAGGAAGCGGTCCCCCGCCTCGGCCCGGTCGAACAGCGCCATGATCTCCGCCTTGCCGCCGAGGGCCGAGAGCGCATAGCCGCCGCCCACGATCTTGCCCATGGTGCAGATGTCGGGTGTGACGCCGTAGAATTGCTGCGCGCCGCCGATCGAGAAGCGGAAGCCCGTCACCACCTCGTCGAAGATCAGCGGGATGCCGAGCCGCGCCGTCACCTCCCGCACCGCCTGCAGGAAGCCGGGCTTGGGCGGGATCAGCCGCTGCAGCGGTTCCATGATCACGCCGCCGATCTCGTCCTGATGCGCCTCGATCAGGCGCACCGCGGCCTCGATGTCGTTGAAGGGGGCGACCAGCACCTCGTTCTGCACCGATTCCGGGATGCCCGGGCTGTCCGGCACGGGGGCGGGGAAATTCGCCAGGCGCTTCGGCGCGAGCGACATCAGCGCCCAGTCCGACATGCCGTGGTAGCCGCCTTCGAACTTCACGATCTTCGGCCGGCCGCGATAGGCGCGGGCGAGGCGCATGGCGTAGAAATCGGCCTCGGTGCCCGAGGAGAGGAAGCGCACCTTCTCCACGCAGGGCACCACCTCGGCGATCGTCTCGGCGAGGCGGATGCCGTGCTCGTTGTCGGCGAAGAAGGTCGATCCCTTGGCGACCTGCTCGATCACCGCCGCATCCACCTTCGGGTGGCAATGGCCGATGAACATCGGGCCGGAACCGAGCAGGTAGTCGATGTAGTCGTTGCCCGACACATCCTGCACATGCCCGCCCTTGCCCGAGCGCACCACGATGTCGGCGGGGAAGTTGCCGAGCCCGCCGCCGGGCAGGACGCGCTTCGCGGCCTCCATCAGCGCCAGTTCCTCCGGGCCCTTCACGATGCCGGTCATGCGATGCTCCTCGATGCTGCGCCGCACAGCCTATCCGACCGGCGCCGGGCCGACTACCGCCCGCCCTGCGCCGGCGGCGTATCGAGCGCCGAGTCCTGCCCGGTGCCGAAGATCCCGCGCAGGAAGCCCGGCGTCAGCGCGGCGAGCGGATTGACGCTGACCGATGGATCGCTGAGCGGCCCACGCATGCGATAGGTCGCGGCGAACAGCCCGCCGCCCTGTTCCGGGCTGAACAGCCGCCCCAGCAGCGGAATGCGCCCCAGCAGCGAATTGACGACATAGGCCGGCACGATCGTGCCTTCCATGTCGATGGTGTCGCGCCGCCGGTCGATCCGCCCGCGCGCCGTCAGGCCCAGCGAAGCCGAGAAGGCCCGCGCATCATTGAGCACCAGTGCCTCGGGCGTCAGCACGAAGGGCGCGGTCAGGCTGGCGAAGCTGAGCCCTTCGCCCGACAGCGCCTCGAACACGCCATAGACCGACATGGCCTGCAGCAGCTTGCCCACGGTCGGCGCGTCGATCACCGCGAAATCCTCGAGCTCCGCCGAACCCCGCAGCGGCGCCCCGGCACGGTCATGGGCGAAGGTCCCGTCCACGGTCAGCCGCCCGCGCTGGATCGTGCGCAGTACGCCGAAGGCGCGCAGCAACGCGCCGCCATCGTCGCTGGTCAGCCGCAACTGCCGCACCCCGCCCCGCGGCGTGATGCCGAGATCGAGTGCCCCGCCGCCCTGCACCCGCCCGCGCAGCCGGGCCGACATCAGCGTGCCGCGCCCGTTCACGCCGAGCGTCGCGGTGACGCCGGCCAGCGCCTCGTTGTCGCGCAGCAGCACGCGGTCGAACTGCGCCTGCAGCGCCACGCCCGCCGCATCGGCCTCGTCGCTGGTGCCCTGACCGGCCTGGGCGCTGCGCGACAGCACGGGGCCGAGGTCGAGCACCGCGCCGCGCAGCGCGATGTTCCAGTCGCCGCGCGCATCGGGCGGCGGTTGCAGCTCCCCGGTGAATCGGCTGCGGCCGAGATGACCCTGCTGGATCTCGATGCGCTGCGGCACGTTGCGGCGGATCTGCGTGCCGCGGCCGCGCATCTGCGCATCGGCCGTCTCGATGCGGATGTTGTCGATGCCCGTGAGCTGGCCGTTGTTGAGGACGAAGACCGCTTCCCCCTGCCCCGCCACGCCCGGCGGCTTGGACCAGGCCAGCACCTCGAGCGCGAGGCGCGCATCGCGCAGATCGGTGCGGAGCTGCACGCGGCCCTGCCCGTTGCGCCGCGTCTCGGTGCGGATGTCGAGGCCGAGCATGCCCTCGACGAAGGGCCGTGGATCGAGGCCGAAGGCAGCGACCTGGCGCGCCTCGGCGCGGCCCGTCACCGTCTCCCGCGCGACCACCTGGTTGGCCGGCCCGGGACGGAAATCGGCCTCCTGCTGGATGCGCACGGCGACGCCCTGGACGGTCGCCGTCCCGTTCACCCGCATCCCCTGCGGATCG
The DNA here is from genome assembly GCA_041914265.1 of Roseomonas sp. Classification (GTDB taxonomy): domain Bacteria; phylum Pseudomonadota; class Alphaproteobacteria; order Acetobacterales; family Acetobacteraceae; genus Neoroseomonas. The sequence continues at coordinate 10,662 of JAYSDS010000139.1, forward strand.
GCGGTGAAGTCGAAGGTGCCGCGTTCGAGGTCCTTGCCCATCACCAGGCGCGGGACGCGGATATCCGTCGCTCGCCCGGTGGCGTTGATGCGCATCGCCTCGATCGGCAGTTCGGAGACGAGGGGGAAGCCGAGCGTCAGCCGCGCCTCCCGCAGCGTTCCCGTCACCGTCTCGACCGGCGGCGGGCGGGAGGAGAACAGGCCGAGCCGCGGCTGGCGCAGCAGCGCCCAGACATCCGCCGCGGGCCCGCCGACGACGAACTCCATCTCCGCCGTCTCGGGATCGGTGGCGAGGCCGATGCGGACCTTGCCTTCCCGCACCACGATGCCGCCGCCGGACTGGGTGCCCCCGGCGATGTCCACGTCGATGGCGTCGAGCCCGAAGCGCACCGTGGCATTGGCATTCACCGCCGGCGGGATGGGGCGCAGCCAATGCACCTCCAGCCCCTCCGCCGCCACGGTGCCGGTGAAGCCGCTGATGCCCGGCACGCCGGCGGCCGGGTCCCAACTGGCGTTCACCTGCCATCGCCCGTCGCGCGCGACCCCGCCGGTCAGGTTCTCGGTGATCCATTCACGCCCCCCCGGGGCGATGCCGGCCGGCCAGTAGTGGCCGAGATCGGCCACGGCGACCTGGTCGATGCCGAGATGCGCCTCGGCCTGCCAGACGCCCGCCACGCGCCGTGCCTCGGCCCGGGCGGTGATGGTGGGCGCGGCGGCGGCGGCGCGCAGCGCGGGTGGCGGGGCGGGCCGCAGCACCGCGCGTTCGAGGCGCAGCGTCGTCTCGTCGAGGGTCAGGTCGGCCTCGAGCCCCACCAGCGGGATGCGCCCCCGCGGCCCGAGGTCGATCGCCCCCTGCCCGAGCCGCAGCCGGGCCAGCGCCATGCTCGGGATGCGCAGCCCGTCGAGCTGCACATCCACCGACAGCGTCGCCGGCGCGTCGATCATCTTCAGCGCGGCGAGCCGCGGCGCGTCGCGGGCGAGCTCGGCCGGCCGCACGCTCGGCACGGTGAGGGTGAGGCTGCCGCGCCCCGTCTCCCCGTCCAGCGACCCGCCGGCCCGCAGGGCGAGCCGCTCGGCCCCGAACACCAGCGCGCCGCTGCCGGCCAGGTCGATGCCGCCGCCATCGCGCCGGAGCAGCGAGAGGCTGCCGATCTCCCCCATCCAGGAACGCCCGAGTTGGGCATCGACGACGAAGAGACGCGCCTCGCTCAGCCGCACCACCCGCAGCGCCGCGAGCGGCGTGTCGTCCGAGGGCGGATGCATGAGCTGCGCGGCGAATTCGAGCACCGGCGAATTCTCGGTCGGGGCCTCGGTTTCCGGCGCCTCGCCCCCGCCGCGGCGAAGGTCGAGGCTCAGCGTGCCGTCCTCCGAGCGTGTCGCGCGCAGGGTCAGCCCCCGCAGCTCCAGCGCCCGGGGCGCCAGCACGCCGCGCAGCAGCCAGGGCAGCGAGAGCGACAGCACGGCATCGGGCAGGTCGGCGTGCATCACCCCGTCGGGCCCGATGGCGCTGACCTGCCGCATGGTCAGCTCGATGGGCGAGCGCTGCCCCTCCCGCCAACCGGCCCAGGAGATGGCGACCTCCCCGATGTCCAGCCGCGCGCCGTCGCGCCCGGTGTCGAAGGCCCGTTCGAGCTGCCGCGCCAGCATGGGCAGCGGCAGCGGCCCTTCCTGCAGCCGCCAGGCCAGGGCGCCGAGGCCGATCGCACCCAGCATGACGATGGCCAGGAACAGCCGCAGCACACGGCTCAGCCAGCGCCCGGCTTGACCGGCGGCGCGCCTCACCTGTTCCCTGCCCGGCCATGACGGCCTGTTTCGACCCTGAATCGCTCCCCCGCCCCTTCGACCCCAATGCCGCCGCGCTGGCACGGGAGAGCTTCGCCGAGCGCGGCGAGGCCGAGAGCGGCTTCGCCGCCTCGCCCGCCGGGCGGGCGCTGCTCGATGCGCTGGCGGGGCACAGCCCCTACCTCGCCGATCTCGCCATCCGCGAATCGGGCGCGCTGCTCGCCCTGGCCGAGACCGGGCCGGAGGAAGCCTTCGCGCGTGCCCTCGAACCGCTCGGGCGAATCGATCCGGCGACGCCACGCGCCGCCGTCGCCGCCCTGCTGCGCCAGGCCAAGCGGCAGGGGGCCCTCGCCGCGGCGGTGGCGGACATCGCGGGGCTCTGGCCGCTCGACCGGGTGACCGGGGCGCTGTCGGACCTGGCCGAGGCCTCGATCGACGCCGCCTGCGCCCAGCTCCTGCGGGAGGCCGCGGCACGGGGCGAGTTGCGCCTGTCCGGCGCCGCGCGCGCGGAACCAAGGCTCGTCGGGCGGAATTCGGGCCTCGTCGTGCTCGGCATGGGCAAGCTGGGCGGGCGCGAACTGAACTATTCGTCCGATGTGGACCTCATGGTGCTCTATGACCCAACGATTGCAGCCTACCATGCCGATCGGGCGGGCGCCGTCTATGTCCGAATTGCCCGCGACCTCGTGAGGCTGCTCGAGGAACGCACGGCGGAGGGCTATGTTTTCCGCACGGATCTGCGGCTGCGGCCGGATCCGGCCGCAACGCCCCTCGCCGTCTCCATTCCGGCCGCGATCACCTATTACGAAAGCATGGGCCAGAACTGGGAACGCGCCGCGATGATCAAGGCGCGGCCCGTCGCGGCCGACCGCGCGGCCGGCGAATCCTTCCTGCGCGAGATCCGCCCCTTCGTCTGGCGCCGCCACCTCGACTTCGCCGCCGTTGCCGACATCCATTCCATCAAGCGGCAGATCCATGCGCACAAAGGGGCGAAGGGCGCGCACGATACGGTGCAGGTCGAAGGCCATGACGTGAAGCTCGGCCGCGGCGGCATCCGCGAGATCGAGTTCACGGCGCAGGTCCTGCAACTGATCTGGGGCGGGCGCGACCCGGGGCTGCGGGACCCGACGACGCTCGGCGCGCTCTCCTCGCTCGCCAGCGCCGGCAAGATCGACCGGCGCGCGGCGGCCGACCTAGCCGAGGCCTATGTCTTCCTGCGCAACCTGGAACACCGGCTGCAGATGGTCGCCGACCGGCAGACGCACCGCATGCCCGAGGACGCGCAGGGCATCGCCAACATCGCCTCCTTCCTCGGCTTTCCCGACGTGGAGGCCTTCCGCCGCGTCTTCACCGCCCATCTGCGCCAGGTCGAACGCCATTACGGCCGGATGTTCGAGGCCGAACCGACGCTCGCCGCCGAGGAGGTGAAGGGCAGCCTGGTCTTCACCGGCGTGGAGGACGACCCCGCCACCATCGCGACGCTGCGCACGATGGGCTACGCCAACCCCACCGCCGTCGCGGCGCTGGTGCGCGGCTGGCACCATGGCCATACCCGCGCGACCCGCAGCGAACGCGCGCGGGAATTGCTGACTGCGCTGATGCCCGCCCTGCTCGCCGCCTTCGCGAAGCAGCGCGACCCGGATACGGCGCTCGCCCGGCTGGATGGCGTCTTCGGGCGGCTCGCCGCCGGGGTGCAGGTGCTCTCGCTGCTCGCGCGCAACATGGCGCTGCTCGACCGGCTCGCCGGCGTGCTGGGTGCCGCGCCGCAGCTCGCCGACCATCTGGCGAGCCACACCGCCGCGCTGGAAGGCCTGCTGACCGGCGCCGGCGGCACGGTGGGCAATGCCGCGACCACCCTGCCTGCCCTGCTCAAGGAGGCGCGGCACATCGAGGAAGCGATGGACGCCGCCCGCCGCCTGGTGCTGGAAGGCAAGTTCGAGATCGACGCCGCCGCCCTCGAAGGCCAGATCGACGTGGATGCCGCAGGCGTGGCGCGCAGCGCGCTCGCCGATGCCGCCATCGTCGGGATGCTGCCCCACATCCAGGCCGAATTCGCCGAGCGCCACGGCAAGGTGAAGGGCGGGGCGCTCGCCGTCGTCGCGCTGGGCAAGCTGGGCGGGCGGGAAATGCTGCCGGGATCGGATCTCGACCTGATTCTGATCTATGACCACGCGCCGGGCGTCGAGATGAGCGAGGGCAAGGCGAAGCGCGACCGCCCCGCGCCCCGTTCGCTGCCGGTAAGCCAGTATTTCACGCGCCTCGCCCACCAGGTGATCGCCGGCGTGACGGCGCCGGGCCCGGGCGGGAAGCTGTACGAGGTGGACATGCGGCTGCGCCCTTCGGGATCGAAGGGGCCGGTCGCCGTCTCGCTGTCCGGCTTCCAGCGCTATCACGCCGAGGACGCCTGGACCTGGGAACGCATGGCGCTGACCCGCGCCCGCGTGGTCGCGGCGCCGCCCGAGCTGAAGCGCAAGGTGGAAGCCGCGATCCGCGCCGCGCTGCTGCGCCCCGACGCGGCCGAGAAGGCCATCCCCGACGCGGTCGCGATGCGCGCGCGCATGCTGCGCGACCTGCCGCCCGACGGGCCGTGGGACGTGAAGCTCGGGCGCGGCGGCTTGGTGGAAGTCGAATTCGTCGCGCAGACCTTGCAGCTCGTCGCCGCGAAGCAGCATCCGGAGGTGCTCGCCGCCACGACGCGGGTCGCGATCGCGCGCCTGGCCGAGGCCGGGCTGCTCGATGCCGCGGAGGCGGAGACGCTGATCGCGGCCGAGCATCTGTGGCGGACAGTCAGCGGGCTGCTGCGCCTGACTGTCGGACGCTGGCGGGAGGAGACGCTGCCCGACAGCGTGGTCGCCCCGCTGCTGCATGCCTGTGGCGCGGCAGACCTGCCGGGACTCAAGGCGCGGATGGCGCAGGTCTCGAAGGAGGTGCGGGCGGTGTTCGAACGGCGGCTGGGGCGGCCGGAGGAGCATGGGTGACTGGAGAAGGGCGCCGGACCCATGCCGCGCCCGGTACCAAGTAACGGTTTCCAAAGGCCTCGGGCCTTTGGCGGGGTGGTTTGGAGGGGCGGCGCCCC
>JAYSDS010000140.1:0-15358 GCA_041914265.1 Roseomonas sp.
GCGGCGTGGGCACCGCATCACCTCCGCGCGGGTAACCCAGGGCCGGGGGTCTAGGCAATCCAAGGGCCTGGGGGGGTGGTGGGGTGGGGCAAAGCCCCTCCGCTTCCTTCCAGCGCAACCATCAAGGCCCTTAGTCGAGTAAGGCCGAAAGGAACGGCGCCCCTCTCTGCTCCCCTCACCCGGCTATCGCATAAGCCGGCCGCCGCGGATCGGCCCCGGCCCTCACCAGCCCGGCCTTCGGATCGGACATCACCGCCTCCACGCTGCCCGCGAGCCAGGTCATCTCCGGCCAGTCCTTGACCTGGTGTCCGCGCGCGGCGAGGTCGTCGCGCACCGATTGCGGGATGCGCGCCTCGGCCGCGACGCGGCCGGGGAAGTAGTCGAACGGCGCGAAGGAGGAGGGAAAGGCGTAGGAGGCGATGCGCGGCGCCTCGATCGCTTCCTGCAATTCCATGCCGAAGTGGAAGACATTCAGCATCACCTGCAGCATGGCCTGGATCTGCACGTCGCCCCCCGGCGTGCCGAACGGCATGACGCCGCCATCTTCCGTCACCAGCATCGCCGGGTTGGGCGTCAGCCGTGGCCGCTTGCCCGGCGCGACGCCCGAGGGATGCGCCGGATCGGGCCGCGACTGGCTGCCGCGGTTGGACGGGACGATGCCGAGCCCCGGCACGACCGGCGAATTCCACGACCCGTCCGAGGGAGTCGCGCTGAAGGCATTGCCCCAACGATCGACGACGGCGACGTAGGAGGTATCGGCCTCGACCTTCGGCAGGTCGCTGCGCACCGGGCCATCGGCGGGCCGCCCGGTGCCGAGCAGCGGGTCGTACATCGTCGGATGCGCCTGCTGCGGGTCGATCTGGGCCAGGCGGGCGTCGAGATGCTGGGTGGACAGCAACCCATCGAGCGGCACCTGGGTGAAGAGCGGATCGCCGAAATGGTATTCGCGATCGGCCATGGCGATCTTCACGCATTCGGTCAGCAGGTGCAGGTAGTCGGCCGAGTTATGCGCCATGCCGTCGAAGCCGGCGCGTTCCATCAGCAGCAGCGCCTCGGCCAGCGCCGGGCCCTGGCACCAGGGGCCGCAGGTGAGCAGCGTATGCCCGCGCCAGGGGCGCGCCACGGCGGGTTCCAGGCGCGAACGGAAGCCCTCCATGTCCTCCATGGACAGGAAGCCGCCCTCGGCCTGGATGAAGCGCACGATCTCGCGCGCGATGTCGCCGCGGTAGAAGGCGGCATGTGCGGCGGCGAGGCCCGCCATCCGGCCGCCCTTGGCCGCGGCGCGCTTCTCCTCCTCCACCATGTAGGACAGGGTGCGGCCGAGATCGGACTGCACGAAGCGTTCGCCCACCACGGGCGGCTTGCCGCCGGGCAGGTAGATCTCGGCGTTGGACGGATACTTCTGGTAGTCTGCCAGGTGCAGTTCCACCGTTTCCGCCAGCAGCGGGAAGACGGCGAAGCCCTCCGAGGCATAGCGGATGGCGTATTGCGCGACATCCCCGAAGCCCATGGTGCCGTGGCGCTCGAGCGCGGTGATCCAGGCATCCGGCGCGGCGGGCACGACGGTGCGCCGCACCCCGTTTGGGATCTTGCCGCCATGTTCGCGCATGAAGACATCGGGCAGCAGGGATCGGGGCCAATGGCCGAGGCCGGCGATGGTCTCGACCGTGCCGTCCGCCATGCGGATCAGGATGGGCGCGACACCGGCGACATTCACGAGGTCCGGCAGCACCACGCCGAGCGCGATGCCCGCCGCGCAGCCCGCATCCACTGCATTGCCGCCGGCTTCCAGCACCGCGGCGCCGGCCGAGGCAGCCAGGTAGTGCCCGGCCGAGACGGCATGGCGCGGACCGGAAAGGGTGGGACGGGTGCTGGCCATGGCGATGACGCTCCTCTGGACGGGGGAGCGTCGGCGCGCTGCCGTCATGCGTCAACGGTGGCTTGGCGGGTCGGTCGGCGGCGGCGAGGATGCGCCCCGCCAAGACACAAGGGAGAACCGCCCATGGCCGACCCCGTGCTGCTGTCGATCGATGATCGCGGCATCGCCACCGCCACGCTCAACAAGCCCGCCAAGGGCAATGCCTATGACGAGGACCTGCTCGGCGCGCTGATCGCCGGGCTCGACAAGCTGCATGACGATCCGTCGGTGCGCGCCCTGGTGATCCGCGGCGCGGGCAAGCATTTCCAGGCCGGCGCCGATCTCGACTGGCTGGCCAAGGCGGCGACCTATGGCCCGGAGCAGGCCTATGTCGCCTCGATGGCGACGACCACCGCCATGCAGAAGCTGAACGAATTCCCCAAGCCGACCTTCGCCCTGGTTCATGGCGCCTGCTTCGGGGGCGGCTGCGGCGTGGTCTGCTGCGTGGATGTGGCGATCGCGACTCCGCAGGCCATCTTCGGCCTGACCGAGGTGCGCGTCGGCGTCGCGCCCACGCCGATCTCCACGCACATGGTCCATGCCATGGGGCTGCGGCAGACCCGCCGCTACGCCATCACCGGCGAGCGCTTCGATGCCGCCGAGGCGCTGCGGATCGGCCTGGTGCATGAAGTCGTCGAGGCCGACCAGGCCGATGCGCGACTCGCCGAGATCATCGACCAGACCATGCTCTCCTCGCCGAGCGCGATCGCCATGACCAAGGATTCGTTCCTGGGCGCGAATGGCCTGAAGCTCTCGGCGCGCGAGATGTCGCTGCTCGCCCATGAATCCTGGATGCAGCGCGCTTCGGCCGAGGGAAAGGAAGGTCTGGCGGCATTCCGGGAGAAGCGCCGTCCCGGCTGGTACCGGTAAGCGCGGCAAGCCTGGCTCCCCACGCGGGTGAAAACGCGCTCCCCTTCCCCGGGGGCGCGCGTCGCGCAGGTGCCAGGTTGAGGTTTCCAAAGGCCTTTCGGCCTTTGGCGGGGGGACCGGGAGGGGCAGAGCCCCGCCCGGTCCCACCTTCTCTTGCGGGTCGCGCGAGCGCCCCCCAATTTTCCCTGACTTCGATGGCCCTGCCGGGCGTAGTCTGACAGCCTGTTGCGGCTGCATGTCCCGCGCCCGGTGCAACCCAGGGATGACCGCGCCACTTGTCGTAGGTCCTGTCATCGAACCTTCATAAAACTGCAATCGTGACGACTTTCAGGGCGCCTAGAAGCCGCGGCGTCGGCGCCCCCGTGAGGTGGGCGCCTGTGCAACGGAATCACGGAGAAGTCCCTGTGAACAGGCGGACCATCCTTCTCGGCGCCGGCGCGGCGCTGGCCCTTCCTCTCGCGGCGCGTGCCCAGGGCGCGCAGATCACGGGCGCCGGCGCGTCCTTCCCCAACCCGATCTACCAGAAGTGGGCCGAGGCGGCCCGCGGCCCCACGGGCATCCAGCTCAACTACCAGTCGGTCGGCTCGGGCGCGGGGATCAACCAGATCCGCAACCGGACGGTCGATTTCGGCGCGACCGACGCGCCGCTCTCCGCCCAGCAGCTTACCGAGGGCAACCTGCTGCAGTTCCCGACGGTCATGGGCTCGGTGGTTCCCATCGTGAACATCCCGGGCATCGAGGCCGACCAGCTCAAGCTGACCGGCGAGGTCCTCGCCGAGATCTTCCTCGGCAAGATCACCCGCTGGAACGACGCCAAGATCACGGCGCTGAACGCCGGGCTCACCCTGCCGGCCCTCGCCATCGCGCCGGTCTATCGCGCGGACGGGTCGGGCACGACCTTCGTCTTTACCTCCTACCTGTCGGCGGTCTCGGCCGATTGGCGTGGCGGCCCGGGTTCGGCGACCTCGGTGCGCTGGCCGGTGGGCAACGGCGCGCGCGGCAATGAAGGTGTGGCGGGCGGCGTGCGCAACACGCGCGGCGGCGTCGGCTATGTCGAGAACGCCTATGCGACGCGCAACAACCTGACGACGACGCAGCTCCGCAACAAGGACGGCAACTTCGTGAAGCCGACCATGGAGGCCTTCCTGGCCGCGGCGTCGAATGCCGACTGGTCCGTGCCGGGCTTCGCGGCGAACATCATCGACCAGGGCGGTGCCACCTCCTGGCCGATCGTGTCGCCCACCTTCATCCTGCTGCCGACCAACCCGTCGGATGCGGCGCGCAGCGCGGCGGTGCGCAAGTTCTTCGACTGGGCCTATGGCAACGGCGACGCCATGGCCCGCGAACTGGAATACATCCCGCTGCCGGATGCGACCAAGACCGCCATCCGCGCCGCCTGGTCCCGCCAGTTCGGCGCCTGAGAATGAGGGGCTCGGCCGCAACGCCGGGCCCCTTCCCTTCCCTCCAGACGGGCCAATGACGTGAGCCAGGCAGCCACCGCCTCAACCCCCGTGCCGGCCGCCGCGCGACGCAGCGGCAATCTCGGCGACACACTCTTCGAATGGGCCTGCAAGGGCTCGGGCGTCCTTGTCCTGGCGCTCCTCGGCGCCATCATCGTCGAACTCTTCATCGCCGGCCTGCCGGCGTTTCGCGCCTTTGGGCTGCCCTTCATCTGGTCCACCGAATGGGACCCGGTGCAGGAGGTCTTCGGCGCCGGCGTGTCCATCTACGGCACCATCGTCACCGCGGTGCTCGCCATCCTCCTCGCCGTGCCGCTCGCCTTCGGCGCCGCCTTCTACCTGACCGAGCTCGCGCCCACCTGGCTGCGCGGCCCGGTGGGCACGGCGATCGAGCTGCTCGCGGCCGTGCCGTCGATCATCTACGGCATGTGGGGCTTCTTCGTGATCGCGCCGGCCTTCGCGGCGCATCTGCAGCCCTGGATCATCGACAATATCGGCGAGCTGCCGCTGATCGGCTTCCTGTTCCAGGGCGCGCCCTTCGGCACCGGCATCTTCACCGCCGCCTTCATCCTCGCGATCATGATCCTGCCCTTCATCGCGGCGACCATGCGCGACGTCTTCCTGCAGGTGCCACCGGTCTACAAGGAAAGCGCCTACGGCCTCGGCGCCACCACCTGGGAAGTGATGAAGGGCGTCGTGCTGCCCTACACCCGCGTCTCGGTGGTCGGCGGCATCATGCTCGGCCTCGGCCGCGCCCTCGGCGAGACCATGGCGGTCACCTTCGTGATCGGCAACGCCAACCGGATCAGCACCTCGATCTTCGGGCCGGGCAACACCATCGCCTCGCTGGTGGCGCTCGAATTCGGCGAAAGCGAGACCGGCAGCCTCAAGCTCGCCTCGCTGCTCGCGCTCGGCTTCATCCTCTTCGTGCTCTCCTTCATCGTCCTGGCAACCTCGCGCTACCTGCTGCGCTCGCGACTGAAGGCCTGATCCGATGAGCCTCTCCCTCACCGCCGGGGCCGTGCCCGGCCCGCGCAAGGACCCCAAGGTCGCTGCCGCGCTCGGCCGCCGGCGCAAGCGGACGGATGTCATCATCCGCACGCTCTGCGTCGGCGCGACGCTGGTCGGCCTCGCCTTCCTCGCCTCGATCCTGCTGACCCTGACCTATCGTGGCTTCGAGGCGATGTCGCTGCGGGTCTTCACCAACGTCACGGCGCCGCCGGGCTCGGATGGCGGGTTGCTCAACGCCATCGTCGGCAGCCTGATCCAGGCCTCGCTCGGCACCGCGATCGGCACGCCGATCGGCATGCTGGTCGGCACCTACCTCGCCGAATATGCCCGCGGGTCGAAGTTCGGGAACCTGGTGCGCTTCGTCTCCGACATCCTGCTCTCGGCGCCCTCGATCCTGGTCGGTCTCTTCGTCTACCAGATCCTGGTGCTGCCCTTCGGCGGCTTCTCGGGCTGGGCGGGCGTGGTGGCGCTGGCCGTGATCGTCATCCCGGTCGTGGTCCGCACCACCGAGGACATGTTGACGCTGATCCCGAACACCCTGCGCGAGGCGGTGATCGGCCTCGGCGCCCCCAAGTGGAAGATGATCGTCCTCATCTGCTGGAAGTCGGCGATCTCGGGCATCATCACCGGCATCCTGCTCGCGGTCGCCCGCGTGGCCGGGGAGACGGCGCCGCTGCTCTTCACCTCTCTGGGCAACAATGCCTGGTCCACGGATCTGACCAAGCCGATGGCGAGCCTGCCGGTGACCATCTACTCGATGGCCGGTTCGCCCTTCGAGGACTGGATCGCGCTGGCCTGGGCCGGTGCCCTGCTGATCACGCTCGGCGTGCTCGGCCTCAACATCCTGGCGCGCACCCTGCTGCGCGGCCGCAAGTGAGCGGAAGGAACATTCCCATGTCGAGCACGGCCGAAACCGGCACCACCGAGGCAGGCAGCCAGAGCTTCGGCGGCCTCCAGGCACGCTCCGAGGTTGCGCTGAACCCGCCGCGGATCGCGATCCGGAACCTCGAGTTCTTCTACGGCGACAACCGCGCGCTGAAGGGCATCGACTTCAACATCCCCGACCGCCAGGTCACCGGCATGATCGGGCCTTCGGGCTGCGGCAAGTCCACCCTGCTGCGGGTGCTGAACCGCATGTACTCGCTCTATCCGGGCCAGCGCGCGACCGGCGAGGTCATGCTGGACGGCGAGAACATGATCGCCCCCGAGATGGACCTCAACGCGCTGCGCGCGAAGGTGGGCATGGTCTTCCAGAAGCCCACGCCCTTCCCGATGACGATCTACGAGAACATCGCCTTCGGCATCCGGCTGCACGAGAAGCTGTCCCGCGCACAGATGGATGAGCGCATCGAATGGGCGCTGACCCGCGCCGCGATCTGGGACGAGGTGAAGGACCGGCTCGACGCCTCGGCCCTCGGCCTGTCGGGCGGCCAGCAGCAGCGCCTGTGCATCGCGCGCACCATCGCGGTGCGCCCGGAAGTGATCCTGTTCGACGAGCCGACCTCGGCCCTCGACCCGATCTCCACCCTGAAGATCGAGGAACTGATCGACGAGCTGAAGCGCGACTTCACCATCGTGATCGTCACGCACAACATGCAGCAGGCGGCGCGCTGCGCCGACCAGGTCGCCTTCTTCTATCTGGGCGAGCTGATCGAGGTGGCGCCAGCGGCGCAGATGTTCACCGCGCCCAAGCACGCCAAGACCCAGGAATACATCACCGGCCGCTTCGGCTGAGCGGCAGGAGGACACGGACATGCCCACCGAACACATCGTCCGCAGCTACGACGAGGACCTGCGCAAGCTGCGCGACATGACCGCCCGCATGGGCGGCCTGGCCGAGCGCCAGGTGGCCGATGCCACCCGCGCCCTGGTGCGTCGCGACACCGAGCTCGCCACCGAGGTCGTGCAGCGCGACGTGCAAATCGACGCGCTTGAACGCGAGATCGAGGCCTTCTGCGTGAGGCTGCTCGCGCTGCGCCAGCCCATGGCCGCGGATCTGCGCGTCATCATCGCGGCGATGAAGGCGTCGAACGACCTCGAGCGCATCGGCGACTACGCGGCGAATGGCGCGAAGCGGTCAATCGTGCTCGCCTCCCTGCCCTCCATCGGCAGCCTGAACGGCTTCGAGCGCATGGCGCATCTGGTGCAGGAGAACCTCAAGGCCGCGATGGACGCCTTCGTCAACAACGACGCCGAGGCCGCGCACCGCGTCTGGGAAGCCGACGAGCCCGTGGATGCCATCTACAACGGCATCTTCCGCGAGCTGCTGACCTTCATGATGGAAGACCCGCGCAACATCAGCGCGGCGACCCACATGCTGTTCATCGCGAAGAACCTGGAACGCATCGGCGACCACACCACCAACATCGCCGAGCGCATCTTCTACGCCGTGCGCGGCGACAGCCTGCCCGAGGACCGCCCCAAGGCCGACCAGTCGGCCTTCGCGGTGGTCCGCCCGGCCGGCGAGTAAGAACCCAAGGGAGCGCCCATGGCCGAGGCCTATTCCACCCTCGCCAAGCCCACCATCCTGGTGGTCGAGGACGAGGCCCCGCTGATGACGCTGCTGCGCTACAACCTCGAGAAGCAGGGCTTCAAGGTCGAGGAAGCGGCCGATGGGCAGGAGGCGCTGCTGCGCGTCTCCGAGCAGCGGCCGGACCTTGTGCTGCTCGACTGGATGCTGCCGGCGCTGTCGGGCATCGAGGTGTGCCGCCAGCTCCGCCGCCGTCCCGGCACGCGCGACCTGCCGATCATCATGGTCACGGCACGCACCGAGGACCAGGATGCGGTGCGGGCACTCGATACCGGCGCGGACGACTACATCGCCAAGCCCTTCGTGATGGATGCGCTGCTCGCGCGCATCCGCGCGCTGCTGCGCCGTTCAGGCGGCGCGGCGGCAAAGGGCACGCTGACCTATCGCGACCTGACCATGGACCAGGACGCGCATCGCGTCAGCCGCGGCGGCCGCGCGCTGCATCTCGGCCCCACCGAGTACCGGCTGCTGGAATTCTTCCTCCAGCATCCGGGGCGCGTCTTCACGCGGGAACAGTTGCTCGACGCGGTGTGGGGGCGCGACATCCATGTCGAACCGCGCACCGTGGACGTGCATATCCGGCGGCTGCGCAAGGCGATCAACGGATCGCACGAGGTGGACCTGATCCGCACGGTGCGGTCGGCCGGCTACGCGCTGGACGCCGAGGATCATTGAAGGTGCCCTGGAGAGGGGCTGTGCTCCTCTCCAGGCGTCGCCCCGGGCGCCTGCCTTGTTTCGGTCGGCGGGAACCGGAGGGGCGGCGCCCCTCCAATCTCGACAGCGCAACCAGCAGGGCCGTCACCCCGGCGGCGGCAGAAACTCGACTTCATACTCCGACGCGATCCGCACGACCTCGGCCGGATCCGCGACGTTGTGGATGCGGGTGAACAGCGTGAAGAGATCACGCGCCGGGCTCACCCAGAACAGCGCGCGCACCGGTGCGCCCGACTTGTTGAAGATGCCGTGCATGATGCCTGCCGGCATGCGGATCAGGTCCCCCGCCGTCGCGGTCGCCGGCTGCCCGTCCAGCACCAGGTCGAAGCGGCCTTCCAGCACGCGGATGAATTCGTCCTGCGTCGCGTGGATATGCGGCGGCACGAAAGTGCCATCGGGAAAGAAGGTGTCGAAGGCGAAGCAGGATTCGCCGTGGGCGACCGGCCTGTAGGTCTGGCCGAGGATGTTCCAGACGATGCCGTCCAGCCCTTGCCCGGCCGGTGTCACGCCTGCGGTCAACACGGTCATTCTCTCGCCTCCCTGGGATCAGACGTGCAGATAGGTGTCGCGCACTTCCGGCGCGGCGGAAAGGGCTTCGGAACTGCCGGTCCAGACCACCCTGCCCTTCTCGATCACCACATGGCGGTCGGCGAGCTTGAGGATCGCGGCGAGGTTCTTGTCGATCAGCAGGATGGCGAGCCCTTCGGCGCGCAGCATCGCCAGCACCGCCCAGATCTCGGCACGGATGAGGGGCGCGAGGCCTTCCGTGGCCTCGTCCAGGATCAGCAGCTTCGGATTGGTCATCAGCGCACGGCCGATGGCGAGCATCTGCTGCTCGCCCCCCGACAGGCGCGAACCGTGGTTACGCCGCCGTTCCGCGAGGCGCGGAAACAGCGCCAGCGTCGCCTCCAGCGTCCAGCGCGGCGCCCCGCCGGACCGGTTGGCTGCGGTGGCGACCAGGTTCTCCTCGACGGTCAGGGTCGGAAAGACCTGCCGCCCTTCCGGGACCAGCCCGATGCCGCGCTGGGCGATGCGATGCGGCTTCCAGCCGGTGACGTCCACGCCTTCGAAGGCGACGCGCCCGCCCCGGGGTTCGATCAGCCCCATCACGGCGCGCACGGTCGTCGTCTTGCCCATGCCGTTGCGGCCGAGCAGGGTCACCACCTCGCCCGCGCCGATGGCGAAGGACACGCCATGCAGTACGCGGCTTTCGCCATAGCCGGCGAGAAGGGTCTCGACCGCCAGCATCAGGCCTCGTCCTCACCGAGATAGGCGGCACGCACCTCGGGGTTGGCGCGGATCTCGCCGACGCCGCCGGTGGCGATCACGCGGCCATAGACCAGCACGGAGATGCGGTCGGCCAGTGCGAAGACGGCCTGCATGTCGTGTTCCACCAGCAGGATGGTGTAGCGGGCCTTCAGCCGCGTCAGCAGGGCGACGAGGCGCTCCGTCTCCTCCGGCCCCGCGCCGGCGAGCGGCTCGTCGAGCAGCAGCAGCCGCGGCTGCGTCGCGAGCGCGATGGCGAGTTCCAGCGCGCGCTTCTCGCCATGCGACAGGCTGCCCGCCGGCACCGAGGCACGCTCGGCGAGGCCGACCTCGGCCAGCGCCGCCAGCGCCGCGTCGTTCAGCGCGCGCTCGGTCGAGGCGGGGCGGAGGAAACGGAAGGAGGAACCGGCGCGCGCCTGGGCGGCAAGGGCGACATTCTCCAGCGCCGTGAAACCCGCGACGACGCTGGTGATCTGGAAGCTGCGCGCGAGCCCGGCCCGCGCGCGGCGCGGCAGGGAAAGCCGCGTGACGTCACGACCGGCGAACAGCACGCGCCCAGAATCCGGCGCGACGACGCCGGTCATCTCGTGGATCAGCGTGGTCTTGCCCGCGCCGTTCGGGCCGATGACGGCGTGGATCTCGCCGGCCTGGACATCGAGCGAGACGCCATCCGTCACCGCCAGGCCGCCGTAATGCTTGCGCAGATCGCGCAGTTCCAGCAGCGGCTCAGCCATGGCGCGGCGTCACCAGCCCGGCGAGCCCGCCCCGCAGCGCGATCACCGCGACCACGAGCAGGGGCCCGAAGATGATCTTCCAATGCGGCGTGATGTCCGCGAGCCAGGTCTCCAGCCCGACGAAGACCAGCGCGCCGATCATCGCCCCCCACAGATGCCCGACGCCGCCGAGGATCACCATGAACAGCAACTCCCCCGACCGCTGCCAGGACAGCGTGGCGGGCGAGACGAACTCGGTCGCGTTGGCGAGCAGGAAGCCCGCTATGCCGCCCATCGCACCCGCGATGACATAGCCGACGAGGCGATAGGGATAGGGCGCGAAGCCCAGCGCCTCGACGCGCTGGGGGTTTTCGCGGGCCGCGCGCAGCACGCGGCCGAAGCGGGAGGCGAGCAGCATCGCCGCCACCGCCCATGTCGCCGCCAGCAGGCCGAGGCAGATGTAGTGGAAGGCCAGCCGGCTCTCGAGCAGCCGCGCGCCCAGCACTTCGGTGCGCGAATACATCGTGTAGCCGTCGTCGCCGCCATAGGCCGACAGCGACGATGCGGTGAAGAAGGCCATCTGACCGAAGGCCAGGGTGATCATGATGAAGTGCACGCCGCTGGTGCGAATGGCGATCGCGCCTGTCGCCAGCGAGAACAACGCGGCCGCGCCGATCGCGACAGGCAGCACCCGCACGGCATCGGTGACGCCATGCGCATCCAGGATCGCCACGGCATAGGCCCCGACGCCGACCGAGGCCGCATGCCCCAGGCTGACCAGCCCCGCCCCACCGACCAGGAAGGACAGCGACACCGCCGCCATGGCGAGGATCATGGCACGCGCCATCAGCGTCATCTCATAGGACGCCGAGAAGCCGAGCCATGGTGCCGCGGCAAGCGCGGCCAGCACCACCAGCGGCGGCCAGGCCCCGCGCATCATGCGCGCGCCGGAAACAGCCCGGCGGGCCGGAAGGCAAGGATCGCGGCCATCGCGATGTAGACCAGCATGGACGCGAGCGCCGCCCCCGTCTGCCGCGCCGCAGACGCATCGAGGAACAGCCGCATCAGGTCCGGCATCAGCGACTTGCCGAGCGTATCGATCAGCCCAACCAGGAGCGCCGCGATGAAAGCGCCGCGGATCGATCCGATCCCACCGATCACGATCACCACGAAGGCGAGGATCAGCACATTGTCGCCCATCCCCGGCTCGACCGAGAAGATCGGCCCGGCCAGGACGCCGGCGAAGCCCGCGAGCATTGCCCCGAAGGCGAAGACCAGCGTGAACAGCCGCCCGATATCGACGCCGAGGGCGGAGACCATCGCCGCGTTGCTGGCGCCCGCGCGCACCAGCATCCCCGCGCGGGTGCGTTCCACCAGCCACCACAGCAGTCCCGCCGTCGCTATGCCCGCGCCCAGCACGGCGATGCGATAGAGCGGGTATTGCAGCCCCGCCATGATGGTCACGCCACCGTCGAGCAGCTCGGGCACCGGCACCTGCAAGGGCGCGGCGCCCCAGACCAGCTTCACGCCCTCATTGAGGAACAGGATCACGCCGAAGGTGGCGAGCACCTGCGCCAGGTGATCCCGTGCATAGAGGTGACGGAACACCAGCACTTCCAGCAGCAGCCCGGCGACCAGCGCCGCCGGCAGCGCCAGCACCAGCCCCCACCAGAAGGACCCCGTCGCGGCCGCCAGGGACGCGCCGAAATAGGCACCCAGCATGTACTGCACGCCGTGGGCGAGGTTGATGAAGTCCATCACCCCGAACACCAGCGTCAGCCCTGCCGCGACGAGGAACAGCAGGATCCCCAGTTGCAGGCCGTTCAAGGCCTGCACCAGCAGCAATTGCGTGGTCACGCCGCGCTCCTGGCCTGCCGGCGCACGCCAGGCGCTGCCATGGTCCGGCGTGCACGCCCCGTCGCGTCCCGTTGCGCGACAGGCATCAGCGCATGCGGCATTCGGCCGCGTAGGGATCGACCGCGTTGGTGAAGACCTTGCGCTCCGTCTGGGTCTCGAGCTTGCCGTCGGCACGGCGGCCGACCTTGAGCAGCCAGAAATCCTGCACCGGGTAATGGTTCACACCGAAGGAGAACGGCCCGCGCACCGAGCGGAAATCCGCCGCCTTGATTGCCGCGCGCAGCGCATCCTTGCCGGCGAGGTTGCCATTCACCTTGCGGATCGCGGAATCGAGCAGCATCGCCGCGTCATAGGCCTGCGCGGCATAGGTCGCCGGCACCGCGTTCTGCGCCGCGATATAGTCCGCGACGAAGCGGTTGTTCTGCGGGTTGTCCATGTTCGGCGCCCAGGAGGCCGCCGAATAGAAGCCGAGCGCCGCATCGCCCTGCGCGGGCAGCGTCGCCTCATCCACCGTGAAGGTGGACAGGAAGGGGATGCTGGCGAGCCCGGCCTGGCGGTACTGCCGCACCAGGTTCACCCCGAGCCCGCCCGGCATGAAGGTGAAGATCGCATCCGGCCGAGCCGCGGCGATCTTCGCGAGCTCGGCCGAGAAATCGAGCTGGGTCAGCGGGACATAGACCTCGTCCACCACCTCGCCGCGGAACTTCGACTTGAAGCCGGCGACGGCGTCACGGCCCGCCTGGTAGTTCGGCACCATGACGAAGACGCGGCGATAGCCCGCATCCTGCGCCGCCTGGCCCATCACCGAATGGACCTGGTCGTTGTTGTAGGAGGCGGTGAAGAAGAACGGGTTGCAGCCGCGCCCGGCGAAGGTGGACGGGCCGGCATTGGTGCTGATGAGGAAGGTGTTGCTCTCGGTCACCGGGCGGATGATCGCCTGCAGGATGTTCGAGAAGACGACGCCGACGATGAAATCGACCTTGTCGCGCTCGAGCGCCGCGCGGACCTTGGTCACGGCGACATCGGGCTTCAGCTCGTCGTCGATCAGCACCGTTTCGGCCGTCAGGCCGCCGAGCTTGCCGTCGAGATGCTTCAGCCCCAGCGCGAAGCCTTCCTTCAACTGGTTGCCGAGTGCGGCCTGCGGCCCGGTCTGCACGGCGACCACGCCGATCTTTACCCCGCCCGCGGGTTGCGCATGCAGGATGGCGGGTGCGGCCAGCAGCGCCGTCGTTCCGCCCAGAAGCCCGCGCCGTCCGATCCCGACCATGGAAGTCCCCCTGCGATTGCCCGGTGTCACATCCCTGTTAGAGCAGAACCCGCCCGGGTGAAATCACCCGGGCCGGCGAATATCCCCGATCCCGGGGGTCAGGCCGGCGCCAGCCGCCCCGCCATGTCCGCGGCGAGGGACACCAGCGCGTGGGCCGGATCGGGGAAGGGTTCGAGCACGGTGAAGTGGTTGGCGCCCTGGATTTCCTCGGCACTGCCGCGCCAGGCGGCGGCGAAGGCATGGGTCTGGCGGATGAACTCGGATGATTCCGCCCCGCCCACCACCGCATGCAGCTCGCCCGGCGCGGGGCGCAGATAGCGCGGCGACAGCGCGCGCGCCTCCGCCGGCGTCAGGTCCAGCGCCCGGCCGATGCTGGTGCCGAGCAGCGGTTCCAGCTCGAACACCCCCGAGACCGGCAGCGCGGCGCCGACCAGCCTTTCGGGCAGCGCGGGATCGATCGCCCGCCAATCCGTCGCCATCAGCATCGCCGCGAGTTGCCCGCCCGCCGAATGCCCCGCCACCAGCAGGCGCTGCCCCAGGCGCCGGTGCAGCGCGATGCAGGCCGCGCGCATCTCCTCCACGATCCGCCGCAGCGGCACCGCCGGGCAGAGGTCATAGGACGGCACCGCCACGCTCACCCCGCGCATGACCAGGCCGCGTGCCCAATGGCTGCCGAAGGACTTGTCCAGCGCCTGCCAGTAGCCGCCATGGATGAACATCGCGACCGGGCCGGGCTGTTCGGCTTCGAACAGGTCGAAACGTTCCCGCACGCCCTCGCCATAGGGAATGTCCAGCGTCTTGCGCGCCCAGGTTGAACGGAAGGTTTCCGCTTCGCGCGCCCAGGTCGCGATGATCGATGCGCTGTCCGGCACGCGGGCGCGATTATTGTACTCGGCTTCGAGATCCATGAATGCATTGCGCATGGCGCGCCGGCTGCCGGCAAGGCAGGATCGGCGGCATGCGCGTCTATCTCGCCGGCCCCGAAGTCTTCCTCCCCGACGCGCTCGACATCGCGGCGGCCAAGAAGCGCATCTGCGCCGCCCATGGGCTGGAGGGCGTCTTCCCCTTCGACACGCCGCCCCAGGCGCCGCCGGCCGACACCCCGTACTGGATGCGGATCTACCTGGGCAACGAGGCGCATATCCGGTCCTGCGGCGCGCTGATCGCGAACCTGACGCCATTCCGCGGGCCCTCGGCCGATGCGGGGACGGTCTATGAGCTGGGCTTCATGAAGGCACTCGGCCGTCCGGTGATGGGGTATTCCAACGCGGCCGCGGATTTCCTGAACCGGACCCGCGCCTTCCTCGGGCCCGGCGCCCGACCGAGAGCCGATGGCGGCTGGGAAGATGCCGAGGCGATGGGGCTCGAGGATTTCGGCCTGGCCGATAACCTGATGATCGATGGCGGGATCGAAGCGGCAGCCGGCAGCTTCGTGCGAATCGAGGCCGCAGCCGGGCGGCGATGGCATGACCTGACCGCGTTCGAGGCCTGCTGCGCACAGCTGGCCTGCGGAGACGGGCAGCGCCCTTAGGACGGAGGTAGGCTCATCCGGACGCGTGGGGATGCTCTCGGGACAAGAGCCCGGAGCATCGGCGAACGCGGCGTGCTCGCCGGTCCAAACGCCCGGAGGGGCACCGCCCCCTTTGTGTGAAGGCTGTGGGCGGTGATGGCGATGGAGAGGGGCTTTGCCGCTCTCCAAACCTCACCCCACCACGGGTACCCATTCACGGTGCCCTGCAACGTGAATGGGGC
>JAYSDS010000141.1:0-15323 GCA_041914265.1 Roseomonas sp.
GGGGGGGGGGGGGGGGGGGGGGGCGCGGCCCCCGCCCCCCCCCCCCCCCCCCCCCTCCATCCTACGCCGTCACATACCCGGCCGTGGCGTCGGCCGCGACCTTCTCCGCCGCGCGTGCGGCGGCATCGCCGTGCCCGCCCCCGCCTGGCGTGGCGAGGGACACGGTATCGCCCGTCTTCAACACATATTGCCGCTTGGGATCGACCTTCTCGCCGTTGATCTTCAGCACGCCGGGCGCGCCTGCCTCCCCACCCTCGATCCCGAAGGCGGGGAAGATGGTGCGTTCGGCGAGGAAGGACACGGCGATCGGCGTCGGCGACCGGCTTTCGATCAGGATTTCCTGCCCCAGCCCGCCGCGATGCCGCCCGCGCCCGCCGCTATCCGGCCGCAGGCGCTTGTGGTGGATGCGCAGCGGGGCGATGTGCTCGCTGATCTCGACCGCGGTGGAGGAGACGTTGGACGGCCAGGACAGGCAGGAGATGCCGTCCCCGTGCACGTTGCCGCCCATGCCGCCGTTGAAGAAGAACATGTTGGCGTAGGGCTTGCCGGCCGCGTTCAGCCCCGACTGGTTCATGCCCCACATGGGGGATCCGCAGGCGGCCATGACGCGCTCCGGCACGATCTGGCCGAGGCAGCCGAAAACCAGCATCGGCAGGTAGTGCCCGATCAGCATGCGCGACCCGCCGGGGGCGGGGAATTGCGGGTTCACGATGCAGCCCGGCGGGGCGACGATGGATATGGGCCGCCAGGCGCCTTCGTTGTTGGGCAGGGTGGGGCTGGTGCAGACCTTCACCCCATACATCACCATGGCATAGGTGTAGCAGAGCGCGCAGTTGATGGCGCGATCGACCTGCGCGTCGGTGCCGGTGAAGTCGGCGGTGACGGTGTCGCCTTCGATGGTCAGCGCGAGCTTGATGGTGATGGGCGCATCGAGCAGGCCGTCGGTCTGAAGCTCGCTGCGATAGGTGCCGTCGGGCAGCGCCGCGATGGCCCCGCGCATGGCGGTTTCGCAGCGGCGATGGATCTCGGCGGCAAGGTCGGTCAGGTCGTCGAGGCTCGCCTGCTCCATCAGCACATGCAGGCGTTCCTCCATCAGGTCGAGGGCCACGACCTGCGCCCAGAGATCGCCCATGGTCTGTTCGGGCGTGCGGACGTTCTGGCGGATGATGGCGACCAGCGTCTCATCCACCGCACCGGCACGCATCAGCTTCATGGGCGGGATCTGGAGACCTTCCTCGAACACCTCGCGCGGTTCGGGGCTGCGGATCTTGCCGCCGATGTCGGGCGCATGCGCGGTGGAGGCGCTGAAGGCCACCAGCCTGCCGCCGCGGAAGATCGGCTTGGCCACGGTGATGTCGGGCAAGTGCCCGGTGCCGAGCCAGAGATCGTTGGTGATCAGGACATCGCCCGGTTGCAGCGTCTCGGGCGGGATCAGGCGGATGAAGTGCTTCACCGTCTCGGGCAGCGTGCCGATGAAGGACGGGATGCTCTCCGTCGCCTGCACCAGCGACTGGCCCGCGGCATCGGTGACGACGCAGGAGAAGTCGTAGGATTCCCGCACAAGGGTGGAGAAGGAGGTGCGCACCAGCGCCGCCGCCGCCTCATCCACCAGCGAGATCAGCCGGCGCCAGAGGAGTTCGAGCTCGACCGCGTCGAAGCTCCGGGTGGTGGTGATGCTGTCGTTCATGGCGTGCGCTCGGCGAGGATGGAACCGTCGGGCAGCACGGCGATGCGCGCGCCGGGACCGACGATGAAGGTGCTCTCGTTCTCCTCGAAGACCGCGGGGCCTTCGAGGGTGGTGCCAACGGGCAGGGCGTAGCGGTCGTAGACGGGTGTCGCCACCGTGCCGCCGGCATCCGGGAAATGGACGCCGCGCTGGCCCTTGAGCGCCGCACGATCGCCACCGAGGCCGTCGAGGCGCAGCGTGCCGCCGGCCCCCGGCATGGGTGCCGAGACCGACAGGCGCAGCGCGACGAACTGCGCGGCGGCGCCAGGCGGCGTGCGGCCGAACAGGATGCGGTAGGCGGCTTCGAAGGCAGCCAGAACGGCTTCGGCCGACAACACCTCAGGCAGGGCGACGGTGATCTCGGAACCCTGGCCGACATAGCGCATATCGGCCAGCCGCCGGACCTCCCGGCGCGACAGGTCCGCGCCGGTGGCTGACACCACGGCCAGCGCATCCGCTTCAAGCGTGGCGAAGAGGCGCCCGGCCCCGGCCCAGTCGGCATCGGCGAGGCGCGTGTTGAACGATGCCACGCGGTCGATGCGCGCGGGCGCCATCAGCATGCCGATCGTGCTGCCCGCGCCCGCGCCGGGCGGGCAGACGACGCGCTGCACACCGAGCTTGCGCCCGACATGCCAGGCATGGACCGGCGCCGCGCCGCCGGTGGCGAGCAGCGCGTAGTCCTGCGGCACGCGACCGCGCTCGGCGATGGCGACGCGCGCCGCGCCCGCCATGTTCTCGTTCACCACGTCATGGATGCCGAAGGCCCCCCGCGCCGCATCGAGCCCCAGCGTGCCGGCCAGCCCACCCAATGCGGCGCGAGCTTCGCCGGCATCGATGGTCATCGTGCCGCCGAGGAAGAAATCGGCATTGAGATAACCCAGCGCGAGGTCGCTGTCGGTCACGGTCGGCTCGGACCCGCCGCGCCCGTAGCAGACCGGACCGGGCTGCGCGCCGGCGCTTTCGGGCCCGACATGCAGGGTGCCGAGCTCGCTGCGCCGCGCGATGGAACCGCCACCGGCGCCGATCTCGATCAGTTCCACCGTCGCGATCTGGATCGGCAGGCCGGACCCGCGCAGGAAGCGCTTGGTGCGCGCGGCCTCGAAGCCCCAGGCGACGAGGGGATCGCCGTCATCGACCAGCGCGAGCTTCGCCGTGGTGCCGCCCATGTCGAAGGCCAGCACGCGGTCGAGGCCCGCATGCCGCCCGAACCAGGCGCCGGCCAGCGCACCCGCCGCCGGGCCGCTTTCCAGCAACTGCACCGGTGCGCGCTTGGCCTCCGCGACATGGGTCAACCCGCCATTGGAGAGCATCAGGAACAGCCCGCCGGGAATGCCCGCGCCCTTCAGCGCGGCTTCCAGCGTGTCGAGATAGGTCTCCGCGATCGGCCGCACATAGGCATTGGCGACCGTCGTGACCATGCGCGGATATTCCCGGATCTCCGGTGCGAGATCCGATGACAGGGACAGCGACAGCGACGGGAATCGCCTCGCGATCGCCTCGGCGGCCATGCGTTCGTGCACGGGGTTCGCATAGGCATGCAGGAAGCAGATGCCGAGGCTGGTCACGCCTTCCGCGACCAGGGATTCCACCTCGCGCAGCGCCGCGTCCACATCGAGCGGCTTCTCGATGCTGCCATCGGGACCCAGCCGCTCGAAGGCCGCTCGCCGCCAGGGCCGCGGCACCAGCGGCGCGGGCATCTCCAGGAACAGGTCGTAGAGCTCGTATTTCCGTTCCCGCGCGATCTCGAGCACATCGGTGAAGCCATCGGTCGTCAGTAGGCCGGTGGCGGCACCCTTGCGCTCGATCAGCGCATTGGTGAACAGCGTCGTGGCATGCACCACGCGCCCGATGGAGGAAGGCGCGATGCCGCCTTTCTCCAGCAGCTTGTGCAACCCCGTGATCGCCCCGCGGGAGGGATCGTCGGGCGTCGTGCTCTCCTTCCAGATGACCGCCCTGCCGTCGGCGGGGTCGAGAATGACGAGATCGGTGAAGGTACCGCCGATGTCGATACCGAGTGACAGTGACGCAGTCATTGGGGATTCCTGGAGGTCAGTCGCCGCGGATGTTGTTGGTCTCGACCACCTGCTTCCAGCGCGCGCGGTCACGCTGGATGCGCTGGGCGAAGGCATCGCCGCCCTCGCCGATCGGGATCAGGCCGCGCTCCATCAGCGTGCGCGTGGTCTGCGCGTCGCGCAGCGTCGCCTGGAAGATGTCCACCAGCCCCGCGACGACGTCGGCCGGCATCCCCGCCGGGCCGACCATGCCGAACCAGTTGTTGATCTCGAGCGTGGGGAAGCGGCTTGCGAGCGGCGCCAGCTCCGGCATCAGCGGCGTCGGTTCGGCCGCCGTGACGCCAAGGCCCTTCAGCCGTCCGCCACGGATCGTCGCCGAGACCTCCGCGACATTTGCGACCATCATGTCCACGCGGCCGGTGGAGACATCGAGCAGCGCCGGCGCGCCGCCGCGATAGGAGATGTGGTTCATCGTCACGCCAGCGGCATTCGCAAACAGCAATGCGCCGAGCTGGTTGATCGACCCGTTGCCGGACGACGCGAAGGTCGCCGTGCCATCCTTCTGCTTCGCATAGGCGATCAGGCCATCGATGTCGTCGAAGGGCGCATCGGGCCGCACCACCAGCGCCATGGGCGTGCCCGCCAGGTTGATCACCGGCGTCAGCTCGCGGTCGAGGTCGAAGGGAATGGGAATGCCCGGAATCGCCGGCGCGACGCTCATCATGCCCATGATGGCGCTCGCCAGCGTGGTGCCATCGGGTGCGGCGCGCGCCGCGGCCTGCGCGGCGATGAAGCCATAGGCGCCGCTCCGCACCTCCGGCACCGAGGCGACATTGCGCACGCGCTGCATGCCCTCGGCGACGATGCGGAACAGAATGTCTACCGCGCCGCCGGGGGGATAGCCGATATACATGCGGATGGGCTGCGTCGGCGCCCAGGCGGCATGCGCCGGGGCGGCGGCCAGCGCAGCAGCGCCGCCCAGCAGCGCGCGGCGCGGGATCGAATGGAACTCGGTCATTGGGGCCTCCTTGCGTCTCGGTCCGGCCCGGCGTCCCCGTGCGGTCGCGCCCTTTCATGCGCCCGGCGCATGGGCGGGTTAGCCCCCGCCTCGCGCTGCCGGCAGTCTTCCGGCGCTTCGCGAGGCTGGCAACCGAAACTCCGTCATGCCTTCATGAGGGATCCGCATGAAGTCACGAGGCCGGAGTTGCGCCGCCACACCCCGCCCACCGCCGCGCTGCAGGCCTTCGAGGCCTGTGCGCGGCACCTTTCCGTCTCCCGCGCGGCGGAAGAACTGCACCTGACGCAGAGCGCGGTAAGCCGGCAACTCGCGGGGCTGGAGGCATTGCTCGGCGTGCGGCTTTTCCTGCGCGTGCGGCAACGCCTGGTGCTGACCGCGGCGGCAGCGGCCTATGCGCCGCAACTGCGCGCCGCCCTGGCACGCATCGAGGCCGCGACGCTGGAGGTCATGGCCCACCAGGGCGCGGGCGGCACGCTGACGCTCGCGGTGCAGCCCACCTTCGGGACGCGCTGGCTGATCCCACGCCTGCCACGCTTCCTCGCCGCGCATCGCCGCATCGTGGTGAATTTCCGCAACTACACGACGCGGCCGACGCCACTCGACTTCGCCGCCGAGGACGTGGACGCCGCCATCATGCTGGAGGAAGCGCCGCTACCCGGCATCGCCACGCATCGCCTGATCGCGGACCGCCGCGTGCCGGTCTGCGCGCCGGCACTCGCCGCAACGCTGGGCACGCCCGCCGATCTGGCCCGGCAGACATTGCTGCAGCATTCCACGCGCCCGCGCGCCTGGGCCGATTGGTTGGCCATGATGGGCGTGGACGGGACGGAAGGCTTCCGGGGCCCCCGCTTCCACCATCACGCCATGGTGGTCGAGGCGGCGGCGCAAGGCATCGGCATCGCGCTGATGCCGCGCTTCATGGTCGCCGAGGAACTCGCCGCCGGACGGCTGGTGGTGCCGTTCGACCGCGCGCTGGATGGCGGGGAGCATTATGTCCTCGCCTATCCGGAAGCCTCGGCGGATCTGCCCGCGCTGCGGCAGTTCAGGGATTGGCTGATCGCCGAGGCGGCGGCGTGACGGTGAGGCGCGCGGGGGCCATCACGACGACGGGCGGGTGGGAGAGAGGCAAGGCCTCTCGCTCGTTATGCGGGCACCCCGCCGCGCTTCCAGGTCAGCACCAGCACGTCCCGGCACGACGGCAGCGACGCATCCGCCGGCGCCACGGGCGTCACCCCGTGCATCACGCGCGGGTCGTCCACCATCGCCGTGTCCAGCGGGTCCTGCAGCACGAACTGCGCCAGCCGGTTGCCGTGGTCGTCCTCGATGATCGTCTCGCCGCCTTCGAGGTTCGTGCGCGCGATCATCACGATCAGCACGCAGTCCACCCCGTCATGGTGCACGCCTTCCGGCGTCGGGTAGCCGGGCGCGCCGGCGACGGCTTCGATGCGGAACTGGTGGGCCTCGACGAACCAGCTCTGCGGCCCGTGCAGCGCCTCGGCCATGGTGCGGCCGAGGGTCAGCAGCGCCGTCATGGGTGCGCTCGCCGCGACGTCGTCCTCCATCGCCGCGAACCAGCGGTCGACGCCGCCGTTCAGCGTGTTGTGCACCACTTCCTGGAAATGCGGCCGGTGCTCGCCGCGGACATGCCCCGGCGTCCCGGGCTCGGCGGAGAAGTTCGCGATACGCCGGCGGCGGTAACGGCCGCCGTCGCGCATGAAGGCGTCGGTCTCCAGGCGGTTCCAGGACTCGAAGAAGGGGGTGAGCGCCTCGGTGCGCCCGGCGAACCCCATCAGCGCGGCCATGGTGGACCCCGGCACGCGCGCGAAACCCCGCGCGGCAACTTCGGCCAGCGGGCCAGCAGGAACGGTCATGACACACTCCCTTCGCCGATCGGCGGTACATCCTGCGTCATGCCGGCCAGGACCTCGGCGACGTGACGCACTTTCACCGGGCTGCCTTCGCGCTTCAGCCGCCCGGCCATGTTGAGCAGGCATCCCAGATCCCCCGCCAGCAGCGTGCCTGCGCCGCTCGCCGCGATGTCGCGGCACTTGTCGGAGACCATGCGCGTCGAGATATCGGGATACTTCACGCAGAAGGTGCCGCCGAAGCCGCAGCAGATCTCGGGCTCGGCCATTTCGGCGAGGCGCAGGCCTTCCACCGTGGCGAGCAGGGCGCGCGGCTGCGCCTTGACCCCCATCTCCCGCAGGCCCGAGCAGGAATCATGATAGGTCACGCTGTCCTCATACCGCGCGGCGACGCGCTGCATGCCGCGCACGTCGCGCAGGAAGGACACGAGTTCATGGGTCCGTTCGGCCAGCGCCACCGCCTTCGCGCGATAGGCCGGGTCGTCGTCGAACAGCGCGGGGTAGTGATGCGCGATCATCCCCGCGCAGGATCCGGACGGCGCGACCAGGTAGTCATACCCGCCGAAGGCGTCGATCACCGCGCGGGCCATGTCGCGGGCGGTGGCGCGGTCCCCCGCGTTGAAGGCGGGCTGGCCGCAGCAGGTCTGGGTGGGCGGCACCTCGACCAGGCAGCCGGCTTCCTCGATCAGGCGGATCGCCGCGAAGCCGACCGTCGGTCGATAGAGATCGACCAGGCAGGTGACGAACAGCGCGACGCGAGGCTGGGGCTCGGACATGGCGGGGAGCATAGGATTCTCCCCGCCCGTGCGACAGTCCCGGATGCACGCTTCCTGTGCAGGCCGGCTATTCGACGCGGATGCCCGCCTGGCGGGCCACCGCGCCCCATTTCGCACTCTCGGCACGCAGGAAGGCCGCGAGTTCCTCCGGCGTGCTGGCCACGCCGTCGACGCCCGCGCCTTCCATCCGCTGCGCCACGGCGGGGTTCGCCACGGCCTCGGCCACGGCCTGGGACAGGCGCAGCAGCACCGGGGCCGGCGTGCCGGCGGGCGCCATGACGCAGCCCCAGGAGGTCGCCTCGGCCTGCGGATAGCCGGCTTCGGCGATGGAAGGCACGTCAGGCAGCAGCGGATGACGCCGCGGCCCGGTCGCCGCCAGCGCGCGGACCTGGTTCGCCCGGATGCTGCCCGCCGCACCCGCGATCTGCACCAGCATCATCTCGATGTTGCCGGCGATCAGGTCGTTCATCGCGGCACCCGAACCGCGATAGGGCACGTGCACCATCTCGATCCCCGCCTGCTGGCGGAACAGCTCGGCCGCCGTGTGGGTCGAGGCGCCATGGCCCGAGGAGCCGAAGGAGAACTTGCCCGGATTGGCCTTGGCCAGCGCGACGAACTCCGCGAGCGTCGTCACGTTCAGCTTGTTGGTGACGACGATCGCCATGTCGGCGGTATAGGCCATGGACACCGGCGCGAAGTCGCGATCCGGGTCGAAGGGCATCTGACGGTAGATGTGCTTGTTGGTGGAAAGCAGGCCGGTGACGCCCATCAGGATGGTGTAGCCGTCGGGTGGCGCCTTCGCGACCATGTCCCCGCCGATATTGCCGCCCGACCCGCCGCGGTTCTCCACGATCACGGGCTGGCCCAGGGTCTCTCCCATCCGGTCCGCGATGATGCGCGCGCCGACATCGGTGCTGCCGCCAGCGACGAAGGGGACGATGAAGCGGATCGGGCGCGTGGGCGTCCAGGCAGGCTGCGCGAGCGCCTGGCCGAACGGCGCGGCCAGCCCGGCCGCGAGCAGGGTACGGCGATTCAAGGAACATCCTCCAGCATGGGTTTTGACCACCACTAACACCGACCGGCGGTGGCGGCGATTCCCCCGCCGGGCGCGATCAGTTCAGACGCTGCCGCAGTTCCACCGTCAGCGCCCGGATGCGCGCCGCGCCCTCGCCTTCCGGCACGAGTTCCAGGAAGCGGTCGAAGCAGGACAGCGCCGCGCCGATCCGGTCGAGCCGCTGGTTCATCAGCCCCGCCTCCCGCCACAGCGGCGCGGCGTCGGGGGCGAGGCGCAACATGTCCTCGGTACAGGCCAGCGCGCTGTCCAGCGCCCCGGCGCGCAGCCGGCGCAGCTTGATGTTGTTCTGCAGCCGCAGCAGCACGTCACGCCGGGACATCGGACGCAGCAGGCCGGGGCGCAGTTCCGCGGCGTCGCCTTCCATCCGCTTCAGCAGGGCGCGCAGGGCGGGGGCGTCGAGCGCCGTGCCGCCGGCGAAGACATCGACCACCACCTGTCCGCGCGCCCCTTCCAGCGCCAGCAGGAAATGGCCGGGGAAGTCCACGCCGTGGGCGGGCCAGCCGGCCGCCTCGGCCGCATGCAGCCACAGGATGCCGAGTGCCACCGGCAGGCCCCGCCCGCGTTCCAGCACGCGGATCAGATTGGCGTTGGCGAGGTCGTCATAGGTCTCGCTGTCCCCGGCCAGGCCGAAGGCGCCATGCAGCACGCCGGCCAGTGCCGCGCGGCGGCGGTCGAGGTCGCCGGCATCCGCCTCCGCATCCGCCGTCGCCGCCTGGACCGCGGCGCGGGCGATCTCGCTCAGCTTCAGGGCGGCGGCCTGCCAGTCGGCTTCCGGCGCGTCGATGCGGGCGAGCTGCAGCGCGACCGAGGCGATGTCGAGTTCGGTGTCGGGCAGACGCCCCGCCGCATCGAGCGCGGCGCGGGCCTCCCCCTGTTGGGGCGGCGGCATGGCGCCACTGTCGTCATGCAACGGGGCCGCATCAAGGCGCGACGTCATCCGGAAACGCTTCATAGACATATCGCTTCCGTGACGAGACATGGATTACAGTCGCGACGCGCGAGATGCCGGGCTCGTCGCGAACCAAGGACGCGATCGAACCCCGCAAGGAGTGCCCATGGACAGCCATTCCCGTTTCGCCGCGCTCGCGGCCATCCTGCTCGCACCGCTGTCGCTGGCGGGCTGCGGCAGCGCCCTGTCGGACGCGGCGGCGCTGGGCAACGATCCGCGGCCCATGCCCTATACCGGGACGATCGCGCTGACTTCCGAACCGCCCGGCGCGCGCTGCGTGCTGACCAATACCGCGACCGGCAACCAGGTGGCGGAGGTGACCACCCCAGCCACCGTCACGCTGCCCCGCGGCACCGCCATCATCGAGGCGACCTGCACCGCCGCGGGCAGCATGCTGACCACGGCCTCGATCCGCCCGGTGCGCGACTTCGCGTCCAACATCCACCACCCGGCGCCGGTCGGGTCGGGCATTGCGCAGAACCTGGCCGTCGTCGCCTCGGGCACCACGCGGCGCTACAACGACACGGTGGTGCACCTGCCGCCGCAGCCCTTCGCCTCGCCCGCCGTGCGCGACGCCTGGTTCACGGAACGTGCGGAACAGACCCGCCAGGCGGCCGCGCCCGCGATCGCGCGCGCGCAGCGTGCCCCGGGCGCCACGATCGACACCGCCGAGACCCTGAACCGATACCTGCAGGAGGATCTGGCGCGGCTCGACGCCCAGAAGGCGCAGGCGACGATCGCACCGGCCCTGTCGCGCTGACGAAGCGCGGCGGCGGTCAGCCGAACCGGCTCTCCAGCCGGGCGATCCGGGCTTCGAGTTCCCTGGCCTGGTGGGCGGCGACGACGGCGAGCGTCTCCGCCAGCAGCCGCTGCGCCTCGACCAGCGCGGCGGCTTCCATGGTGGCGAGGCCCTCGCGCAGTTGTGCCAGCGTGCCGGCGAGGTCGCCGGGCGCAGCCGGGGCTGCGGTGGCCACGGGTTGCGGCGCGACGGGCGGGGCCGCCTCCGGCGCGGGATCATCCGGCCAGAGCAGCGTGACGCCGAGATTGCGGCCTTCCGGGCTGCCTGCCACTTCCTCCACAAGCTGCCGGCGCAGCTCCGGGTGGTTCTCGACGCGCTGAAGGTGGTGGCGATAGCCATCCTCGTCCGGCCAGCGATTGAGAAGGACGGTGTAGAGATTCACGACGAACTCGTGGTCGCTGCCGTTGAGCAGGTCGTTCCCGTTCACTTCGCGCATCGCGTGCCACCTCGTCCTTTACCTCGCCCGATGAATGACCGGCCGGGTCGCGAGGGTCAACGCCGCGCGGCGAAGAAGTCGCGCAACAATGCCGCGCAGGCGGTCTCGCGCACGCCGCCGACGATCTCGGGTTCGTGATGGCAGGAGGAAGCGGCGAAGATGCGCGCGCCATGCTCGACGCCGCCGCCCTTGGGGTCATAGGCACCGAAGACGATGCGCTTCACCCGGAAGAAAGAAGCCGCCTGCGCGCACATCGGGCAGGGTTCGAGGGTGACGGTCAGCGTGCAACCGGGCAGCCGGGGGGAGCCGAGACGCTGCGCCGCGCCGCGCAGGGCCAGGATCTCGGCATGGGCGGTGGGGTCGTTGCGGGCTTCGACCTCATTGCCGGCGCGGGCGAGGACGGTGCCGTCCTCGGCCGTGACGACGGCGCCGACCGGGACCTCGCCGCGGGCGGCGGCGGCGGCGGCTTCTTCCAGGGCGATCTCGATGGGGGAGGGCGCGGCCCCCGGACCCCGCGGGGCTGTCGGGGCATCGCCGGGGCCAGATGGCGTGCGGGAAGCGGGCAAGGTCCGATCGTCCGGGAATGCGGCTCGACACTCTAGTGTCAGCGAAGCACGGCCCAGACAAGCGCCGGGGCGGGTTTGGCCCGCCCCGGCATGAGGGTCAGTTCTGTTGGGGTTCGGCCGGCGGCGCTGGCGGACGGGGGCGACGTTCGGTCATGAACTGCTCGAACTCCGCACGGTCCTTGGCGAAACGCAGGCGCTCCAGATAGGCCGCAAAGTCCTTCTGCTCCTCCTCGAGCCGGCGCAGCGTGTCCTCGCGATACTCGTCGAAGGCCGCATTGCCCGAGGAACGGCGACCGCCGCCGCAGGACCAGGCTTCCCAGGCGCGCCCGGCCTCGGGGGAGGTGGCGGGGTCCATCCCGTAGCGCCGGGCCCAGCGCTTCCCGATGCGGCCGGCGCCGATCATGAAGCCCAGGATCAGCAGCCCGATCGGGAAGAACACGATGAAGCCCAGCACCATGGCGGCGATCAGGATGCCTTTCGGCGCGGTCCATGGGCTCCAGCGGCCGACGCGGCGCTGGTCGTCGTCGGCGTCATCCCGCCAGCGGCGCTCGCGGCGCGGGCGGTAGCCGTAGGCGTCAGGGGTGGCGGTGGCGGACATCGGGCTCCTCACGGGTTCGGCCTGCGGGATGTAAATGCAAGCGACATTTACATTGGGCATCAGGCCGGGTCCGGTCAAGTGGAATCGGGGCCCGCGACGCTTCGTTACCGGCCGCCGGCGAGGCCGAGGCTTTGCAGGTAGATCAGCAACCCCGCCTCCAGCAGGTCCTCGGCCGCCATCGGCAGCTTCCGCCGCGCCCCGTCGGGGCGGCAGAACAGCGAGGCGATGCCATGCGTCATGGACCAGACATGCAGCGCGACCATCAGCGCCGGAGGGCGCTTGCCTTCGGGCAGGTCGGCGATCAGCCGCTCGGTCGCGTCGCGCAACACCCCGAAGGCGCGGTCGCCGGCCGCCGCCAGGCCCGGATGCGCGGCGGTGTCGAGGCGCGTCTCGAACATCGCGGCGTAATAGGCGGGCTCCCGCCGGGCGAAGGCGAGATAGGCGCGGCCCAGCGCCTCGAAGGCGGAGAGCGCATCCGGGTGGCCGCCGGCCCAGGCGGCGGCGAGGGCTTCGGCGAACCGGTCGTAGCCGCGCAGCGCCACTTCGGCGAGCAGCGCCTCGGCATCGCGGAAATGGCGATAGGGCGCGCCGGGGGAGACACCGGCCAGGCGCGCCGCCTCGGCCACCGTGAAGCCGGCCGGGCCGTGGCGGGCGATGAGCTCCACCGCGGCGCCGATCAGCGCCTCGCGCAGATTGCCGTGATGATAGCCGCGTCGCTCACTGAACCGGGACATGTGAAGGGTATTTGCATCGCGGGTCGCGCCGCGCCAAGCCCCCGCTGGACGCGGCATGGGGGTGCTCGCTACCAAGCGTCATGCGCACCCGTCCCCTGATCGGCGTCACCCTGGATTCGGAACCGGCCGGCGGCTGGTCGAAGCTGCCCTGGTATGCCCTGCGGCAGAACTATTTCGACGCGGTCGTCGCGGCGGGCGGCCTGCCCGTGGCGTTGCCGCACCGCCCCGAGCTGGCGGAATCCTACATGGAGGAGATCGACGGGCTGCTGGTCACCGGCGGCGCCTTCGATGTCGATCCCGCGCTGTGGGGCGGCGGCGCGCCACACCCCAAGGTGACGCTGAAGCCGGGGCGGACGGATTTCGAGCTGGCCGCGACACGCGCGGCGCTGGCACGCGACAAGGCGGTGCTCGGCATCTGCGGCGGGCAGCAGCTTCTCGCCGTCGCTTTCGGGGGCACGCTGATCCAGCACATTCCGGACGAGGTCGCGGGCGCGCTGGCCCATGAGCAGCCCAACCCGCGCACCGAGCCGGGGCATGAGGTGGCGATCGCGGCGGATACGTTGCTCGCGCGCATCATCGGCGCGCCGCGCATGGCAGTGAATTCGGCGCACCACCAGGCGGTGGCGACGGCGGGCACCGGCATCGTCAACGCGCTGGCCCCCGACGGCGTGGTGGAGGGCATCGAGCATCCCGGCCACCGCTTCGCCCTCGGCGTGCAGTGGCATCCCGAATATGCGGTGGATCCGCGCGACCCGTCGATCTTCACCGCCTTCGTCGAGGCCGCGCGATGACCGGGGACGACGCCGACGATCCGAAGCGCGGCGAGCGGATCGCGAAGTGGCTCGCGCGCGCGGGTGTCGCCTCGCGCCGCGATGCGGAGAAGATGATCGCCGAGGGCCGGGTGAAGCTCGGCGGCAAGGTGGTGGAGACGCCGGCGACCTTCATCACGCCGGGCGACCACGTCACGGTGGACGGCAAGCCGGTCGCGGCGGCCGAGCGCACGCGCCTGTTCCGCTACCACAAGCCCGACGGCCTGGTGACGACGCATCGCGACCCCGAAGGCCGCCCGACGGTCTTCGAGAAGCTGCCCCCCGGCCTGCCCCGCCTGATCAGCGTCGGGCGGCTGGACCTTACCTCCGAAGGCCTGCTGCTGCTGACCAATGACGGCGCGCTGGCCCGGAAGCTGGAACTGCCGTCGAATGGCTGGCTGCGCCGCTACCGCGTGCGGGTGCACGGCAAGGTGGATGAGAAGGCGCTTGCCGCCCTGGCGCGCGGCATCGCCGTCGAGGGCGTGCAGTACGGCCCCATCGAGGCTGGCCTCGATGCGCGCCAGGGCACCAATTCCTGGCTCACCGTGTCGATCCACGAAGGCAAGAACCGCGAGATCCGCCGCGTCATGGCGCATCTGGGGCTCGAGGTGACGCGCCTGATCCGCACGGCCTATGGCCCCTTCCAGCTCGGCGTGCTGCCGCGGGGGGCGGTCGAGGAGGTCAACGCCAAGGTGCTGCGCGACCAGCTCGGGCTCGAGGCGCCCAAGCGCCTGCGCGAGGTCGCCCAGGATCCGGTCGCCGAGCCGCCCCCCGAGGGCCCGCGCCGGCCGCCCAAGGCGCGCCATGCCGGGATGGGGCCGCGCCGGCCGGTGCGGGGACGGGAGCGTCGCGGCCGGGACGACTGACAATGGACAAATGACAAAAAACAATTCTTGTCATTTTAACTGAAGGCGGGCATCTTCCGGTCATCGCCACCGGAGATCCCGACCCATGGCCATTTCCGCCCCCCGCCGCCTCGGCGGCCTGGACCATTTCCCCATCGGCCTCGGCTGCATGGGCATGAGCGACTTCTACGGACCGGCCGACGAGGCCACCTCCATCGCCACCATCCATGCCGCGCTCGATGCGGGCGTGACCTATCTCGACACCGGCGATTTCTACGGCTCCGGCCATAATGAGATGCTGGTGGGCCGCGCCCTGGCCGGCCGGCGCGACCGGGCCTTCGTCGCGGTGAAGTTCGGCGCGCTGCGTGACCCCTCGGGCGGCTTCACCGGCTATGACCTGCGGCCCGTCGCCATCCGCAACTTCCTCGCCATGACCCTGAAGCGGCTGAACACGGATCATGTCGATCTCTACATGCCCGCCCGCATCCCCGAGGGCGCGGCCGTGGAGGACGTCGCCGGCACCATCGCCGACCTGATCAAGGAAGGCTGGGTGCGCCATTTCGGCATGTCCGAGGTCGGCGCGGCGACGCTGCGGCGCGCCCACGCCGTGCATCCGGTCGCCGCGCTGCAGATCGAATTCGGGCTGATGACCCGCAACATCGAGCATAACGGCATCCTCGATGCCTGCCGGGAGCTCGGCATTCCCATCACCGCCTATGGCGTGCTGAGCCGCGGCCTGATCGGCGGCAGCCGCGTGAGCAATCCGCGCGACTTCCGCGCCCATTCGCCGCGCTTCCAGGGCGAGAACCTCGCGCGCAACACCGCGCTCGCCGATGCGCTGGCGCAGGCTGCGCGGCGCTTCGGCGCCACGCCGGCGCAGGCGGCGATCGCCTGGGTGCTCTCGCGCGGTGAGACGATCCTGCCGCTGATCGGCGCGCGCACGCCGCAGCGCCTGGCCGAGGCGCTCGGCACCCTGTCCCTCGATCTCGGCCCCGAGGCCCTGGCCGCCTTCGAGGCCGCGGTGCCGGACGGTGCGGTGGCTGGGACACGCTATGCGGAGGCGCAGATGCAGTGGCTCGACAGCGAGCGCGCGCCGGCGGCATAGGAGAGGAATG
>JAYSDS010000142.1:0-15253 GCA_041914265.1 Roseomonas sp.
CTGGGGGGGGGGGGGGGGGGGGGGGGGGGGGGCGCCCCCCCCCCGGCTCCATCACACGGGCCTCGCCCCGCCCGATGACCCTCCACGCCATCCCCCCTTCGGCGCCCTTCCTCGAGACCCTGGCGCTCGGCCTGCTCGCCCGCCTGCCCGGCGACGATCCCGCCGCGCTTGCTCGCGCCACGCTGCTGCTCCCTACCCGCCGCGCCGCCCGTGGCCTCCGCGAGGCCTTCCTGCGTGCGGCCTCCGGTCGTGCCCTGCTGCTGCCGCGCATGCGTGCCCTCGCGGGCCTGTCCACCGAGGAAGCCGACGAGCTTGCCCTGCCGGACCTCCTCGACCTGCCGCCTGCTGTCGCGCCGCTGACGCGGCAGGCGGTGCTGGCCGAGATGGCCCAGCGCATCCCCCGCCGCCATGGCGGCCCCGCCACGCCGGAGCAGGCCTGGCTGCTGGCCGGCGAACTGGCGCGGCTGTTCGATGAGATCGCGCTGGAGGAACCCGACCTCGACTTGCTGGAACACGCGCCGGCCGAGGATTTCGCCGAGGCCTGGCTGACCCGCCTCGATGGGCTGGTGCCCGATCGCCACGCGGCGCACTGGCAGATCACCACCACGGTGCTGCGTGCGGCGGCGCTGGATTGGAACCGGTGGCTCACGGAACGCGGGCTGCTCGACATCGGCGTGCGGCGCGTGAAGGCGCTGGCGGCGCAGGTGGCGGCGTGGCGCGACGCGCCGCCGGAACACCCGACCATCGCCGCCGGCATCGGCGCCGGCGGCACCATCCCCGCCGCGGCGGAATTGCTGCGGGTGCTGGCCGCCGCACCGCAGGGCGCGGTCGTGCTTCAGGGCCTGCCGGAGCCCATGACGCCAGCGCTGTGGGAGGCGATCCGCGCCGCACCCACCCATCCCCTGGCCGGCCAGGCGCGCCTGCTGAAGGCCATGGGCGCGGCGCCATCCGACCTGCGGCCCTGGTACGACCCGGCGCCGGAAGGGGCGGCACCGGATCGCGGGGCGCTGCTCGCCCGCGCCCTGACGCCGGCCGAAGGCCTGCCCGCCTGGACCGAACGCCACCAGCCCCGCTGGTCCGCGGCCCTGTCCGGCCTGTCGCGCCTGATCGCTGCCGACGCCCAGCAGGAAGCCGCCGCTATCGCCCTGCTGCTGCGTGAGAGCATCGAGAGCCCCGGCGCGCGGGCGGCCTTGATCACCCCCGATCGCGACCTCGCGCGGCGCGTTTCGGCCGAGCTGGCCCGCCATGGCATCACGGCCGACGATTCGGCCGGCGAGCCGCTCGCCGAGACCCCGGCGGCCTCCTTCCTGCGCCTGGTCGGACGGATGGTGGCCGACGGCTTCGCGCCGGTCCCGCTGCTGGCCGTGCTGAAGCATCCGCTGTGCGCGGGGGGCATGGACCGCACGGACTGGGTGCTGGCCGCGCGGCGGATGGAGCGCGACGCGCTGCGCGGGCCACGGCCGGCGCCGGGCTTCGCCGGGCTTCGCGCCTCGGTCGCCGCGTCGCGGGCCGGTGCGCTGGCCGAGGTGGCGCGGCTGCTGGATGCGCTGGAGGCGGCGCTGGGCGATTTCGACCGCCTGCCGGATGCCCCC
Organism: Roseomonas sp.; assembly: GCA_041914265.1. Classification (GTDB taxonomy): domain Bacteria; phylum Pseudomonadota; class Alphaproteobacteria; order Acetobacterales; family Acetobacteraceae; genus Neoroseomonas. The sequence goes on from JAYSDS010000142.1 coordinate 1,593, forward strand.
GCGATCCCGCCGGCCGATCTGCTGCGCGCGCATCTGGCTGCGGCGGAAGCGCTCGCGGCGACGCCCGACCTGCCCGGCGGCCTGCGGCTTTACGCCGGCGAGGAAGGCGAGCCCCTGGCCCGGCACCTGCACGACCTAACCGAGGCGCTGCCCAACCTGCCCCCCATCGCGCCCGTCGACTGGCCCGACCTGTTCGAGGCGGCGCTCGCCGGCCCGGTCGCGCCGTCCCTGCGCGCCACGCGCGGGCGGGGGGACGCCGCGCATCCGCGCATCGCCATCCTCGGCCTGCTGGAAGCGCGGCTGCAATCCTTCGACCGCGTGGTGCTGGGCGCGCTCGAGGAAACCGCCTGGCCGCTCGCGACCGACCCCGGCCCCTGGATGTCGCGCCCGATGCGCGCCGCCTTCGGCCTGCCGGAACCCGAGGCGCGGATCGGCCGCGTGGCGGCGGATTTCCTCTTCGCCGCCGCGGCAGCGCCGGAAGCGGTGTTGTCCTCCGCCGCGCGGCGCGGCGGTTCGCCCACCGTGCCGGCGCGCTGGCTGGTGCGGCTCGACACCTTCCTCGCCGGGCAGGACGGGCTGGCGCTGTCGGCCTCGGCCGCCGGCGCCTGGGCTGCCGCGCTGGATGCGCCGGAAGCGGTGATGCCCGTGCCCCGGCCCGCCCCGGCCCCGCCGCCCACCCTGCGGCCGCGCCGCCTGACCGTGTCCGATGCCGGGCTGCTGATCGCCGACCCCTATGCCTTCTATGCCAAGCGCGTGCTGCGCCTGGGCGCGCTGAAGGCGCTGGAGGAGGAGGTTGGCGCGCTCGACTACGGGATGCTGGTGCATGCGGCCATGGCGGGCTTCCTGCGGGCCATCGGCACCGGCTGGCCGGGCAGGGAGGCCGCCCAGGCCGCCTGGGACCGTGCCAGCGAGGAGGCGCTGGACGCCTATCGCGACCGCCCTGGCATCCTTGCCTTCTGGGCACCGCGCCTCGCCAATATCGGGGGCTTCGTGCTGGACCAGGAAGCGGCGCTGCGCGGCACCGTTCCACTGCGCGCCTGCCTGGTCGAGGTGAAGGGCAAGGCCCTGCTGCGCCTGCCGGGCGGGGATATCGAGATCGAGGCGCGTGCCGACCGGCTGGACCAGCTGCCCAATGGCGGCTGGCGCGTGGTGGACTACAAGACCGGCACGGTACCGAAGGGCAAGGACCTCGCCGGCGGCAGCGCGCCGCAATTGCCCATCGAAGCCTGGCTTCTGGAACAGGGCGCGTTTTCCGGCAGCGAAGGCGGTCGCGTCACCGACCTGCTCTATTGGCGCCTGACGGGCGGCGAGCAGGCGGGGGAGGCGAAGGCGCTGGGCGCCGAGGCCGAGGACGGCACGCCCTTCGCGGAACTCGCCCGCGACCGGCTGATGGCGCTGGCGGAGAAATGGCTGCTCGGCGACGCGCCCTTCGCCTCCCGCCCGCATCCCGGCCGCACCGCCATGGGCGGCGACTACGACCACCTGGCGCGTATCGACGAATGGTCGGCCGGCGTCGCCGAGGGCGGCTGACGCACTGGACGCCGCCGCGCGCTTCCCCGAAAGTCCTTTACCAAGTCAACGATAAGCACTGAGGGAGGGGCCCCAAGGCCCTGTCGTCCATGATGAAGCTGCACTGGTCCCCGCGCTCCCCCTATGTGCGCAAGGTGATGATCGCCGCGCATGAGCTCGGCCTCGCCGACCGCATCCAGACTGTCCGCACCGTCGTCGCCATGGACAAGCCGGTGCCGGAGCTGATGGTCGAGAACCCGCTCAGCAAGATCCCGACGCTGGTCACCGAGGACGGCACCATCCTCTACGACAGCGCCGTCATCATGGAATATTTCGACAGCCTGGTCGGCGGCGGGAAGCTGATCCCGGCCTCGGGGCCCGCGCGCTTCACGGAGCTGCGTCGCCATGCGCTCGCGAACGGTTTCCTCGACGTACTGATCTATTGGCGGCTGGAACGCAGCCGCGAGACGCCACTGCCCTCGCTGCTGCAGACCTATGCGACGAAGCTCGATGCCATCCTGCCGGCGCTGGATGCGGAGATCGACGCCATCGCGCGCGAGCCGGTCGGCATCGCGCAGATCACCTTCGCCGTCGCCGGCGACTACATGGATTTCCGCTTCGCCGACCTCGGCTGGCGCGACCGAGCGCCACGCTTCTCCGCCTGGCAGTCGGCATTCCGCGAGCGCCCGTCGATGATCGCGACGCCCGTGGTCGACGCCTGACGCGCCATGTCCCGCATCCCGCTGCCCGCGACGCGAGAGGATCTGCAGGACGAGGCGCAGCGCGCGGTGTGGGACAGCGTCGTCGCCGGCCCGCGCGGCCGCGTCATCGGACCGCTGCGCGCGGCGATCCACGCGCCCGATCTCGCCCGCGCATGGTCATCGCTGGGCGAGGCGCTGCGCTTCGGCACCTCGCTCGGCAAGCGCCTGTCGGAACTCGCCATCATCGTCACCGGACGGCGCTGGTCGGCGCAGGTCGAATGGTTCGTGCATGCGCGGGCCGCCGCCGATGCCGGCGTCGAACCGCATGTCATCGACGCGATCCGCGACGGGCAGCCGCCACGCTTCACGCAGCCCGACGATGCGCTGATCTATGACTATGCGCGGCTGCTGCTGCGCGACGGCACCGTGCCGGCCGCGCTGCATACGCGCGCCACCGAACGCTTCGGCGTCAAGGGCGTCGTCGAGCTGACGGCTCTCGTCGGCTACTACACGATGGTCGCCATGACGCTGAACGCGCATGAGATCCCGCTGCCCGATGGCGCGACGCCGCCACTCACCGCGCCGAAGGAGGGATTGTTCGCCCAACCGCCGCCCGAATAGCGGCATCGATCAACGACAAACGGGAGGAAACGAGCATGAACATCCGCAGAAGGACCGCCTTGTCAGCCCTGGCGCTGCCGGCGCTGGCCGGCCGCGCGCAGGCGCAGGCCTTTCCGGATCAGCCGATACGGCTGATCATCCCCTTCGCCGCCGGCGGCCCCGCGGACCTGATCGCCCGCACCGTCGGCCGCGTGATGGGCGAGAAGCTCGGGCGTCCCGTCGTCGTCGAGGCACGCGCCGGCGCCGGCGGGCTGATTGGCGTGGACTTCGTCGCGAAATCGCGCCCCGATGGCTACACGCTGGTGCTCGCAAGCAGCGGCGCGATGGCCGTGCTGCCGCATCTGCAACCCAACATGCCTTTCGATCCGCGCACGGATCTCTCGCCCATCAGCCAGGTGCTGGCGGTGCCGCAGATCATCTCCGTCGCGCCAGGCCTCGGGCCGCGCAACCTGCAGGAGCTGGTGGCGATGGCAAAGGCGCGGCCGGGGCAGCTCGCCTATGGTTCGGCGGGCATCGGTTCCTCGCTGCACCTGGCGGGCGAACTGTTCAAGCTGCGCGCGGGCATCGACCTGACGCATGTGCCCTATCGCGGCGCGGCGCCGGCCGTGACGGAACTGCTCGCCGGGCGCATCCAGGTACTGCTGGCGGACGTGCCCGCGCTGATCGGGCAGGTGCGGTCCGGCGCACTGCCGGCGCTGGCCATCACCGCGCCGCGGCGCCTCGCCATCCTGCCCGAGGTGCCGACCGCCGAGGAAGCCGGTGTGCCGGGACTCATTAGCGAGACCTGGTACGGGGTGCTCGGCCCCGCCGGCATGCCGGCCGATCGCGTCATGATCCTGCACAGCGCGCTGCGCGCGGCGATGGAGGATGCGGATACGCGGCGGGTGCTGCTCGATCAGGGGGGGCGCATCGTGGGCAGCAATCCGGACGAATTCGCGACCTTCATCCGCGGCGCCTACGACCAATGGGGCGACGTGGTGCGGGCGACGGGGATGCGGTTGGAGTAGGCCTGGGGGTGGACGGCTTTTCCGGAGGGGCGGGGCGGTGATGGCGATGGAGAGGGACTCCGCCTCTCTCCAGACTTGACCCCGCCAAAGGCCGAAAGGCCTTCCTGATGACTCCGATGCTTCCGCTGTTGCTGTTGGAGGGGCACCGCCCCTCCAAACCACCCCGCCAGGTGCTTGGAGCACCTGGACCGCAGGCACTTGGCGCGGGGCACGGCGGATGGAACATTCCATCCAAGCGCCCTTCGGGCGCGAAAGCGGGTCTCGGCGTCATTCTGCCAGTGGGGCACGGCGCCAAGTGGAGGTCTGCGAAGGCCTTTCGGCCTTTGCTGGGGCGCGAAGCACTGCTTCGCGGCCCGGGGAGGGGCAAAGCCCGTCCCCGGCTTACCTTTGCCCCATGGTCGCGCTTGTGGGGCCAAGCCCCTTCATTGTTCACCGCGCACGCATACCGGATGCCGTGCATGCCCACGAAAGCCGCCGCAAGCGTCCTTCGGCACTTGGCGCACGCCCCGCTCGAAGTCAGCGCGGCGACCGGCCTTCAGGTCTCCAGCATCCGCCGCAGCAGTTCGACGTCTTCCGCGAAGGCGCTGTCCGCCTGCATCAGTTCCGAGATGCGTGACACCGCGTGCATCACGGTCGTGTGGTCGCGGTTGCCGAAGCGCCGCCCGATCTCGGGCAGCGAGCGAGAGGTGAGCTGCTTCGCGAGATACATCGCCACCTGCCGCGGCCGCGCGACGTTGCGCGCGCGGCGGGCGGAGGACATGTCGGTCAGGCGGATGTTGTAGTGCTCGGCGACCTTGCGCTGGATCTCTTCGATCGTCACGCGGCGGTCGTGCGCGCGCAGCAGGTCGTGCAGCACGTCCTGCGCGGATTCCAGCGTCACGGCGCGGCCGAACAGGTTGGCATGCGCGATCAGCCGGTTCAGCGCGCCTTCCAGCTCGCGCACGTTGGACGTGATCTTGTGCGCGAGGAATTCCAGCACGTTCTTCGGCACCGGCACGCCGGCCGCGGCGGCCTTGGCGTGCAGGATCGACAGGCGCAGCTCATAGGTCGTGGCGTGGATGTCCGCGACCATGCCGCAGCCGAGCCGCGTGCGCAGCCGATCTTCCAGCCCGTTCAGATCGGAAGGCGACTTGTCCGCGCTGATGATGATCTGCTTGCCGGCATCGATAAGCGCGTTGAAGGTGTGGAAGAATTCTTCCTGCGTGTTGTCCTTGCCGATGAGGAACTGCAGGTCGTCGACCATCAGCACGTCGACCGAGCGCAGGCTCTCCTTGAACTCCATCGTCGACTGGCTGCGCAGTGCCGCGATGAAGCGGTACATGAACTTCTCGGCCGACATGTAGGCGACGTTGCGCGCGGGCTCGCCGCCGCTGATCGCCCAGGCGACCGCGTGCATCAGGTGCGTCTTGCCGAGCCCCACGCCGCCATAGAGGAACAGCGGGTTGAAGCCGGGGCTCGCCGGCTTTTCCGCCACGCGGCGCGCGCAGGCATGGGCGAATTCGTTCGGCTTGCCGACGACGAAGCTGTCGAAAGTGAAGCGCGGATCGAGTGGCGCGGACCACTCGCCGCGCGCATCGGCCGCGGCGGCATTGCGCGCCGGGCGCGGCGCCAGGGATTCCGCGAGGCCTGCCTGCGCCGGCGATGCGCCGGGCGACTCCTCCTCGCTCGTCGTGCCGCGTGGCTGCGGGCCGACGCGCACATCGACGCGGCGCGCCGCCGGCACTTCCTGCTGCCACAGCGAACGCAGCCGATCGCCGTAATGGCTGCGCACCCAGTCGCGCAGGAAGCGTGTGGGAAGGTTGACGACGACCTCGTCGCCATCGACGCCGACCAAGGTCATCTGGCGCAGCCAGGTGCGGTACTCGACCTCACCGACCTCGTCGCGCAATCGGCCTCGGATACGGGCCCAGGATTCCTGAAGGGATGCTGCGGAGCGCACGGAGTCGGACCCGGCCTGCTTCTCCATCACCTTCCCCCACTCGCTCCTTCACCAAAGCTTCCCACGGAAGCGCACCCCCGCTTTGCGGGTAGCGTGGTGAAAGAGGTCTGTCCCCCAATGATCCAAAGACTACCGCGTCACATGCCTGTCGCAAGCGACAAATGGCCGTGTGATACGCACTGCACAAAGCACGAATGCGCGCAGCACAGCGGGCGCGATGCATGCACATCGCGCGCCGCCGGTAGAGATTCAGAAGCGAAAGCGTGGCGCCGCCCGAAGGCGGGCCGCATCAAGCCTGGGCGGCGCCCAGGGCCTTCACGCGCGCGGACAGACGCGAGATCTTCCGCGACACGGTGTTGGCGTGCAGCGTGCCCTTGGTGGCCGCGCGCTGCATTTCAGGCTGCGCGGCGCGGAAAGCGTCCTGCGCAGCGGTCTTGTCACCCGAGGCGATCGCCTCCTCCAGCTTGCGCACGAAGGTACGCACGCGGGACTTCCGCGCCTTGTTGCGCGCCGTGCGCTTCTCGGTCTGGCGGATGCGCTTGCGCGCGGAGTCGGTGTTCGCCATGGGGCTTCCGGTTCACATACTCTGATTGGGTCGGTGGGCCGCGGGCGTCGGCTGCCGCGGCGAAGGCCGGGGTTCTAATGCCGCGCGGCTTGTGGCGTCAAGCTTTGGCCGCGCGGGAATTCCATGAAAATGCCAGTTAACGATTCCGAAAGGCCGGCTTCCGCTTCTCGGCGAAGGCGGTCATGCCTTCCTTCTGGTCCTCGGTGGCGAAGAGCGAGAGGAACAGCCGCCGCTCGGTCTTCACGCCCTCGGCCAGGGTGCCCTCGAAGGCGGCGTTCACGGCCGCCTTGGCCATGGCGACCGACGGCGCGGAGAGCGCGCCGATCTTCTCCCCGATCTTCACCGCCTCGCCGATCAGATCGGCGGCGGGGACCACGCGGCAGACCAGGTTGGACCGCTCGGCCTCGGCGGCGTCCATCATGCGGGCGGTCAGCACCATCTCCATGGCCTTGGACTTGCCCACCGCGCGGGTCAGGCGCTGGGAGCCGCCCGCCCCCGGAATGATACCGAGGTTGATCTCGGGCTGGCCGAACTTCGCCGTATCGGCGGCGATGATCAGGTCGCACATCATCGCGAGCTCGCAGCCACCGCCCAGCGCGAAACCGGCGACGGCCGCGATCACGGGCTTCTTCACCTCGAGCACCGTCTCCCACCGATCCCCGATGAAGTCGTTGAAATAGACGTCGGGGAAGGCGCGGTCCTTCATCTCCTTGATGTCGGCGCCCGCGGCGAAGGCGCGCTCGCTGCCCGTGATCACGATGGCGGCGATGGCGGGATCCTTGTCGTAGCCAAGCAGCGCGTCCCCCAGCTCGGTCATGAGCTGGTCGCACAGCGCGTTCAGCGCCTGGGGGCGGTTCAGCCGGATGACGGCGACCTTCCCCTGGATCTCCGTCAGGATCATCTCATAGGCCATGGGCCGTGTTCCTCGCCGTTTCGCAGCCTTCGCCTGTAGCCCAGGCGCGAAGGGGCCTCAACGCTGCCGCCTGGGGCAGTAGAAGGTGGAACGGCCCGACTGGACGATGCGCGCGATGGCCACGCCGCAATGGGGGCAAGGCTCCCCTTCGCGTCCATAGACCGCGAAGCGTTCCTGGAAGCGCCCGACCTCCCCGTCCGCGCGGACATAGTCGCGCAGGGACGACCCGCCGGCGCCGATGGACTCGCGCAGCACCGCCTTGATGGCCGGCACCAGCCGGGCGGCGCGGGTGCCGGCGACGCTGGCCGCCAGGCGGCGGGGGGAAATGCCGGCCCGGTAGAGCGCCTCGCACACATAGATGTTCCCAAGCCCCGCCACGACCGTCTGGTCGAGCAGCGCCGCCTTGATCGGGGTGTGCTTGCCGACCAGGGCGGCGGAGAGCACCGCATCGGTGAAGGTGTCGTCCAGTGGCTCCGGCCCCAGCCCGGCCAGCAGGCGGTGGCTGTCCTCGGCCATGGTCGCGACCAGGTCCACCGCGCCGAAGCGGCGCGGATCCACGAATCCCACGCGCCAGCCATGATCGGTGGACATGACGAGATGTTCATGTGCTTCGGGCGGCGCGTTATGGCCGCGCGCATCCGACGCGGCGCCCTGCGGCCCGAGCCGCGCGATCGCCGGCGCGCCCGCTTCCCGCGCCACCATGCGCCCGGACATGCCGAGATGGATCAACAGGCTCTCGCCCCCCTCCAGCCGCATCAGCATGTATTTCGCCCGGCGGCGGAAGGAGAGCACGCGGCGGCCCTCGACCCGGCGGACCAGGCCCGCGGGGAAGGGGAAGCGCAGGTCTGGGCGGCGCTGCTCGACCTCGACGATGCGGTGGCCTTCCAGCACGGCGGCCAGGCCGCGCATCACCGTCTCGACTTCCGGCAGTTCGGGCATGGTGCCTCCCGCAATCGCGCGGCGCACGCTATGCTGCCGCCACGATGAGCGACAGCCCCCAGGACAACGCCGATTTCGGCTACCGCACCGTGCCCCGCGCCGAGAAGGCCTCGATGGTGCGCGAGGTCTTCGAAAGCGTGGCCCCGCGCTACGACGTGATGAACGACCTGATGTCGCTCGGCATCCATCGGGTGTGGAAGCGCATCTTCGTCAACGCTATCGCCTGTTCGCCGCGCGAGACGCTGCTCGACCTCGCCGGCGGCACGGGGGACATCTCCTTCCTCGCCAAGGAACGGGGCGCGGGACGGGTGATATTGACCGACGTCAACCCCGCCATGCTGGAGGTCGCCCGGAAGCGCGCCCTGGATCGCGGCCTCGTGGCCGGCCTCGACTTCATGGTGGTGGATGCGGAACACATCCCGCTGCCCGACCGCAGCGTGGAAAAGATCTCCATCGCCTTCGGCCTGCGCAACTGCACCGACAAGGATGCGGTGCTGCGGGAGGCACGGCGCGTGCTGCGCCCGGGCGGGCGCTTCCACTGCCTGGAATTCTCGAAGCTCGAGATCGATGCGCTGGTACCGCTCTATGACGCCTGGTCCTTCAAGGCGCTGCCCGAGATCGGCGCGCGCGTGGCCAAGGATCGCGAATCCTACGCATACCTTGCCGAAAGCATCCGCATGTTCCCCGACCAGGAGACGCTGGCGCAGATGATGCGTGATGCGGGGATGGAACGCGTCGAGTACCGCAACCTCTCGGGTGGCATCGTCGCCATCCATACCGGCTGGCGCCTGTAGCCCATGATGCTGGCCGGCCGTCGCATCCTGCTCATCATCTCGGGGTCGGTCGCGGCCTACAAGGCATTGGAGTTGGCGCGCCTGCTGCGCAAGGACGGTGCGCAGGTGATGGCGGTGCTGACGGCGGGCGGCGCGCGCTTCGTCACGAAGGAAGCGCTCGCCGCCATCACCGGAGAGCGCGTGCATGACGACCTCTGGGCTGCCGAGGCCGAGATCGGGCATATCCGCCTCGCCCGCTGGCCCGATCTGGTCGCGGTGGTGCCGGGGTCGGCCGACCTGATCGCGAAGATGGCGAATGGGCTGACGGATGACCTCGCCACCTGCGTGCTGCTGGCCACGCGCACGACGGTGATGGTCGCGCCCGCGATGAATCCCGCGATGTGGGACCATCCCGCGACGACGGCGAATGTCGCCGCGCTGCGCGGCCGGGGCGTGATTATCGCGGGGCCGGCCGACGGGCCGATGGCCGAACCTGAAAGCGGCCCCGGCCGGCTGGTGGAGCCGGCGGAACTGCTGGAGGCGATCCGTGCGGCGCTGGCCTCCGGGCCGCTGGCCGGGCGGCACGTCCTCGTCACCAGCGGGCCGACGCATGAACCGATCGACCCGGTGCGCTTCATCGCCAATCGTTCCTCCGGCAAGCAGGGGCACGCCATTGCGGGCGCGCTTGCCGCGCTTGGCGCGCGCGTCACGCTCGTCAGCGGGCCGGTGAATCAGCCGGACCCGCCGGGGACTACGGTGGTGCGCGTCGAGAGCGCGCGGCAGATGCTCGCCGCGTGCCAGGCCGCGCTGCCCGCCGATGTCGTGGTCTGTGCTGCCGCCGTCGCCGATTGGCGCACGGCGCGCGAGGCCGGGCAGAAGATGAAGAAGGTGCCGGGCGAGGTGCCGCCGCCGCTCGAACTCGCGCTCAATCCGGACATCCTGGCGACGCTGTCCGCCACGGGGCCGGGGCGGCCCGGCCTGGTCATCGGCTTCGCGGCGGAGACGGAGAAGGTCGTCGAGAACGCCGTCGCGAAGCGCGCGAAGAAGGGTTGCGACTGGATCGTCGCGAACGACGTCTCCGGCGACGTGATGGGCGGTGCGGAGAACGCCGTGCATCTCGTCACCGATGCGGGCGTCGAGGATTGGCCGCGCCTGGCGAAGGAGGAGGTCGCCCGCCGCCTCGCCGCGCGCATCGCGGAGGCTTTGACCTGATGCCGGTGATCGACGTCGTGCGCCTTCCGCATGCGGAAGGCCTTCCCCTGCCATCCTATGCCACCGAGGGCGCGGCGGGGATGGACCTGCTCGCCGCCGTCATGTCGGTCATGGTGATCCCGCCGGGCGGCCGGATGCTGGTGCCGACCGGACTGCGCATCGCCATTCCCGCCGGCTACGAATTGCAGGTGCGGCCGCGTTCGGGCCTCGCGCTCAAGAACGGCGTCGTGCTGCCCAACAGCCCCGGCACCATCGACGAGGATTATCGCGGCGAGCTCGGCGTCATCGTGATGAACTGCGGCGATGCGCCCTTCACCATCGAGCGTGGCATGCGCATCGCGCAGGCGGTGATCGCGCCAGTGGTCCGCGCCGCCTGGCGCGAGGTCGCCGAGCTGCCGGAGACGGCGCGTGGCCACGGCGGATTTGGTTCGACCGGCACCTGACACCTCATGGGGGGAGAAGCGGCACCATGTCGAGGGACGCCCAGGGACTGAGCCTGACCGCCGCGTCGGACGGAGCGGCCGCGGCCTATGACCACGCTGTCGAGGGATACCTGAAGTATCGCGCCGATGGCGGCCAGCGGGTGAAGGCCGCCATGGCGATCGACCCCGAGATGCCGATGGGCCTGGTGCTGCAGGGCGTCTTCGCCATGCTCGCCTACAACACGGCGATGGTGCCGCGTGCGCAGGCGGCGGCGGAGAAGGCGGCGCGCTTCGCCGGCAACGACCGCGAACGCGCCCATGCCGCGGCGCTGGCCCGCTGGGCGGCAGGCGATGTCGACGGTGCGCTCGGCGCCTGGGAAGCGATCATGGCGGTGCATCCGCACGATATCGTGGCCTTCCGCCTGCATCATTTCTGCGCCTTCTGGCTCGGCCGTGCGGGGCAGATGTTGCGCACGGTGGATGCCGTCTCGCCGCATTGGTCGGCGGCGCTGCCGGGCTATGGCAGCATCCTCGCCTGCCGCTGCTTCGCCAATGAGGAATGCGGCAACTACACCGCGGCCGAGGAAGCAGGCCGCGCCGCCGTCGCGCTCGATCCCGGCGATCTCTGGGCGACGCATGGTGTCGCGCACATCATGGAGATGCAGGGCCGCCGCGGCGAAGGCATCCGGTGGCTCAAGGGGCTCGAGCAGCATTGGGAGGGCGGGTCCAACCTGCTGCATCACCTGTGGTGGCACCGCGCGATGTATCACCTCGAACGCGAGGAGCATGGCGAGGTGCTGGCGCTTTACGATCGCGGCTTCCGCAACCTCGGCAGCGGGCTGACCCAGGCCATGCCGGATCTCTACATCGATGTGCAGAACGCGGCGTCGATGCTGTTCCGCCTGGCGCGGCACGAGGTGGATGTCGGCGATCGCTGGATCGAACTCGCCGACAAGGCCGAGGCCCGGATCGGCGATTGCCTGTCCGCCTTCACCTTGCCGCATTGGATGATGGCGCTGGGTGCCACGGGCCGCTTCCAGGTGGGCGCGCGCATGATGGATGCGCTGCGCGAGGCGGCGACGCGGCCGGGCACCCACGCCGCCATCCTGCGCGACGCCGCCCTGCCGGTCTGCGAAGCCGTGCTCGCCCATGCGCAGGGCGACTTCGCCGGCGCGGTCGCGGCCATGCGCCCGGCGATCGGCGTGATGCATGTCCTCGGCGGCAGCCACGCGCAGCAGGACGTGCTGGAACAGCTTTTCCTCGACGCCGCGATGAAGGCGGGGCTGGAGGAGGATGCGCGCATGCTCCTCGAACGCGTGGCGGGGCGCCATCCGGTGCCGCCTGAGCGGCGGATCGGCTACGCCCATGCGGCGCGCGAGGTGATGCACTGATCGCCGGGGGTTGCCGTCGGCGCGTGGCGTCGCGAGAATGGCGGCGGGTGTCGGGCTGCATGGTGTAGCCCGGCAGGGTTCTCAATGCCGGTCGGGCCGCCGGTATCGGAGAGTCGTGCTCATGACGCCCTGTCCAGCGCCATCCTTACGGTCGTTGCCTCCCGCCACCCCGGTGCGCGAGCCCGGTCATGATTAAGCCGATCACCAGGGCCGTCCGGCGTCCGCTGTCCCTTCTGCGGGAATTCCTCGACAGCGAGGCCTCCGGTGGCCTGTTGCTGATGGGCGCTGCCGCGGCCGCGCTGATCGTGGCGAATTCGGCGCTTGCCCCGGCCTATCGCGCGGCGCTGCATGCCTATATCGGGCCGCTCAGCCTCGAGCACTGGATCAATGACGGGCTGATGGCCGTCTTCTTCCTGCTCGTCGGGCTCGAGATCAAGCGCGAGATGCTGGACGGGCAACTCGCTTCCTGGTCCAACCGTGCCCTGCCGGGAATCGCGGCGGCGGGCGGCATGCTGGGGCCGGCGGCGATCTTCCTGTTCTTCAATGCGGGTTCGCCGGACACGGCGAAGGGCTGGGCCATCCCGACGGCGACCGACATCGCCTTCGCGCTCGGCGTCATGTCGTTGCTCGGGCCGCGGGTGCCGGCGGCGCTGAAGGTGTTCCTCGCGGCACTCGCCATCATCGACGACCTTGGCGCAGTCATCATCATCGCGCTCTTCTACACGGGTGGGATCTCGACCCTGGACCTTGGCCTGGCGGCCGTGGTCCTCCTGGTGCTGGTGGGCATGAACCGGGCCGGGGTGGCACGGCTGTGGCCGTTCCTGCTGCTTGGCGCCGTGCTGTGGTTCTTCGTCCTGCGGTCAGGGGTGCATGCCACCATCGCGGGGGTGCTGCTGGCGCTGACCATTCCGCTGCAGCCCGCGCCGGCGCGGCCGGACGACATGCGGCATTCGCTGCTGCACATCCTGGAGCATGCGCTGCAGCGGCCCGTCGCCTTCGTCATCGTGCCCATCTTCGGCTTCGCCAATGCGGGTGTCTCCTTCGAGAAGGCCGGCTGGGAGACGCTCGGCGAGCCGCTGACCATCGGCGTCGCGCTGGGGCTGCTGCTGGGCAAGTTGGTGGGCGTCTTCGGGGCCTCGGCGCTCGCCATCCGGCTGGGCCTTGCCACGCTGCCCTTCCGCGCATCCTGGCTGCACATGGTCGGCGTCGCCCTGCTCTGCGGCGTGGGTTTCACCATGAGCCTGTTCATCGCCCTGCTCGCCTTCCCCGACAGCCAATTGCTGCAGGAGAAGGCGAAGCTCGGCATCCTCGGCGGATCACTGCTGGCCGGGGTGGCGGGCTGGGTCGTGCTGCGGATCGCGCCGCCGCCGGCGGAGGTGCGGGCGGCGTGACGCGCGCGCGGGGATCCAGCCAAGGCCTCGGGCGTTCCTGACGACTGGCCTGGTTGCGCTGGTGACGGTCGAAGGAGGGCTCTGCCCTCCTCCGAGCCTCCACCCGCCAGGATGCTGGGCATCCTGGACCGCAGTCTTCTGGTGTTGGGCGCTGCAGCCGGTCTTTCGCCCCGATAAGCGCGCATCGGGCGCAAGGGCGGGTTTCGGCACCAGTCCTGACAGTGGCGCACAGCGCCAAGTGGAGGTTTGCAAAGGCCTTTCGGCCTTTGCTGGGGAGG
>JAYSDS010000143.1:0-10124 GCA_041914265.1 Roseomonas sp.
CCTTCGGCCTTTGCTGGGGAGAGCTCGAGAGGGGCAAAGCCCCTCTCGCTTCCACAGAACAAGTGGTCGGATACTCAAGAGGTATTCTGCGACCCCGCGCGATCTACGCGCCGAGCGGGCTCAGCGGCAGCCCCAGAGCCTGCGCCACCGCCGGATGCGTCACGCCGCCGGCATGCACATTCACCCCGGCGGCGAGGTGCGGGTTTTCCGCTGCGGCCCACCGCCAGCCCTTCTCGGCGATCTGCAGCGTGAAGGGCAGCGTCGCGTTGTTCAGTGCCACGGCGCTGGTGCGCGCCACGGCGCCGGGCATGTTCGTCACGCAGTAATGCACGACGCCATCGACGACATAGGTCGGGTCGGCATGGGTGGTGGGGCGCGATGTCTCGAAGCAGCCGCCCTGGTCGATCGCCACATCGACCATCACGCTGCCCGGTCGCATGCGGGCGACGGTCTGCCGTGACACCAGCCGCGGCGCCGCCGCGCCCGGCACCAGCACCGCGCCGATGACGAGATCGGCATCGAGCACCGCGCGTTCCACCGCATCGCTGGTCGCGAACAGTGTCTCGACCATGCCGCTGAACTCGACATCGAGCGCATTCAGCACGCGCGGATTGCGGTCGAGCACGGTGACCTGCGCGCGCATGCCCTGCGCGATGCGCGCGGCGTTCGACCCCACCACGCCGCCGCCGATGATGACGACGCGCCCCGACGGCACGCCCGGCACGCCGGAGAGCAGGATGCCCGCGCCGCCTGCTTCCTTTTCCAGGCAACGCGCGCCGACCTGGATGGCCATGCGGCCGGCGACCTCGCTCATGGGGGCGAGCAGCGGCAGGCCGCCCTGCGCATCCGTCACCGTCTCATACGCGATGGCGGTGCAGCCTGATTCCATCAATCCGCGCGTCTGCGTCGGATCGGGGGCCAGGTGGAGATAGGTGAAGAGCACCTGGTCCGGCCGCAGCCGCGCCCATTCGGCGGGCTGGGGTTCCTTCACCTTGACGATCAGTTCCGCCCCGCTGAAGATCGCAGCGGCATCAGGGGCGATGCTCGCGCCGGCGGCGCGATAGGCCTCATCGGGGAAGCCGATCGCCACGCCGGCGCCGGTCTCCACCGCAACCTCGTGCCCATGCAGCACCAACTCGCGCACCGAACCGGGCACCAGCCCCACCCGGTATTCGTGGATCTTCACTTCCTTCGGGACGCCGATGCGCATGGTTTTCCTCCCCGGTCTTCATTCCACCGGCAGGAAGATGAACACGACCGCGGCGATGAGGCACGCCCCCGCGGCGAGAAAATTCCAACGGATCGTCTCCCCCAGGAACGTCACGCTGAACACGGCGAAGACGGCCAGCGTGATGACTTCCTGCATCACCTTGAGCTGCTGGCCGGTGAAGGTGCCGTAGCCGATCCGGTTCGCCGGCACCGCCAGGCAGTATTCGAAGAAGGCGATGCCCCAGGAGATCACGATCGCCAGCCACATTGGCCAGGATGGCTGCTTGAGATGTCCATACCAGGCGAAGGTCATCAGCACGTTGGAGGCGACCAGCATCAGGGGCGTGACGAGCATCGGACTCACAGGCGGGCTTCCTTGTGGGCTTGGGGGGCGACCCGGCGCTTCCGCCGCGCCGCGATCTGGTCCAGCGACGGCGGCATGAGCGACATCACCATCTGGCACAATCCCGACTGCGGGATCTCGCGCAAGGTGTCGGGGTTCATTCGCGACAGCGGCGCCGCGCGGCTCCGCTGCCCGGCCAAGACGATGCGGGAGCTACTGGGCTGAGACGACGGCGCTGGCCGGCACGAGCGGCGCCGGCGGCAGGCGCCGCAGCAGGAACAGCATGATGCCCATCGCCGGCAGGGCGGCGAAGGTCGTCATCACGAAGAAGGCCGGCCAGCCCAGCATCTCGGCAAGCCATCCGGAGCTCGCCCCCAGCGTGCGCAGCGGGACGGCGGCGAGCGAGGACAGCAGCGCATACTGCGTCGCGGTGAAGGATCGGCTGGTGAGCGACGACAGGTAGGTGACGAAGGCCGCATCCGCGAGGCCGTCGGTGAAGTTCTCCACCCCCACCTGCGCGAAGAGCATGCGGATGTCGTGCCCGGCATAGGCGAGGGCGACATACATCAGGTTGGACAGCATCTGCGCCATGCCGGTGACGATCAGCGCGCGCGCCGTGCCGATGCGCGCGACGAACCACCCCCCGGCCAGCGCGCCGAGCAGCGTGGCGAACAGGCCGAACACGCTCGACACGGATGCCACTTCCAGCCGCGAGAATCCCATCTCCCGGTAGAAGGGCGCCGTCATGATGCCGGCCAGCGCTTCGCCCAGCTTGAACAGCGCGACGAAGGCCAGGATGGCGAACCAATAGCGGCGCCGGACGAAGTCGGCGAAGGGATCGACCACCGCGAGGCGCAGCCGCGCCCCCCAGCCATGGACGTGCTCGACCGGCGCGGGGCCGGCATCGGGTGCGGCAAGGACCGCGACGAAACCGACCCCGATCATCGCCGCGCACATCGCGAAGGCAAAGGACCAGCCGCCGAATTCCGCCATGGCGAGCGCACCGGCCCCCGAGGCGAGCAGCGCCCCGCGATACCCCCAGACATAGCAGGCGAGGCCGTAGCCCTGGTCCCGCTCGGGCAGTACCTCGATGCGGTAGGCATCGATGACGATGTCCTGGCTCGCCGAGAGGAAGGCCACCGCCACCGCGATCACAACGGTCGTGGTGGCATCCGCCGCCGGGTCGGTCAGACCCAGCGCGAGGATCGCCAGCGCCAGCGCCGGCTGGATCACCGCGAGCCAGCCCCGCCGCCGCCCCAGGCCCCCGAAGGCCGGCGGCGCCGCGTGATCGAGCACCGGCGACCACAGGAACTTCAGCGAATAGGCGAGGCCGATCAGCGCCGTCATGCCGATCGCGCTGAGCGAGATGCTGGATTCCGACATCCATTGCCGGAGCGTGAAGGCTGTCAGCGGCAGGGGTACGCCGGCGGAGAAGCCGAGTGCGAGAAGCACCAGGAAGCGCCGGTCGCGCCAGCGGGGCAGGGCCGATTCGGACATGCCGGCAGGCTGGCAGAACCCAGGTCACACCGCCAGCGCAGCGGGCTTGCCCCGGCGCGGCGCGCCCGCGCAGTATCGCGCCGACAACGAACCCGGCAGAGGGCTTCATGAACGAGTTGATCGCGCGCGCGAAGGGCATGATCCTTTCCCCCGCGCAGGAATGGCGGACCATCGCGCGGGAGCCGGTGGAACTGGTCCCGCTCTTTACCCGCTATGTCATGATCCTGGCCGCCATCCCGGCGGTGGCGGGCTTCCTCCTCCTGGCGATCTGGGCGCCCTTCTACGCGCTGACCAGCGCGGTGGTGGGCTACATCCTCTCGCTGGTGGCGGTCTTCGTCACCGCGAAGATCATCGAGGTCCTGGCCCCCAGTTTCGGCGGGCCGCAGGACGCGGATGCGGCGCTGAAGCTCGCGGCCTTCGCGCCGACCGCCGCCTGGGTCTCGGGGGCTGCCATCATCGTGCCGATCCTGGGCTGGCTGGTGGCGCTGATCGGCGGGTTCTACTCGCTCTACACGCTCTATCTCGGCGTGCCGGTGGTGATGCGCGTGCCGCAGGAAAAGGCGGTGACCTTCACCCTCGCGGTGATCGGCGTGGCGATCGTGGTGAACATCGCGGTGCGGTTGCTGACCGGGATCCTGATCTGACGGGGATGGCTGCCCCGAGAAGGGGGGCGTCCCTGCGCGGAATGTGGGCATCGGGGAGGGGCGAAGCCCTTCCCCGGCTCACCGGCACTGCGTTTCCACCCCACCGATGGCGCGCCCGCTGCCGGCCAGGCTGAACCGGAACTGGGCGCCTTCCACCTCGACCGCCATGTCCGGGGCTGTCTTCAGCTCGCCGGCCAGATCGGCGCTGAGCGGCCAGCGATATAGCGGCTCCACCCCCGTCCGCGCCGGAAGCGTGGCGCGGAAGGCTTCCGCGCCGAAGCGCAGACGAACCGGGGCCTCGGTCGGCCAGGCATTGTCGGGGGCATGGAATTCCAGCATCGGCGCGCCCCGCGCCGGGCAGCTCACGATCAGGCAGGGCCTCTGGCCCAGGCAGATGCCGGCAGCGGGGTAGGCGAGGCCGCGCATCGGCTGCCAGCCCTGCGACGCCATCGGTTTGGGCGGCGTGCCGCGGGGCGCGGCCTGCGGCGCGGGGCGCCCCTCGCAGCGCGCGCGGACGCAGGCGTGATAGGCAGGGTCCGAAGCACCGCGGGAATTGGCCAGGCAGGCCCAGACGCAGCGCTGCTCTGCCATGGGGTCCATCTGCGCCGCGGCGGGCGTTGCGAAGGCTCCGGCTGCGGCAACGAGGAAGACGGCAAGACGCCGGCGGCAGGCGATCATCACGCGGCTCCATGAACTTCGCGCAATGATACGGTCGGCCGTGGTTCACGCCACCACGAAGAGCCGCCCCGCGCCGGCAACCCGGTCCGCGATGCCCGCGCGCCGCAGGGCGTGCCAGTAGGTCACCGGGTTGGTCGCGAGCACCGGCTTGCCGAGCGCCGCTTCCGCCTCCCGTGCCACCGCCGCGAAGGGCAGGTTGGTGCCGAGCTGCACGATGGCCTCCACATCCGGCCCGTCGAGCTCGCGCACCGCCTCGCGCAGTCGTTGCAGGCCGATGCGCCCGATGGCCGCCGGCCCCGGGGCGCGCAGGCCCAGCACGCGCGGCACGATGAGGCCTGCCGCCTCCAGGGCCGCCGTCGCCGCCGCGTCGCCGGCGGGGAAGAAGGGCGTCAGCAGCGCCACGCGGGACAGGCCGAGCACGGCCAGCGCGGCGATCGTCGCATCGCTCGGCACCGTCACCGGGCAGCCGACCCGCGCGGCGGCCTCGGCCAGAAGGGCCTCGGCGGCCGCGCCGCCCCCGACGAAGTTCTCGACCATCACGCCGATCGCGACGTGGTCGGGTGCGGCCGGCCGCAATGTGTCGAGCGCGGCCATCAGCCCATCGACCATCGCCGTGCGTACTGCGGCGGAATCGGCGTCGCTCCGCACGCGGCTGTCCGGATTGCCGATTCGGGCCGTCGCGTTGATCACGCCATGCGGGCGGAGATCCGCCATCTCCGCCTCGGTCGTCATGTTGGTGGCCGGGACCACCACGCCCATCAGCAGCCGCGGCGCGAGGCTCGCGCGTGCCGCCTCGCTTGCCGCGGCCGCGCTCACCGGCCCTCGATCAGCGTCTTGTCCTCGGGCCAGAGGGTGCGCGAGACGATGCCCGCCACCACGGCGCCCGCGATCGGCGCGATCCAGAACAGCCAGAGCTGCTGCAGCGCCCAGCCGCCCACGATCAGCGCCGGCCCGGTGCTGCGCGCCGGGTTCACCGAGGTGTTGGTGACCGGGATGCTGATCAGGTGGATCAGCGTCAGCCCCAGGCCGATGGCGATCGGCGCGAAGCCCGCCGGCGCGCGGCCATGGGTCGCGCCGAGGATGATGACCAGGAAGAAGAAGGTCATGACGAACTCGGTGATCAGCGCCGAATTCAGGCTGTAGCCGCCCGGCGAGTGCTCGGCGAAGCCGTTCGCCGCGAAGCCGCCCACCTCGAAGCCCGGCTTTCCGCTGGCGATGGCGTAGAGGATGTAGGCCCCGGCGATGGCGCCGAGCACCTGCGCGACGATGTAGGGCACCGCCTCGCTCGCCTTGAAGCGGCCGCCCGCGACCAGGCCCAGCGTCACCGCCGGGTTGAGGTGGCAGCCCGAGACATGGCCGATGGCAT
This sequence comes from Roseomonas sp., assembly GCA_041914265.1. Classification (GTDB taxonomy): domain Bacteria; phylum Pseudomonadota; class Alphaproteobacteria; order Acetobacterales; family Acetobacteraceae; genus Neoroseomonas. The sequence continues at coordinate 5,738 of JAYSDS010000143.1, forward strand.
AGGCCATGGTCAGCACCGTGAGGCCGAAGGCAAAGGAGACGCCGAGCAGGCCGATGCCGACCTGCGGAAAGGCCGCCGCCAGGACGGCGGAACCGCATCCGCCCAGCGTCAGCCACAAGGTGCCGACGAATTCGGCGGCGAGTTTCGGTGCCATCTGCGCTCTCCTTCGTTATGGCGCGGACGGAACGTTAACATCGCGACTCGGCCGTGCCGCAAGATCAGGCAGAATGTTCATCAGGGACGCAAGTAACCAAGCACGACTTCTACTACATGGCGTTCACGCGCTTCGAGCGCGGCCTCGGAGCCGAGGTCCTGCTCGTAGATCGTGGACAGGGTGTGCCGGTTCGCCGCGCCGAAATGCCCGAGCGCCAACATGGTGACATAGAGCTGAAGCGGATCCACGCCCTGACGGAAGACGCCATCGACCTCGCCGCGCCGCAGCACGTCGCGCAGGCTGTGCACCAGGGGTGAGTACATGGCCGGTACTTCCGCGCTGCGCCGCAGATAGGCGGCGCGATGGATGTTCTCCTGATGTAGCAGGGCGATGAATTCGGGGTGCTGCGCCGTGTAGCGCAGGTTGAAGCGCACCAGCCGGGCCATGGCCTCGGGCGGGGGCAGGGGATCGACGTCGAGCTCCCGTTCCTCGGCGCGCTTGGCGGCATAGGCGCGCTCGAGCACCGCCTGCCATAGCGCCTCCTTGGAGCCGAAATGGGCGTAGAGCAGGCGCTTGTTGACGCCCGAGCGCACGGTGATCTCGTCCACCCGCGCGCCGGCCAGGCCGTTCAGCGCGAATTCCGCGAGCGCGGCATCCAGGATGCGCTGCCGCGTCGCCGCCGCGCGCGCCGAAAGCGGCCGTCTCCCCTTGCCGTCCATCAGGGCTGGCCGGCTAGAGCGGTTCCCGGTCAGGTGGCATCACCTGATCGGGCGAAGATGCTCGCAAAACCAGACGGCCAGAGAGATTTCCGTGAGCCGGAGCGAACGGAGCGCGCCCTCGCGTCGCGCAGCCTCCGGCCTTCCGTCGCGCGGGCGGCAGGGCGGCATCCCGGGTCATGGGCAGGTCGGGCACGGCGATTCCTCCAGTGCGGCATCCTTGCCGCGCCTCGAAGGGCTGTCCATGCGGACCCGCGGCGCCGTCATCGCGCCGGCGGGGCCGTCGCCACCTCATCGATGCGGGGCAGCAGGATGAAGACCTCGGCCTCCTCCCGCATGCGGCCGGCACGCTCGCCCGCTTCCGGACCCCAGCCCCAGAAGTAGTCCGTTCGCGCCGGCCCGCGGATCGCCCCGCCGGTGTCCTGGGCGACCACCAGCCGGCCGGCCGGCGGCGTGCCGCGCCGGGCCACGGGGTCGCGCACCGAGACGAACATCGGCGTGCCGAGCGGGATGAAGTTGCGGTCGACCGCCACGCTCCGTTCAGGCGTCAGCGGCACGCCGAGCGCCCCGATCGGCCCCTGTTCCGGCGCCAGGTTGTCCACCAGGCGGAAGAAGATATAGGACGGGTTGGTCCGCAGCAGCTCGACGGACCGTTCGCGGCCGGCGCCGGTCAGCCAGGTCCGGATGGCCTGCATCGACATCTGCTCGCGCGTCAGTTCCCCCCGTTCGATCAGCACGCGCCCGATCGGGACATAGGGGCGGCCATTCTGGCCGGCATAGCCCACCCGCAGAATGCGGCCATCCGGCAGTACGACGCGGCCCGAGCCCTGGATGTGCAGGAAGAAGGCGTCCGCCGGGTCATCCACCCAGGCGAGTTCCAGCCCGCGCCCCGCCAGCACCCCCGCATCGATCGCAGCCCGGTCGAAGAAGGGTTCGAAGCGCCCTTCGACCATCACGCCAAAGCGCCGGCGCAGCGGATTGCCGGACACCGACTGCTCGACAAGCTCCGGTGGGCGGGCATGCAGCGGGGTGTTGAAGACGTCGTCCGGCGTCGGGGCGCCGCGCAGGATGGGTTCGTAGTAGCCGGTCATCACGCCATTGCCGGCCGCGAAGACCTCGAAGCGGGTTTCGATGAAGGTGCGGACCGTCTCGTTGCGGATGTTGCGCCAGGCGGTCATGCGGCGCTGGAAGGCAGGGCCGGGCGTGGCGTTGGGCGGCAGGCGCGGCGGGGGCGGCAGGCTGCGGTTCAGCGCGTGCAGGTCGAGGCACAGGCCGATCCAGGCGAGCGCCGTGCCGGCGCGCAGCGCTGCCTCTCCCTGGCCGCCCAGGATCGTCTCGGGGCGCATCGGCCGCATCGCGGCGCAGGAAGCGAGCAGGGCCGGCAGGATCTGCGCGTGATGGTCGGCGTCCCAGCCCGGCAGTTCGGTGAAGGTCGCCGGCCTCAGTGCCGGCATCTGGGGCTCTTCCGCCGCCGGGGCGGGAGTAGGGGCAGGGGCCGCAGCGGCGGGGGCCGGCTCGCCGCCCTGCGCGCCTGCCTGGCCGCTCAGCAGCAGGGTCGACAGCAGGATGGCCGCCGCTCTCGCCGCGCGGCCGGTCGGGGCCGTCCGTGACATGATGGGATCATATCTCCGCCCGGCCCGCGCCGCGACTTTCCGGGGGCTGATGGATAATCGCGGGCGCCCCGGTCCTGGGCTAGGCGGACCGGGTCCCCACCAGTCTCCAGGTGGGATCGGGCGTCGCAAGATCGCGCTGAAACGTCCAGAGGTCCGTGATTTCGGTCACAGCTTCGGCGCCCGCGGCGATCGAGCCGTCCTGGTCGACGGTCAGGTTCACCTGGTCGGAGACGATGCGCACGGTGATGTCGGCGACCGAACCCTTCAGCTCCGCTTCCTCGATGGCCATGTCGTTGATGGCGCGCAGCTCGGTACGCTGGGTGGCGCCGGCGGTCTCGCGCGCCGCGATCGCCTGGTCGAAGCCGGCGAAGGCGTCGTCCGAGAGGAGGTTGCGCAGCGTCTCGCGGTCGCCCGCGGCGAAGGCCTGCACGATCATGCGGAAGGCGCCCTCGGCCCCGGTGAGGAAGGCGCCGGGTTCGAAGCTCTGGTCGACGCCGCGGATGCGCAGCAGCGCCTGGCCGAGGGGGGAGCGCGGATCCGGCAGGGCGCGCGCCGGCGCGCCGGCCTGGACGGGGGCGGGCAATTCCTCGCGCGCCGTCGGCGGCACGGCGGGTGCGGTCGGGCGTTCGAAGCCGGTGCGGCGGCCCAGCACGCTGCGCAGGCGCAACACCAGGAAGGCCGCGACCATTCCGAACAGGATCAGATCAATGGGCAGGCCGCCGGTCATCTCGCTCTCCTCATCGTCTTCACTTAGGGCGGGTGGGGCGTCGTCGCAACATGAACCGGCGCCGGTTGCCCAAGGCTTTCCGGCCGGCTACGCGGGTGGGGACGTTGCAGGGAAGCGCCGGATGATCCTCCTCCGCCATGGCCAGAGCGAGTTCAACCTCCTCTTCACCCAGACCCGCCGGGATCCGGGCATCGCCGATCCGGTGCTGACGCCGCTCGGCCTCGAACAGGCCGAGGCCGCGGCCGTCTCCCTGGCCGCGTCGGGCATCCGCCGCATCATTGTCTCCCCCTATCGCCGCGCGATCCAGACCGCGCTGCCGACCGCCCGGCGGCTCGGCCTGCCCCTCGTCATCTCCCCCGTGGTGCGTGAGCGCTACGCCTTCACATGCGATATCGGCAGTCCGCGGACCTCCCTGGCCGAGACCTTCCCCGAGGTGGACTTCGCGCATCTGGAGGAAGTCTGGTGGCCGCCCGAGGAGGAGCCCGCAGACCAGGTGGAAGGGCGCGCCGGGCTGTTTCGGGCCGAGATGGCGGCGCTGGACGACTGGGCGCATACGCTGGTCGTGTCGCACTGGGGCTTCATCATGGCGCTGACCGGCCGCAGCGTGACGAATGGCGAGATGCTGCGCATCGACCCGACGGCGCCGGGGCCGAGCCTGGTGCCGTGGAAGCACCACTGATGGCCGGGCGCCCACGGGCGTAAGGCTGCGCGGCGGCGTTCATCCCATGCCGGGCGGCCCGCCAGGGGCTGGCCGTTCAGGCTGGAAAGGGCGGCGGCCCGGCCTGCCGCCGGGCCGGACCGCCCCATCCCGTCAGTGATGGGCGCCGGCGCCCCGCGCCCCGGCCGCTTCCACCGCCAGTTCCACCTGCACCTCGCCCGCCCGCTCGAAACGCAGCGTCAGGGGCAGCCGCCCGCCCTGCTGGAGCGGTGCGGCCAGGCCGATCAGCATGATGTGGAAGCCGCCGGGGCGCAGTTCTACCGTCTCGCCGGCCGGGATGGGGATGTCCTGCACCGGGCGCATGCGCATCACGTCGCCGTCGCGCGTCATGGTGTGCAGCTCGGCGACGCGGGCCGCCGGCGTGCTCGCGGCGATCAGCCGGTCGGCCTGGGTGCCGGTGTTGCGCAGCCGCAGGAAGCCGCCGGCATTGCCCCCGGCGCCCGCGGCGCGGGTCCAGGG
>JAYSDS010000143.1:10134-14988 GCA_041914265.1 Roseomonas sp.
TGGCCGATGGCGATGTCGCCGGCGGTGTAGTCATGCGCGGCGGCGGGCAGCGCGGCGAGGATCGCGGCGGCGGCGATCGCGAGGGTACGGCGGGTGGTGCTCATGGCGTGTTCTCCTTGTTGGGATCAGTGGCTGGCCAGGCGGTCCGGCCAGATGGGGTCGGCGCTGCCGGCGCGCGCCTCGAAGCGGCCGGCGAGGCGGGCGATGCGGGTGGCCTCCAGCGCTCCCACGGCGGGGTCGCCGGTATCGCAGGCGGCCGTGGCGGCCGCGATGGCGCGGTCGGAGGGCGAGGCCCCGGCGGCATCGGCGTTGGACGGATGGGTCGGCTTGCGCGGCACGCGCGGGGCGGTGACGACCATGGGCGGCAGGATGGCGCCCTGGGGGGCGGGTTCGCGGGCCAGCGCGGGCTGGGCCGGGACACCCGCCGCCGCGACGGCCAGGACGGGCCGCGGGACGGAATTGGGGAACACGGGAGGTTGCTCTTCCTGAGGATCGGGACGGCAGGCGCAGGCACGGCCGTTCCGACAGGGAACGGCCTCAGGAGAGAGCGGGTGGTCCGGTTGGCCGGTAGGGCGGGCCGCGCGTGGCGGGCGGCAGGCTGTCCGCCGAGGCGGCGAACCAGGTGAGGCCGGCGTTGGCCCAGGCCGGCGTGGGCAGGGCGGGTGGTTCCGGCAGCGCGGCCTGCGGCAATCCGCAGCAGACGACGCAGACGCCCATGCCGACGTCCTGCGGCGGCATCTCCTGTCCATCGGGCCCGACCAGCAGGGTGCGCTCCGTGCCCGCCGGCGAGCACAGCACCACTTCGAAGCCCGCCGGTGTGGCGGCCATGGCCAGGCAATGCGCCGGCGCCAGCACGATCTGCAGGAGCAGGATCGCGGCGATCAGGCGCGCAACGGGGCGACAGACACTGGTCACGGCACTAGCCGTAGCCCTGCCGCTGCCGGCCGGCAAGCGGTGTGGCGCGCTACCTCAGCCAGGCGGGCCGCAGCATCAGGTCCAGCGCTTCCGTGATCCCGGGAAGCGCGCCGGCGCCGCTGCTGCCATTGGCAATGGGCAGCAGCGCATCCAGCGCGGCGAGGCTCGCCTTGTCCGGCTCGGTCAGGAAGGCGTCGTCGCGGTCGTGCGGGATGATCGGGCGGCTTCCGATACTGTCCGGCAGGCGTTGGCGGATCGCCTCGGCGACGACGCGATAGCCCAGGGCGCTCGGATGGATGTGGTCGAAGCCGCAGAAGCCGCCGCGCAGCCGCCCCACCGCGAAGCGGCTGATCGAGTAGTTGTCGTAGCTGCGCGTCGATCCCGCAGCCTGCAGCTTCGGGCCCTTGCGGTGCTTGTAGTCGTATTGGCCCAGGACCTCGGCCAGGGACAGGATCACGAGCGTCTTCCCGCTGCCGGCGAAGGCGGCCTCGGTCGCGGCGCGGACGGCGTCGTTGATGTCGTCCATCCGCTGGTCGAGCTGCTGCATCTCGACGGCGGAATAGCCGGCATTGCTGTAGATCGGGTCGATCGCCGAGACGTAGAGCGGAAAGTAACCGCCCGCGGGCGGGGCCGGTTCCGGCACGCCGAGGTCGCGCGGCGGCATCATGCAGGGGACCTGGCTCGGCCGGGGCATCAGCGCCACGATAACGACCTCGACGCCGGGCAGGCGGGCGAGTTCCCGGGCGTGGGCCGGCCAAGCGGCCGCGAAGGCCTGCAGCCCCGCGATTCCCTCCGCCCCCGCATAGCGCATGACGATGTCGACGATGCCGTGGTTGGGGCCGAGGTTGCACAGCAGGATGCGCGGCTGCCGCGCCGCCGCCTGTTCGAGTACCGTCATCCCGCCCAGCCCGTTGCGGTTGGACGGGTTGCGCAGATGCCGGCTGTTGAGCGCGATATGGACGTCGCCGACGCCCCATTCCTTGCCCGGCGCCTTGTACGGGTCTCCCTCCGGCCAGGCGCCCTTCCACTTCAGCGGATCGTCGAGCTTGCGGATCGGGCCGGCCATGGCGGCGACACGGGCGTCGACCTGGTCATAGGTCAGCTCGAACACGTCCTCGATGCGCGCACCCGCGATGGCGAGGTTGTGGAAGCCCGCCTCGCCCGCCGGATTGGTCGGTGCGGCGAAGCGGGCGAGCCAGTTCCGGGCATTGGCGGTCACGCCGCGCTTGATCATGCCGAGATGGACGAGGAGTTCGAGGATCGCGACCGCCGGGAAGGGGGTGGAGGTCGCCGCCGCCAGCGTCGCCTCGACATCGATCAGGATCGGCTCGGGATAGGTGCTCGGCCGGAAGCTCTCGAAATCCTTCATCTCCTTGAGGGATTCGCCGAGCCGGGCGGGAATGGAGGCAGCGGCCAGCGCCTGGTTGATCGTGTAGCTGCGCATGCCGTTGAGCAGCGAATCGCCGATCGCCATCAGGGCCGGCCGAGGCAGGCCGGTCAGCCACTTCGGAGCGGGCACGAGCGCTACCTCCCGACAACAGGGGCGTCGGGGTATTTAATTACGCAATCGGATCAATTTCCGCAAGTGTCCTGCCGCGCCCCTCAGGCCGCCGCCCGCGTCGCCAGGTCGTACTCGACCTCCGGCGTGTAGACCGACGCCTCCTTGCCCAGGCGCGAGGAGAAGAGGGTGAAGCATTCCACCCGTACCGGCGCGGCGCGGAACAGGTTGTGCGCCTGGACGTAGGCGATGACCTTCTCCGGCGGCGCCCGGTCGGTTCGCGCGATGGTGACGTGGGGCGAGAAGGATTTGCGCTCCGGCGGCAGGCCGACGCGTTGGAGCGCCGTTTCCACCTTGCGCTGCAGATGCGCCAGCGCATCGTTGCGTTCCGCCCCGACCCAGAGGGAATGGATCCGCCCCGCCTTTTCGAAGGTGCCGAGCCCGCGCAGCGTGAGGTCGAAGGTACTGCCGCGAATGGCGGCGAGCGCGTCGTCCACCTCCTGCGCGCGCCAGTTCTCGATTTCCCCGATGAAGCGCAGCGTCAGGTGGTAGTTGTCGGGCGGAACCCATTTCGCGCCGGGTATGCTGCCGGCGAGGGCGGAGAGAGCCGCGCGGCATTCCGGGGGCAGATCCAGGGCGACGAACAGGCGCAGCATCTCTAGCCCCTCAACTGAGGCCGGAGACGGGTCAACCCGCGGGCACCCGCCCCAGCAGCGACTCCACGGACGGAAGCATGCGCCGTACCAGTTCCGCGACGCCAGCCTCATTCGGGTGAATGCGGTCGGGCTGGTTGAGTTGCGGATTGCCCGCCACGCCGTCCAGCAAGAAGGGATAGAACACGACCTCCGGGTGTTCTTCCGACAATCGCGTGAAGGTCGCGGCGAATTCGCGGCCGTATTCCGCGCCGAGGTTCGGCGGCGCCAGCATGCCCGCCAGCATCACCGGCAGGCCGCGCGCCTTGAGCGCATCGAGGATGGCGGCGAGGTTCGCGTGGCTCGCCCGGGGTTCGATGCCGCGCAGCCCGTCATTGCCGCCGAGGGCCACGATCACCGCATCGGGCCGGTCGGCCAGCGCCCAGTCGAGCCGCGCCCGGCCGCCCGCCGTGGTGTCACCCGATACGCCCGCATCGATCACCTGCACCTGCCGGCCCCGGGCGCGGAGCGCAGCTTCGAGCTGCACCGGCAGTCCCTGGCCGCGGGCCAGCCCATAGGCGGCGGTGATGGAATCGCCCAGCATCAGAAGCCGAAGCTCCGCCGCCCGTGCCGGCGCGGCAGCGAGCAACGGCAACACTCCGAAACAGGCGGAGAGTTTGCCAAGAACCGCGCGGCGCCCATATCGGTTCGAAAGCCGCGGAACCCTGAACGACATGGATGTCCTTCCACAGATCACCCCGACCAGCACGGGGCGCGACGCGACGCTGATCCTCGCGACCGACCTCCAGTTCAAGGTGAGGGCCCAGTCTGGGGAGATCAATATCCTCCGCGGCGTGGACATCGCCGTGGCCCCCGGGGAAGCGGTCGGCATCGTCGGTCCGTCCGGATCAGGCAAGACCTCGCTGTTGATGCTGCTGGCCGGGCTGGACCGGCCGACCGGCGGAACACTCTCGGTTGCCGGCCAGGATCTGACGCGGATGGATGAGGACGCGCTCGCCGTCTTCCGCCGCGAGACCGTGGGCATCGTCTTCCAGGCCTTCCACCTGGTGCCCACCATGACCGCCATCGAGAACGTCGCCGTGCCGCTGGAATTCTCCGGCCGCGCGGACGCCTTCGATCGCGCCGAGGAGGCGCTGAAGAGCGTGGGGCTCGGTCACCGGCTCACGCACTACCCGGGCCAGCTTTCGGGCGGGGAGCAGCAGCGCGTCGCGCTCGCCCGCGCCTTCGTCGCGGAGCCGCGGCTGCTGCTGGCGGATGAGCCGACCGGGAACCTCGATCGCGGGACGGGCGCGCAGGTGATGGACCTGCTGTTCGGGCTGCGCGAACGCTTCGGAACCACGCTGCTGCTGATCACCCACGACCCGCTGCTCGCGGAACGCTGCGAACGGCAGTTGCGCATCGAGGACGGGCGGATCGTGTCGGATAGCGGTCGATGATCGAGGCTCTGTCGGGCGGAGAAGCGCGTCGCCTCTCGCGGACCCTTCTCGCCTCGGATGCCCATGGGTGGCGCGTGCGACGTCCATGGGGGGGCATCGGCCGGAAGGCCTTCCTGACTGTGCCACTGTGGGAATTGGAGGGGCTTTGCCCCTCCAAGCCACCCCACCAAAGGCCGAAAGGCCTTTGGAAACCTCAACTTGGTACTGCGCACCGCTGCCGGAATGGTGCCGAAACCCGCTTCTGCGCACGAAGCGCGCTGCGAGGGTTCAGCGTCGCTGTTGCGCCCGGCACCAAGTGCCGGCGGTCCAGGCCACACTGTGGCCTGGCGGGGAGGTCCGGAGGGGCGGCGCC
>JAYSDS010000144.1:0-14507 GCA_041914265.1 Roseomonas sp.
GCCTGACCCGCTCAACACCGCAAAGACGGTTGCTTTGCAAACCTCAACCTGGCGCGGTGCGCGGCTGCCAGATTGGCGCCGAAAGACGCCTGTGTGCACGAAGGGCGCCGCGAGGGTTTGGTGCCCGGCGCCAAGTGCTGGCGAGGTGAGGTCCGGAGAGGGGCGGTGCCCGCCCTAAACGGCCTCCCTCAACCGCAGCATGGTCTCCGAAGGCGTGTTCAGCGCCTCCCACAGCAGCGCCCCGGCGGTCATTGTCGCCGCCTTCAACTGCTCCATCGGCACGATCGCGCGCGTATCCGCCGCCGTCAGCAGGAAGCGCAGCGCGCTGTCCGGCTCGCCGAACCCGGCGATCAGACGTGCGGCAGGAATGCGATGGTCGGCGAAGTTCGCATGATCGGAATTGCGCATCAGCGGACGGTGGGTGCGCAGGCTGCGCCCGGCCTTGCGCGCCGCATCGGTCAGGAAGGGACCGAGCTTCGAGAAGCCGCTCGTGAGTGCCGTGAGGTTCGGGCTGCCGGCGATGGAATCGAGGTTGATGTTCACCGACATGCGCTGGCGCCGCCCGAGTGGCATGCGGTCGAGCCAGGCCTTGGATCCGGCCAGCGCCCATTCCTCGGCGCCGAAGATGCAGACCGTCAGCCCGTGTTCGCAGCGCGCCACCACGGACGCGGCGGCGCGGGCGAGACACAGCGCCGCGGCGAGGCCGGTCGCGTTGTCGATCGCGCTTTCGCCCAGCGGATGGCCGTCCAGATGGGCGGAGAGCGCCACCCGCCCCTCCCCCCGCCCCGGCAGGTCGAGAACGAGGATCGGCGCCGTCGCCGGTTGATCCTCGCCCAGCAGCGTGAGGCGCACGCGCCGCCCTTCGGCGAGCAGCGCGCCCGCCTCGGCCGAGATGCCCAGCGCGGGAATGCCCGCCCCGCCCGCACGCCCCGAGGAACCCGACACCGGACCGACACCCCGTTCCGGCTGCACGATCAGGAAGGCGCCGGCCCCGGCCTCCTGCGCCGCGGCAAGCTTCACCCGGCGATGGATGGTATGCGGCGAGAAGGCATATTCATGCCGCGCCAGCACCGCCCGCCCCGCCGCGCCGGAGAAGTCGCCCGGCACGCCGCGCCCGCAATCGAGCGTGTCGAGCACCACGCCCCCGCCCGGCGTTCCCGCCGCACCGAGCAGCGGCGCGACATCGAGGTCGCGCCCCGTCGCCACATCGGTCAGCCGCGCCTCATGGCAGCGCCAGCCGGCATAGGGCACGGGTTCCGTCCGCACCGTGCCGAGCGTGGCGAGGCGCTCCTCCATCAGCGCGAAGCCGCGTTCCGCGCTGGGCGTGCCCTGCAACCGCCCGCCGGTGCCGCAGATCGCCGCGAAATCCGTCGCCAGCGCGTCATCGGCCGCGATGCGGCCGAGGAAATCGAGCAGCGTCACTGCGCGGTGATGCCGCGGCTGCGGGCGATCTCCCCATAGCGTGCGATGTCCAAACGAATGCGTTCGCCGAAGGGCCCGGGGCCGTCGGGGCGGGCGATGACGGCGAGCGCCTCCAGCCGTGGCGCGAGATCCGGCGCGGCGAGGACGACCGGCATGGCCGCCGCGATCTTCTGGATGATCGCATCCGGCGTGCGCGCGGGCGCGAGCAGTCCCCACCAATGCTCGGCGATGAGGTCGATGCCCTGTTCGCGGAAGGTGGGGATGTCGGGATGGCTGCGCATGCGTTCGGCGGACATCACGCCGAGCCCGCGGATCTGTCCCGAGGCAAGCTGCGGCGCCGCCGAGGCGACGGTGACGAAGACCGTGTTCAGGTTGCCCGCCGCGAGATCCTGGATGGCCGGCCCGCCGCCGCGATAGGGCACATGCGTCAGTTGCGTGCCCGTCGTCGCCTGGAACAGCTCGCCCATCATGTGGGACGCCGCGCCGACGCCGCCTGAACCGTAGGTGAAGTGCCCCGGCTGTGCCTTCGCGAGCGCGGCGAACTCCGCCGCGTTGCGCGCGGGCAGCGCCTGCGCGCCGAAGATCAGCAGCGGCGCGACGCCGACCATGGCGACGGGCACCAGGTCCTTCTCGACATCATAAGGCATGCGCGCCTGCAGGGCCGGCACGATGGCATAGGGCAAATCGGCCAATAGCAGCGTGTAGCCATCGGCAGGCGATCGCGCGACCGCCTCGGTGCCGAGCATCGAGCCCGCGCCGGAGCGGTTCTCCACCACGACCGGCTGGCCGAGCGCCGCGCCCAGCCCGGGCTGGATCAGCCGCGCCAGCACATCCGACGATCCGCCGGGTGCGAAGGGCACGATCAGGCGGATCGGGCGCGTCGGCCAGTCCGATTGCGCGAGCGCCGGCGCGGCGAGGAGGCCCCCCGCCGCGCCGAGCGCCGCGCGCCGGGTCAGGCCTTGGGGCGCAGACCGCACCAATTGGCGATGAAGGTGGCGATGGTCCTCGTGCATGTGCGGAGATCCTCGATCGAGGTGCGTTCGTCGAAGCCGTGCGCGACCTCCCCCTTCGGCCCGTAGCAAAGGCCCGGGAAGCCGAAATAGAGGCCGTAATAGCGTGCATCGTTCACCGCGGTGGTACGGCGCGCGGGCATCTCGCCGCCATGCACCGAGGCATGGGCCGCGGCCAGGACCTTCTCCGCCTCGCTGCCCGGTTCGAGCACGTAGGGATCGGTCTGGAAGCCGGTCCAGATGATCTCGGGCGGGTTGTTGGCCATGAAGGAATCACCGGTCGCCGCCGCCTTCACGCAGGCCTCGACGCGGGCCATGGCTTCCTCGGGCGTCATGCCGGGGACCAGGCCGATGCGGCAATCCACCTCGCACCAGGCGGGGGTCGAGGACGCCCAGTCGCCGCCGCGGATGATGCCGGGGTTGAACTTGATCGGGTCCTTGATGTCCGCATACCAGGGGTTGGACTTGGCTTCCTCGTTCAGCACCTTGGTGTGCGCATAGAGCGCGTTGATCAGGGCATAGGCCGACATGATCGCATTGGTGCCGTCCTGCGCGACCGCTACATGCACAGGCACGCCGCGCACGCGCAGGCGGAACCAGATGGTGCCGGTCTGGGTGCGGGTAATGGTGTGGCCCGTGGGTTCCGGCACCAGCGCGGCCTCGGCGCGATATCCGCGCAGCAGGGCGGCGAGCGCGCCGTTGCCGGTGCTCTCCTCCTCCGTCACCGTCTCGATGTAGACATCGGCGGCGGGCTCGTAGCCGGCGGCGCGGATCGCATCCATCGCGAAGACCATGCAGGCGACGCCCGACTTCATGTCATGGGCGCCGCGGCCATACATCCAGCCATCGCGGATCGTCGCGGAATAGGGCGGGTAGGTCCACATCTCGTGCGGGCCTTCCGGCACCACGTCGATATGGCCCTGCAGGATCAGGCTGCGCCCGGTCGGGTTCTTCGGGCGATGCGCGGCGACGACCTGGATGGACGCTACCGGGTCGGCATCGACCATGGGCGCCATCTTCGGATGCTCGGGCACATCGGCGATGGAGAAGCGGTCCACCGCATAGCCGCGCGCGGTCATCTCACGCGCGAACCAGTCCTGCAGCGGCGCCTCCCGCCCGCGCAGGGAGGGAAAGCGCACCAGCTCCTGGAGGAACTCCACTTCCTTGTCGAAGCCCGCGTCGATCGCGGCCGTGATGCGGGACAGGGCTTCGGCGTCGGACATAGGCGCAGTCTTCCTTCAGTTCGGCGGGCGCGCATGCTGCGCGCTGGTGTGGTTGTACGGGTTGGGATCATAGACGACCCGGTCGCGCCGCCCAGCCCACACATTGCGCAGGAAGATCACCGGCAGCACGCCCATGTCGTCCAGCAGGGCACGCATCGCCTGTTGCGTCAGCACCTGCCGCCGTTCCGGGTCCATCGCCTGCAACGCCTCGGCCAGCGGTACATCCATCGTCGGGTTGGAGTAGCGCTGCCGGTTGAACGGCCCGTGGCCGAGTTCCGCATTGCGCGTCATCACCACCTGGCGCAGCGGGCTGATGGTCAGGAAGGCGCTGAAATAGGTCATGAACATCGAGAATTCGCGGTTGGTCGCCCGCGTGAACAGCGTCGCCGGCGGCAGGGCCTGGACCTGGGTCTCGACGCCGATGCGCGTGAATTGCTGCGCGATCGCCTGCAGCAGGTTGTCGTCCGAAGGGAAGAAGCCGTTCGGCCCATGGACGGTCAGGCGGAAGCCGTCGGGATAGCCGGCTTCGGCCAGCAGCGCCCGCGCCCTGGCGCGGTCATGCGGCAGGCCCGGCAGCCCCTGGATGCGGTGTTCCGCGATGGGCGAGGCGAACTGATCCGCCGGCCGCGCCAGGCCCTCATAAAGGCGTTCCGAGATTGCCGTCCGGTCGATGGCAAGCGAGAGCGCCTGCCGCACCCGCCGGTCGGCGAGCGGATTGGCCGGCAGCGGCTTGCCCTGCTTGTCCGTCGCCTGCGGGGAGGTCTCCCGCATCGAATCCGGGAACAGGTAGACGAAGGTCACGCTGTCGCCCTCGAAGGTCGCGAAGCGCGCATCCCGGCGGAAGCGACCAACATCCTGCACCGGCACGTAGTCGATCAGATCGACCTCGCCCGCCAGCAGCGCGGCGCTGCGCGACCCGGGCTGCGGGATGTAGCGGAACACCACGCGATCCCAAGGTTCGGGCGGCCCCCAATAGGTCGGGTTGCGCGTCGCCTCGAAACGTTCGTTGTTGGCGTAGGAGACGAAGCGATAGGGCCCAGTGCCGACCACCAGCCGACCGCTGTTGAAGTCCGCCGTGCTCGGCGACGGCCCATGGATGCGCCGCGACAGGATCACCGGCGCCGCCAGATCCCAGGGCAGGATCGGGTTTGGTTCATGGGTGCGGATGCGCACCGTCCGCGGATCGACGATCTCGACAGCCGCGATGCTGCGCACGGCCGAGGTGAACAGCGCCGGGCTGTTCGGCACGGTCGGCACACGCGCGACGGTGAAGGCGACGTCATCCGCCTCGAAGGGCGTGCCGTCATGGAACTGCACGCCGGCGCGCAGCGTGACTTCCCAGGTCAACGGGTCGATGAGCCGCAGGCTTTCCGCGAGGCGCGGTTCCCGCTCACCGCGGTTGTTGATCTCGAACAGCGCCTCGAAGACCTGGCGCAGCACCATGTTGTTGTTGGTCGTGTTGTGGAAATGCGGATCGAGTGCCGAGGGCGGCGTCTGCGCGCCGATCGTCAGGGTCCGCTGCGCCGCAGCCGGCATGGCTGACAGCAGGCACAGCGCCGCGCACGCGGCGCCAAGCACGTTCCTGGCCATTGTTTCCTCCCGCCCGGTCCGGTCTGTCGCCGGCCAGCGGGGGAGCCTCGACCGCGGCGGCCACCGCGGTCAACAAAAGCCGTTGCGACGGGCGGTTATTCCGCGACCTCGACCGAAGCCTCGAGACCGAGCACCGCCGCCAGCGCCTCGACGCGCCGCAGCACGCTTTCGCCGGCAAAGACGCCACTGCCTTCGACCAGGCGCAGCACCAGCCGGCCGCCCTGGCGTTCCAGCGCCGTGCCCGCCAGCAGTTCCGGCGTGCCGCCCGACAGGGTGTAGGCCAGGCGCAGGGCGGCCCCGAGCACCTCCGCCCGCCGCACCGCCGCGACATCCAGCAGCACGCGCGCCGCGGCGAGGAAGGCCGCATCCGGCGGCGCCTCGTAGCGCAGCGCCACGGCGAGGGCGAGGAAGGCGCGCGCATGGTGGTCGAGCCCGACGCCGGGCTGCCGCAGGATGCGGAAATAGGCGTGCTCGGCGCGGTAATCCGGATGGTCGTGGCTGCCCACGTCGCTGACCCAGCAGGTCGCGACGCGCATCGCGGCCTCGGCAGCGGATTCGCGTTCGAACAGCCCGGCGGTCCATTGCGCGAGCGCGGGCGGCAGGCGCGGATCGCGGCCGAAGCGGTCGGCCAGTTCCTGCGCCGCCGCGACCAGCGGATCGCGCTGGCGTTCCGCCGCATCGAGATGGCGCGAATACCATCCCTCGCGCAGCCCGTTCGCGCTGAACACCACGCGCCGCGCCCCCGAAGCCCGCAGCAGCCGGCGCATCACCATCGCCGCCCAGGGCAGGTCCTGCACGCGCTTGGTCGGCGCGCCGGGCATGCGGTCCAGCGTGCGCCGCGTCGCGGCCATCACCACGCCGGCGAGGTCGCGCGCTTCCTCCCGCGACAGCACGTAGTGGTGCACGATCGACAGCGGATAGGCCGTCTGCGCGATGTGCATCCGTGCCAGCGCGCGCCAGGCGCCGCCGACGAGGTAGAGATCGCGCCCCTGCGCCTCGGGCAGCCAGGGGACGCGGTTGAACTCCTCGGTCGCCATGGCGCGGCCGCGCGCCATCTCGTTGTTCGCCCGCTCCGCGAGGCGGATCGCGCCGAGCGGCAGGCTGACCGCCCGCCCCGCCCGCCCATGCGCGAGTTCCACCAGTTCGAGCGACCCGCCGCCGATGTCGCCGAGCACGCCATCCGCGTCGGGAAAGCCGAGCAGCACGCCATCGGCCGAAAGGAAGCCTTCCTCCTGCCCCGTCAGCACGCGGATGATGAGGTCGGGCAGCCTGTCGCGCAGCCGCGCGACGAAGGAAGGCCCGTTCGTCGCGTCGCGCACGGCCGCGGTCGCCAGCACCTCGACCGGCGTCGCGCCCATCGCGCGCGCGACGGTGTGGTAGCGCACCATGACGGTGATCGCTTGCTCGACCGCTTCCTCGTTCAGCATACCGGTCGTCACCAGCCCGCGGCCGAGGCCGAGCACCGCCTTCTCGTTGAAGATGGCCTGCGGATTGCGCCCGCGCCCCTCGAACACGACAAGGCGCACGGAGTTGGAGCCGAGATCGACCACGGCCGAGCGCGGCAGGCGCAACGCCTCCGCCGATGTGGAATCCACTGGGTTCAATCCTGCATCACGCGGTCCTGTCGCGGCCGCCGTGGCGTGCCCTTGAGCGCACTGCCGCGCCCCGACAAGGACGGGTTGGTCATGAAGTAGTCATGGGCGGAAACCGGCTTCTCGCCGGGCTTCAGCCGGGTCCACTCGCCGTCCGGGCCCAACTGCCAGGACTGCATGGAATCCTTCAGGTTCACGACCATGATCTGGTCCAGCACCTGGGCATGCACGGTGGGGTTCTCGACCGGCACCATCGTCTCGACGCGCCAGTCCATGTTGCGCGCCATCCAGTCCGCGCTGCTGATGAACACCTTGGCGCGGCGGGACGGCAGGCGGTGCCCATTGCCGAAGACGGCGACGCGCGAATGTTCGAGGAAGCGGCCGACGATCGACTTCACCCGGATATTCTCGCTCATCCCCTTCACGCCGGGGCGCAGGCAGCAGATGCCGCGCACCACGGCATCGACCTTCACCCCCGCGCGCGAGGCGGCGTAGAGCGCGTCGATCAGCGTCTCATCCACCATCGAGTTCATCTTGAGCCAGATGGCGGCCGGCTTGCCCTCCTTCGCGAAGGCGATCTCCTGCTCGATCAGCGCGAGCAGTGAGGGGCGGATGGTCAGCGGCGCGAAGGCGAGCTTCTCCATGCTCTCCGGCCGCGCATAGCCGGTCATGAAGTTGAACAGCTTCGCCGCGTCACGCGTCAGCGCCGGATCGGCGGTGAAATAGGACAGGTCGGTATAGATGCGTGCCGTGACGGGGTGATAGTTGCCCGTGCCGAAATGCGCGTAGGAGCGAAGCTGCGTCCCCTCCCGCCGCACCACCAGCGACACCTTCGCATGCGTCTTCAGCTCGACGAAGCCGAAGACCACCTGCACGCCGGCGGCTTCCAGCTCGCGCGAGAGGGCGATATTGCGTTCCTCGTCGAAGCGCGCCTTCAGCTCGACGATGCCGGTGACGGATTTGCCGGCCTCCGCCGCCTCGATCAGTGCCTTGGCGATCGGGCTGTCGCGCGTGGTGCGGTACAGCGTCTGCTTGATCGCGACGACATTGGGGTCGCGTGCCGCCTGGCGCAGGAACTGCACCACCACGTCGAAGGATTCATACGGGTGGTGCACCACGATGTCCTTCGCGCGGATCGCCGCGAAGCAATCCCCGCCATAGTCCAGGATGCGTTCCGGGAAGCGCGGCGTGAAGGGCGTGAACAACAGGTCCGGCCGGTCCTCGACGATCAACTGCGTCAGGTCCGACAGCCCCAGCAGCCCTTCCACCGTGAACAGCTCCGAGCGCGGCGCCTCCAGCTCCTCGGCGACGAAATCGACCATGTCGGGCGGCGTCGCCGCCGTGACGGACAGCCGGATCGGGCGCCCGCGCCGGCGCCGCTTCAACGCGGTCTCATAGGACCGCACCAGGTCCTCGGCCTCTTCCTCGAACTCCACATCGGTGTCGCGGATCAGGCGGAAAAGGCCGGTCTCGGCGGGGATGAAGCCGGGGAACAGGCGCCCCAGGAAGAGCACGATCAGGTCTTCCAGCAGCACGAAGCGGCTCACGCTCTCGCCCTCGCGCGTCGGCAGCCGCACGAAGCGCGGCACCTGCGGCGGCAGCGGCAGCAGGGCGCGCATCGTCCCCCCATCCTCCTCCCGCACCAGCTTCAGCACCATGCACAGGGAGAGATTCGCGATGAACGGGAAGGGATGCGCCGGATCGACCGCGAGCGGCGTCAGCACCGGGAAGACGCGATCGAGGAACCAGGCCTCCAGCCATTCGCGATCGCCGTGGTCGAGCTCCGGCGGCTCCGCCACCACGATGCCCGCCTGGCGCAGCAATTCACGCAGCACGCACCAGGCCGATTGCTGCCCGGCGATCAGCTTCTGTGCACGCTCGTGGATGGCGGCAAGCTGCTGGCTCGGTGTCTTGCCATCGGGCGAGACCTTGGCGATCCCAGCCCTCTCCTGCCCCACCAGCCCGGCGACGCGCACCGAATAGAACTCGTCGAGGTTCGAGGCCGAGATCGCCACGAAGCGCAGCCGTTCCAGCAGCGGGTGGCGCGGGTTCGCGGCTTCCTCCAGCACACGCTGGTTGAAGGCGAGCCAGGACAGCTCCCGGTTCGCGAAGCGCGCGGGGCTCGCCAGCAGGGTGGCGACCTCTTCCTCGGCGGTCTGGACCAGGTCGTTCATGAGCGCAGCCTACAGCAAGGCCGGCACGGCCGGCGAGGGTGGCGCGAGCGCCGTCTCCGAAGCGTCATCATCGCCCCAGCCCTCCCAGCCCGCCAACACCGCGCGGGCCAGGGCGCGCGTGACGGGCGCGCGCGCCACCAGCGCCGCGCGATCGAGCCGCGCGACGGCCTCGGCCAGCGTCGCCGCATCGCGCGTCAGGCGCGTCAGCAGCCAGGACTGCACCTCCGGCGCCACGCGCAACTGCCGGTCCGCGAAATGCTTGGCGAGCAGAGCACCGAGCAGCGCGTCGCTCGGCGCGCCGATGCCGATCGCGGTCGTTGCGCGCAGCCGGCTCGCCAGGTCCGGCAAGGCGACGCGCCAGCGCGCCGGCGCGTCGCGGCCGATCAGCAGCAGATGCTCGCCACGCTCGGCGCAGAGGTTGATCAGGTGCAACAGCGCGCGCTCCTCGGCCACCGCATCGGCATCGTCGAGGACCGTCCCGCCTTCCGCCGGATCCGGCAGGCCCCGCAGCATGGAACCGGCCATGAGCCGCCAGCCGCGTTCGGCCGCGATGGCCCGGCCGATATGCGACTTGCCGACCCCCACCGGGCCGAACAGCGCCAGGCGCCCGAGCGGCCAGCGACCGGGCTGGTCAAGCCAGGCAAGAGCCTCGGCGTTGGAGGAGTCCTCAAGGAAATCCGCACGGTCGGAGGAGACCGGCAAGGGTAGCGGAAGGACGAATTGCCGCGCGCCGCCGGAGAGCGTCGTCATGGGCGGGACGGCGGCGGGAGGGGTCTTGTGCCTCCCGGACCGACCCCAGCACAGGCGGAGAGGGCTTGCTGATGGCCCCTGCCCCTCCGCTGTGGCGTTGGAGGGGCGCCGGACCACGGAAGCCCGTCGGCGGCAAGCGCCCTGAAGAGCCCCCTCCAACGCGCCCCGCCCATCACGTCCCCGTCCTCGGCGGATCGAGATAGAGCGGGCTTTCGAGATACCGTCGCAGCCAGTACCGCGCGACGACCCCCAGCGCCGCGGCCATCGGCACCGCCAGCAGCACGCCGAGGAACCCGAACGCCACCCCGCCCGCGAACAGCGCGAAGATCACCCACACCGCGTGCAGTTCCACCCGGTCGCCCAGCAGGTACGGGTAGATCACGTATCCCTCGACCGTCTGGCCGACCACGAAGATGCCGACGATGACCAGCACCTCGTTCCAGGTGCCGAACTGCCCCATGGCGAGCAGCACCGCCACCGCGAAGCCGGTCAGCGACCCGACATAGGGGATGAAGGTCAGCACGCCGGCCATCAGCCCGACGGTCAGACCCAGTTCCAGCCCCGCCACCTGCAGCGCGATGGCGTAGAAGACGCCGAGTGCCGCGCAGCACAGCAACTGCCCGCGCAGCCACGCCGACAGCACGCGGTCGGTGTCCCGCGCCAATTGCCGCAGCACCGCCGCGTTGCGCCGCGGCAGCCAGGATTCGATGCGCGCCAGCATGCCCGGCCAGTCCCGCAGCAGGTAGAAGGCGACGACCGGCACCACGACGACCAGCGTGAAGACCTGGAACAGCGCGAGCCCACCGCCGATCAGCCGCGTCGTCGCGGAACCGAGCCAAGCCAGCATGCTCGCCGCCTGGTTGATGGCGAGCTCGCGCAGCCGCTGGTCCACCATCTCCGGCCCCAGCGCTTCCTCCAGCCGTTCGAGCCCGTCCCGCAGCACCGTGCCGATGCCCGCGATGTAGTTCGGCAGGCGCTGGACCAGGATGCCAATCTGCGACAGCACCAGCGGGTAGAACAGCAGCGCGACGATCAGCGCCGTCGCCATCAGCAGGAAGATGAGCAGGAAGGCCCCGAGCGGCCGCCGCACCCCGATGCGCGACAGCTTCGTCGCCAGCGGATCGAGAAAATAGGCGACAACCGCGGCGAGCACGAAGGGCGTCAGGATGCTCTGAAACAGCCAGAGGCTGAACAGCAGCGCCCCGCCGAGGCCGAGCACCAACGCCAGGCGCTGCCCGCGCGTCGCGGTGCGCGGCGCCGCGGGCGGCGGGAAGCGCGCCGGCGGCCCGCCGCGCGGCAGGACGGGCGGCTTGACCGTCTCCGTCACCGCGGCCCCGCCCCGGTCAGCCGCGCCGCCTGCAGCACATAGGCAACGCCGGAGGCGAAGGTGGTGAAGGCCACCAGCCAGATCATCGCATCAAGCAGGTCGGGCGCGGCGAGGTCGAACCCCTTCAGCAGCAGCGCAAGCGCGGCGAGCGCGATCTGCGCCACCGTATTCGCCTTGGAGATCAGCAGCGGGCGGATCTGCGCGCGGATGCCCAGCATCCACAGCGCGACGACGCCGCCCACGATCAGCAGGTCCCGGAACACGACCAGGATGGCGAGCCAGTCCGGCAGGATCCCGATCGCCGCCAGCGTCACATAGACCGAGACGAGCAGCGCCTTGTCCGCCACGGGGTCGAGCAGCGCGCCGAGCCGCGAACGCGCATTCCACGCCCGCGCGATCCAGCCATCCACGGCGTCGGAGATCCCGGCCCCGATAAAGACGAGGAAAGCGATGTCGAGCCGATGGTGCAGCATCAGCCACACCGCCGCCGGCACGGCGCAGAGCCGGGCCAGGGTGATGAGGTTGGGCAGGGTGAAGAGCCCTGCCTCGCCATCGGCGGGCGCATCCGCCGTCGGTCGGTTCCGGTCAGGACTGGCCGCCAAGGCCGACGCGCCAGGCATCGCCGGGCGCCCCGGAACCAGGGGCGAGGGTGATGCCCTGCCGCGCCAGTTCCTCCGTTGCCGCGCCCGGAGCCGTGCGCAGGCCCAGGCGCAGCCGCGCCCGGTCGGTCGAGATGGCGACGATGTCGACCTTCGCCGCAGCGCCGCGCAGCCGCCGGCGCAGTTCCAGCCATTCGTTCAGGGAACCGTAGAGCGCGACGGCCTCGATCGTCGACGCGGCCGGCACCGGGCCGGTCGGGCGACGCGGCTCGGCGGATTCGCCCGGCGTCGAACCGCCGCCGGCGCCTTCGCCGCCCTCGGCCGAAGCGGTGCCGAGGTAGCCCCGCGCGCGGGAAGGATTGAAGTTCACCGTGATCCGGCCGGTGTAGCGCGTCGGGCTGGTCCGCTCCTCCTCGATGATGATGGAGGTGGTCATCGCCTCGATCTGCGAGTCCGACAGGCTGCGGGTGGACCCCGCGGCCTCGGCGATGCGCTGCCAGGCGGCGCGGCGGCCATTGGCCAGGGCGCGCTCGCGGGCGATCACGCCGTTCTCGGCGGTGGCTTCGGCGGGCACGCCGCGCTGGGTGAAGCTGACCGCGGCGGGCGCGGGCTCATCCTGCGCGCGCGGGGCAGCCATCGGCGCCAGCAGCAGCATCGCGGTTGCAAGCATGGCGGTTGCGAAGCGCGCCGCCGCATGGTTCTTTCCGCGCGCCCGCGCGGTGCGGGACCCAACCGGCATCGCGCCCCCGACCTTTCATCACGCACCGCGTTGCGCGGCGCTTCCATGCCAGCCTTACCCGATCGGAGGCCGCCCTGACCAGTTCCCCGTCTTCCCCCCTCACCTATCGTGCGGCGGGCGTGGATATCGAAGCCGGCGACGCGCTGGTCGATGCGATCAAGCCGCTGGCGAAGGCCACCGACCGCCCGGGCACCATGGGGGGCCTGGGCGGCTTCGGCGCGCTGTTCGACCTCAAGGCCGCGGGCTTCACCGATCCGGTGCTGGTCAGCAGCACCGATGGCGTCGGGACCAAGCTGCGCGTGGCCATTGATGCCGGATATCACGCGACGGTCGGCATCGACCTGGTCGCGATGTGCGTGAACGACCTGGTGGTGCAGGGCGCGGAGCCGCTCTT
This sequence comes from Roseomonas sp., assembly GCA_041914265.1. GTDB lineage: Bacteria > Pseudomonadota > Alphaproteobacteria > Acetobacterales > Acetobacteraceae > Neoroseomonas. The sequence goes on from JAYSDS010000144.1 coordinate 12,821, forward strand.
CTTCCTCGATTATTTCGCGACCGGCGCTCTGGACGTGGCGTCGGCGAAGCAGGTCGTCGCCGGCATCGCCGAGGGCTGCCGCCTTGCCGGCTGTGCCCTGGTCGGCGGCGAAACGGCCGAGATGCCGGGCATGTACGCCAAGGGCGACTACGACCTCGCCGGCTTCTCGGTGGGGGCGGCCGAACGCGGCGCGCTGCTGCCGAAGGGCGATGTCGGGCCGGGCGACGTGGTGCTCGGGTTGCTCTCCTCGGGCGTGCATTCCAACGGCTATTCGCTGGTCCGGCGGATCGTGGAACGCGGCAATGCGGGGCTCGATTCGCCGGCACCCTTCGCCGCCGGCAAGACGCTCGGCGCCGCGCTGCTGGAACCGACGCGGATCTACGTGAAGTCGCTGCTCGCCGCGCATCGCGCGGGCCTGGTGAAGGCGGCCGCGCACATCACCGGCGGCGGGCTGCCCGGCAACCTGCCGCGGGTGCTGCCCGAAGGGACCGTCGCCGTTCTCGATGCCCGCGCCTGGACGCCGCCACCGGTCTTCGCCTGGCTCGCCCGTGTCGGCGCCGTGGCGCCGGAGGAAATGCTGCGCGTTTTCAACTGCGGCATCGGCATGGCCGTCGTGGTCGCCGCCGAATCGGCGGATGCCGCCACCGCCCTGCTGACCGAACAGGGCGAGACGGTCTGCCGCCTCGGCACGATCGAAGCAGGCTCCGGCGAGGCGCAGGTCCGCATCGACAACCTCGGCGCCGGCTGGCCGGGATGACGCGCCGCCGCGTCGCGGCGCTGATCTCGGGCCGCGGGTCGAACATGGCGGCGCTGCTCGCCGCCGCGCAATCGCCCGGCTACCCGGCCGAGATCGCGCTGGTGCTGTCCAACCGCGCCGATGCCGCCGGCCTCGCGCATGCCGCCGAGCGGGGCGTGCCCACCGCCGTGGTGGAATCGCGCGCCTTCCGCGGCGACCGCGCGGGATTCGAAGTGGCGATGGAGGCCGAGTTCACCCGCCACGGCATCGAGATCGTGGCGCTGGCCGGTTTCATGCGCGTGCTGACCGAAGGCTTCGTTACCCGCTGGGAAGGCCGGCTGATCAACATCCATCCCTCCCTGCTGCCGAGCTTCCCGGGCCTCGACACCCACGCCCGCGCGCTCGCGGCGGGGGTGCGGCTGCATGGCTGCACGGTGCACATGGTCACGGCCGGCGTCGATGAGGGCCCAATCGTCGTGCAGGCCGCCGTGCCCGTCCTGCCGGACGACGACGAAGCCACCCTCGCCGCCCGTGTCCTGGCCGAGGAACACCGCATCTACCCCGCCGCGCTGGCCTGGCTCGCCGCCGGCAAGCTGCGCGTGGAGGCTGGGCGCGCCATTCTCGCCGATGTCCCGGTGGCCTCGGGGGCGCTCGCGAACCCCTTGCCCTTGGCCGCGGCGCTTCCTAAACCGTGGTGAGGAACGATCGAGAGGGCGAACCGTGGCCGAACAGCAGACGCATTACGAATTCGCCGAGGTGAAGGCCTCCGACGTGCTGGCGGCGCATGAGGCGAGTTGGCACGGCTTCACCAGCTTCGTGACCTGGTCGGCGGGCTCGATCGCCGTGATCCTGGCCCTGATGTACCTGTTCCTGGTGTAGCCAGTTGGAGGGGCTCTGCCCCTCCAAGCCACCCCGGCAAAGGCCGAAAGGCCTTTGCAAACCTCAACCTGG
>JAYSDS010000145.1:0-14447 GCA_041914265.1 Roseomonas sp.
CGCGCCGCCCCCCCCCCCCCCCCCCCCCCCCCCCCCTCTGACCTTCGCGCGAATGGGGCGCCGCCCCTCTCGGTTCCACCTGCCCGAATAATGGGCCGCCAGCATCACATCGTCGCGCCCAACACCCAGGGCGCGAATTCCTGCGCCCCGAAGCCCATCGCCTCGCTGCGCGTCGGCTCGCCGGATGCCACGCGCAGCATCAGTTCGAAGATGCGTTGCCCGCATTGTTCCACCGTCTCCTCGCCGGCGACGATGGTGCCGCAATTGATGTCCATGTCTTCCGACAGGCGCTCATACATCGCGGCATTGGTCGCGAGCTTGATGGAGGGCGCCGGCTTCATCCCGAACACGCTGCCGCGCCCCGTGGTGAAGCAGACGAGATTGGCGCCCCCGGCCACCTGCCCCGTCGCCGCGACCGGGTCGTAACCCGGCGTGTCCATGAAGACGAAGCCCTTGGCCGTCACCGGTTCGGCGTAGCGGTAGACATCGACCAGGTTCGTCGTCCCCGCCTTGGCCATCGCGCCGAGCGACTTCTCGAGGATCGTCGTCAGCCCGCCCGCCTTGTTGCCCGGTGAGGGATTGGCGTTCATCTCAGCCCCCTCGCGCGCCGTGTACGCCTCCCACCAATGCATGACATCGACGAGCTTCTGCCCGACCTCCTGCGACACCGCGCGGCGGGTCAGCAGATGTTCGGCGCCATAGGTCTCGGGGGATTCGGACAGGATCACCGTGCCGCCATGACGCACCACCAGGTCGGAAGCCGCGCCAAGCGCCGGGTTCGCCGTGATGCCCGAATAACCATCCGACCCCCCGCATTGCAGGGCGACGCAAAGCTCCGACGCTGGCACGGGTTCCCGCGTGACCGCATTGGCCTCGGCCAGCACCTCCTTCACGAAGTCCATGCCCTTCAGCACCGTCGCCCGGGATCCGCCGCTGTCCTGGATGTCCATGCTGCGCAGACGCCCGGTCAGCTTCTGCTCCTCCAGCATCGGACCGAGTTGGTTCACCTCGCAGCCGAGGCCGATCGCGATGACGTGGGAGAAATTGACGTGCCGCGCGAAGCCCGCGAGGGTCCGGCGCAGCACGCGCAGCGGCTCGTCCATCGTCATGCCGCAGCCGGTCTTGTGCGTTAGCGCGACCACGCCATCGACATGGCCCCACGCCGCCAGCGGATCATGCCCGGTGATCGGGTTGCGCTCGAACTGCCGGGCGATGAGTTCCGCCACATGGGCCGAGCAGTTCACGGAGGTCACGATGCCGATGTAGTTGCGCGTCGCGACGCGCCCATCGGCGCGGCGGATGCCCATGAAGGTCGCGGGCGCCTCGACATAGGCCGTGGGCGTCGCATCCACCCCCCACGCGTAGTCGCGGGCGAAATCGCCCATCTCGCAATTATGGGTGTGGACCCAGGCGCCTGGCTCGATGGCGTCGGTCGCGAAGCCGATGATCTGGCCGTAGCGGCGGATCGGCTCGCCCTTGGCGATGGGCCGGATCGCCACCTTGTGGCCCGCGGGGATGCGCCTTGCCCCCACCGTGACGCCCGGGGCCACCAATGTCCCGGGCTGCAGCACGATGCGTGCGATGACCACCCCATCTTCGGGGTTCAGACGGATCACGGGCGGCAGCGTCGTGGCGTCCATCGTTTCTCTCCCTGGTCGGGCGAGAAGCCTAAAGCAGATCCCGATCAGGTGACATCACCCGATCGGGCAAAGATGCTCGCAAAAACAAACGGCTAGAGAGATCTCCGTGGGCCACGGGCAAACCGAATGCGCCCAGGCGTCGCCGCAATCAACCCGCCACGGTCGTGCGGAACATCAGCCGCTGATATCGGGTGTGGTCAAACAGCGCCGCCGTGTGCAGCGTGGCAAGGTTGTCCCACACCACCAGGTCCCCCGCCTTCCATTGGTGGCGGTAGACGTAGCGTTCCTGCGTGGCGTGCTCCATGACCTCGGCGATCAGGGCATGGCCTTCGGCCGGCGGCAGGCCTTCGACATGGCTGATCACGGCCGGGCAGATGAAGAGCGACGGGCGCCCCGTGATCGGGTGCCGCCGCACCAGCGGCTGGGACATGGGCGGGAAGCGGCGGCGCGCCTCATCGGACAGCGGCGCGCGGCCGGGCGTGTGGCGACGGTTCCACTCGGACAGGGTATTGAGGTCATGCACCCCGTTCAGCCAGGTGATGCGCGCCCGCAGCGCCGCCGGCAGCTCGGCATAGGCCGTGACGGCGTCGAGCAGCCAGGTCTCGCCGCCCTCGGGCGGGCAGATCGCGCCGTAGAACAGGGAACAGAGGCTCGGCTTTTCGCGGAAGCTGCTGTCGGCGTGCCATTGCTCGACGCCCGTCGCGAAATTCGCCCGCATCCGGTCATCGGCGTAGTTGCCGACGAGAAAGACCTCCGGAAAATCCGGATGGGTATGGGCCGAGGCCGAATGCATTTCGAGCGCCCCCAGCCGCTTGCTGAAGGCGACCAGCGCCGCGGGGTCGTTCGGCACGTCCCGCAGCAGCAGGAAGCGATTCTGGTGCAGCGCGTTGCGGAAGCCGGCGACCTCGGCTTCGGGCAGGTCGCCATGCAGGCGGAAGCCATGCAGCTCGGCGCCGAAAGTCGCGCCCACCGGGCGCAGATCGAGCATATCGGGAACAGGGGCAAGGCCGGCGCTCATGGCACTCTCCAGTCGGTCTGCGCAGGCCGGTAACGGGCGATCTTGGGCGCGGCGGGCGCCGGCGCGCATCATGCCAAGCCCCGCGGCGCCTGGCCAGATGCCGCCCCTTGCCTCGCCGGCCGAATACGCGCAGGTTGACCCCTGGACACCTTGGGGAGCCCGATTGGGGGCTGAGAGGCGGGCTTCACCCGCGACCCATGGAACCTGATCCGGTTCGGACCGGCGAAGGGAACGGTGCCACCCGTTCGTCCGCGCGTTCGGTCCCGTGATGGGCGGCGCGCGGTCGCGCGCCCTGGTTGCCGTTCCCCTGCGCCGGCATGGAGGAACGAGACGATGCATCGCCGCCACCTGCTGGCCGCTTCCCTGGCCGCCCCCCTCGCCCGGCCCGCCTTCGGGCAGACCGCCCGGGCGAAGACCCTGCGCTTCATGCCGCAGGCGGCGCTCGCGGTGCTCGACCCGATCTTCAACCCGACCACCATCGTGACGACGCATGCCTATTGCGTCTTCGACACGCTGTACGGGGCCGATCGCGCGCTGCGACCCCACCCGCAGATGGCGCAGGGGCATGAGACGTCAGCGGATGGCCTGACCTGGACCATCCGGCTGCGCGATGGGCTCGCCTTCCATGACGGCGCGCCGGTGCGGGCGCGGGACTGCGTGGCCTCGATCAACCGCTGGGCGGCGCGCGACGCCTTCGGCCAGGTGATGATGGGCGCGGTGAACGAGGTCGTGGCGACCGACGACCGCACCATCACCTTCCGCCTGAAGCGGCCCTTCCCGGCGCTGCTCGACGCGCTGGCGAAGCCCGCCGCCTCGCCCTGCTTCATGATGCCGGAACGCACCGCGCTGACGCCCCCCGACCGCCCCATCACGGACATGACCGGCAGCGGGCCGTGGAAATGGGTGGCCGGCGAGTTCTCCGCCGGCAGCCAGGCGGTCTATCTGCGCAACGAGGCCTATGTCTCCCGCGACGAACCCTCGGATGCGGCCTCGGGCGGCAAGCGGGTGAATTTCGACCGGCTGGAACTGGTCTGGATCCCCGATGGCGGCACCGCCGTCGCCGCGCTCCGCACGGGGGAGATCGACTGGATCGAATACCCCCTGCCCGACCTAGTGCCGGTGATGCAGCGGGAGCGCGGCATCACGACGCAGATATACGACCCCAACGGCTTCCTGGGATTCCTGCGCTTCAACGCGCTGCATCCGCCCTTCGACGATGTGCGCGTCCGCCGCGCCATCCGCGACGTGCTGGTGCAGCCCGACTTCATGTCGGCCGTCGCGCTGGAAGGCGACTGGCGCGAATGCCACGCGATGTTCCCCTGCGGCCTGCCGGGCGTGACGGAATTCACTCCGGCACCGCGCGGCGCGGCCGCCATGGACCGCGCCCGCGCCGCGCTGCGGGAGGCCGGCTACAGGGGCGAACCCATCGTCCTCGTGAACCCGACGGATTTCCCGGCGGTGACGATGCAGGGCCGCGTGACGGCCGACCTGATGCGGCGCCTCGGCGTGAACATCCAGCTCGTCGAGGCCGACTGGGCCACCACCATCGCGCGGCGCGCCAACAAGAACGCGCCCGACCATGGCGGGTGGAACCTGCACAACACGAACTTCCCGGCGGCCGGCATCGCCAACCCGGCGCTGTCCCCCATCATCCGCATGAACGGGGAACGCGCCTGGTTCGGCTGGCCGAGCGACGCGGGGGTGGAAGAGCAGGTGACCGCCTGGATCGAGGCCCCGAACGCCGAAGCCCAGGCCGCCGCCATGCAGAAACTGCAACAGCTTGCCTGGGAGGCCGTGCCCTTCGCGCCCACCGGGCTGTTCCGCCTGCGCACCGCCTTCCGGTCGGACCTGACCGGCGTGCTGCAAGGGCCGAACCCCTTCGTGTGGAACCTGAAGCGGGGCTAGAGCAGATCCTGTCCGGATGAACTCATCCGGACAGGTGAAGATTCTCGCAAAAACAAGCGTCTAGAGCTTTGGAGATGAATGCAAGTTCACCGGAAATGCTCTAGTGCCCCGCGGTCTTCGAAAAGAGATTCACCACCGCGACCCCGGCGATGATCAGCCCCATGCCGATCATCGCCGGCAGATCGAGCGCCTGGCGGAACCACACCCAACCCACGGCCGAGATCAACACGATCCCCACCCCGGACCAGATGGCATAGGCGACCCCGGTCGGAATGACGCGCAGCGTGAGCGCGAGGCAGTAAAAGGCGATGCCATAGCCGATCAGCGTGATCAGGCTCGGCCAGAACCGCGTAAAGCCGTCGGATGCCTTGAGCGAGGAGGTGGCGATCACCTCCGCAACGATGGCGATGCCGAGCAGGCCGTAAGCCGCGCCCAGCGTCATATCGACCGCCGACGGTTCACCGCCGCCTCATCCGGCGCCAGAAGGCGGTGTCGGAGTCGCGGAACCGGCGGGGCGCCGCCCCTCCGTCCGCCAGGCCACCGTGTGGCCTGGACCGCCGGTACTTGGTGCCGGGCACGACGTCCATGCCGAACCCTCGCAGCGCCTTTCGGGCGCAAGAACAGGTTTGGGCGGCATTCTGCCCGTGGCGCACGGCGCCAAGTGGAGGTTTGCAAAGGCCCTTCGGCCTTTGCTGGGGTGGGGTCCGGGGAGGGGCAAAGCCCCTCTCCGGTCTGACCTTCGCGCCCATAAGGCGCCGCCCCCCCAAATTCCCACAACACCGGCACGCGCCGCCGGCCATCACGCCCGGCGCGGCGGCACCACATCCGCAAACATCTCGAAGGACTTCCAGGCCGGCTCCACCCGCGCCTCCCCGCAGCGCGGAATATAGGGGGATGCTTCCTCCAGCGCGTAGCGTGGGATGTTGCGGGGGCAGTTGGGGAAGATGTCCTCCGGCGTCACGAGCACGAGGGCCTGGGCGCCCTCGAACGTCGCCATCAGCGGATCGTCCAGCACGACGCGCGCGGCCCCGTTCACGCGCAGCCGGCGCGGCCGCGCTTCCATCGCGATGAAGAGCAGCCCGACATGCGGATTGACCGTGATGTTGCCGAGGCTCTTGAACATCCCGTTGCCATCATAGTCGGGGAAGGCGAGCAGGTCCGGAGCGACCACCCGCGCGAAGCCCGGATCGCCGCCCTTGTAGGAGCAATCGGGCCGCCCTTCCGCATCCGCGGTGGCGATGAAGAAGAACGGCACCGAGGCGATGAAGGCCGCATCGTCCTCGGTGAAGGTGGAGCGGCGGAGGCGCTCGACCAGACGGTCCGCGAGGCGTCGCGATCCGAAGGTGTCCTGCAGGTTCCGGTTGCCCTGGTGGTACATGACCATGGAAGAACCTCCCCGCTGGAGAGCCAGGGAGCTTACGACGCCGGCGCTGCGCTGTGTGGGGAAATCAGCCGATCGGGCCGCGTGTCAGCGCCGAGAGCGGGCCGTGGATCTCCCGGTAGGTTGCCTCGACGCCCGTGATGCCCATGGCGGCGAGACGCGCGGCATGCTTGCGGTGATAGGCCTCCGCGCCGGCCCGGCTGCGAAAGAGGTAGATGCCGCCGGCGCGCTTCTCGTCGGCCGATCCGGTCCAGATCTTCCACAGCAGGTCGGGTTCGGCGGCGATGTCCTCGGCGAGCGCGCGCAGGGCCGCTTCCTGTTCCGGCCCGCCGGACGGGCGGGCCGGGAAGTCGACGATGACGATCGTTGGATCGTCGTTCATCGCCGTTGTTGCTGCTGGCGCTGCGGCGGCGGTGGAGGCGGGGGCTCGAGAAAGGCCTCGATCTCCAGCGTGCGCGACAGGTCGAATTGCAGCAGGCAGGCGGCACGATCCGCGGCGGCATCGGGGCCGCGTTCGGGGTTGGACCCGGCGAAGTCGCAACGCAGGTCGCGATAGCGGGCCCAGGCCGCCTGGACCTCCGACAGGCGTTCGCGCCGTGCCGGATCGGGCTGCGTCGCCAGGAGCCGTTCCGCCGCCGATTCCAGGCGCGGGGACACCACGGCGCGCTGCCCGTCCATGCAGCGCGTGACCAGCGCCATGTCCTGCGAAGTGCCGATGCAGGTGCGGATGTTACGCTCCACCTGCTCGGCCAGGGTGTTCTGGCGCGCGGCGGGCGCCGGCTGCGCCGGGCGCTGTTGCGCCAGCGCCGCGCCGGGCGCGAGCAGCGCGAGCGCCAGAAGGGCTGCGCGCCTCACGGCGACGCCACCAGCTTCTGTTCCTGTTCGCCAAGGCCGGCGATGCCGAGCTTCATCACCTGGCCCGCCTTGAGGAAGACCGGCGTCGGCTTCTTGCCCAGCCCCACCCCCGGCGGCGTGCCCGTGAAGATCACGTCGCCCGGGTTGAGCGTGATGCACTGGCTGACATAGGCGATGAGCTGCTTCACGCCGAAGATCATGGTGCGCGTCGACCCATCCTGCTGGCGCGCGCCATCCACGTCGCAGAACATGGCGAGGTTCTGCGGATCGGCGATCTCATCCTTCGTCACCAGCCAGGGGCCGAGCGGGCCGAAGGTGTCGAAGCCCTTGCCCTTGTCCCAGGTGCCGCCGCGCTCGGCCTGCCATTCGCGTTCGGACACGTCGTTGCCCACGGCATAGCCGGCGACGTGGTCGAGGGCATTCTCCTCCGACACGTACTTCGCGCGCGTGCCGATGATGACGGCGAGTTCCACTTCCCAATCCGTCTTCACGCTGCCGCGCGGGATGACGACGTCGTCATTCGGCCCCTGCAGCGCGTTGAGCGACTTCAGGAAGACGATCGGCTCCTTGGGAATGGGCGAACCTGTCTCGGCGGCATGGTCGGCGTAGTTGAGGCCGATGCAGACCAGGTTCTTCATGCCGGTCACGGGCGGGCCGAGCCGAGGCTTGCCATCCACCTTCGGCAACGTCGCCGGGTCGATGGCGGCGAGCTTCGCGAGGCTGTCGGGCGAGAGCGCCTCGCCGGCGAGATCGGGGATGATGCCGGACAGGTCGCGGATCGCGCCATCGGCATCGAGCAGACCGGGCTTCTCCTGGCCGGGGGGGCCGTAGCGCAGCAGCTTCATCGCGTGTTCCTGGGTCTTGTCGTTGGGGGGGACGGAGAATGCCAGGGAAGCGGCCGCGCCGGAAGCGCCGGCCCTACAGGGTCCAGCCGCCGTCGATGATGATGGCCTGGCCGGTGACAAAGGTGCTCTCCGGCGCGGCGAGATAGACCACCAGCGCCGCGATCTCCTCCGCGGTCGCGAGGCGGCCCATCGCCTGGCGCGCGACGAAGGCGGCCTGGGCCGCTTCGACCGATCCCGCCGCCTCGGCATTCACCGCGATGCGTTCATGCAGCGATGGCGTGTCCACCGTGCCGGGGCAGAGGCAGTTGCAGCGGATTCCCCGCGTCACATATTCGGTGGCGATGGATTTCGTCAGCCCGACCACCGCCGCCTTGGTGGTGCCATAGACGAAGCGGTTCGGTGCGCCCTTCACTGATGAACAGGCAGAGGACATGTTCACGATCGTCCCGCCGCGCCGTTCGATCATGCCCGGCAGCACGGCCCGCGCCATCTTCCACATCGCGCGGACATTCAGCGCGAAGGCGAAATCCCATTCCTCATCGGTGCAGGTCAGGACGCTGTTCTGGTGGACGAAGCCCGCGCAGTTGAACAGCACGTCGATGGGGCCGGATTCCTTCGCGACGCGTTCCACCGCGGCGTCGTCGAGCACGTCGAGCGGCACATGCGCGATGCCGCGGGCGGCGAGCTCGCCGACCTTGCGCGCATCCCGGTCGGTGGCGATGACGCTCGCCCCTTCGGCGGCCATGGCGAGCGCCGCGGCGCGACCGATGCCCTGACCCGCCGCCGTCACCAGCGCACGCTTGCCTGCCAGCCTGCCGCCCATCGCGATCCTCCCTGATCCCCTGCCGCGAGATTGCGGAGCCGGACCGGGCGGCGTCAACAGACGGCTGCGTCAGCGCAGGGCGATGCTCGCGGCCGCCCCCGCGACGACGGCGGCGCTGCCCCGGTTGACCATCCGCTGGGCGCGCGGCGTCGTCAGCAGGCGCCGCGCCCGCGACGCGACCAGCGCATAGGCAGAGAGCACGGAGGCGGCGAGCAGCGCCACCAACCCCGCCAGCTCGATGAAGCCGAGCGGCGTCAAGCTCGTGAGATCCACCACGGTCGGCAGCAGGGCAAGGAAGAACAGGATCACCTTCGGATTGCCGAGATTGATCGCTAGCCCGAGGAGGAACAGCGGCCCGTGCCCGTCCGGCGCCGCGTCCCGGAGCGGCGTCGCGCGCGGTGCCGCGTGCCACAATTTCCAGGCGAGCCACAGCAGGTAGGCCGCGCCGGCATAGCGGATGGCGAGGAAGACCGGTGCGAGCACCGCGGCCAGCAGGGCCATCCCGCTGGCGGCCAGCGTGAACCAGGCCAGCGCGCCGGCAACGAAGCCGGCGATGAAGGCAGGCGCGCCCTGCGTCCCGCGCGCCAATACGCGGGCAACGAGGGCGGTGACACCCGGGCCGGGCATGACCAGCACGGCAAGATAGGCGCCGGCGAAGAGAAGAAGCGCGGAGGCGGTCACGTCGGATCCTTCCATATCGACGGGTCGGTGCGATGGAAGGACGAAGCATCCAGTCACGCGCACCGGCCCGCACCCGGGGCCGGGTGCAGGGGGCGCGTTGATTGACGTGAACGCTTACGGCGGCCGGGTTGCGGGCGCGCCGCGCAGGGTAAGGCCATGACGCGCCGCGCCGCAAGCGAGCCCGCTTCAGTGGTTGTGCCGGCTCTCGCCCCGCGTTTCGAGGATGTTGAGGAACAGCGTCGCCGGTTCCAGGCAACCGCCGGTGCCGAGGCTGCCGACCATGGACCGGTAGATCTCCTCCCACGGCGTCTTGTTGGGCAGGTCCGGCGGTTGCCATGCCGCTCGGCGGGCGGCCAGCTCGGCCTCGGGGATCAGCACATCCACCTTGCGGGTCTTGAGGTCGATGCGGATCGGGTCGCCATCCCTGAGCAGCGCGAGCCCGCCGCCGACCGCGGCTTCCGGCGAGACGTTGAGGATGGACGGCGATCCGGACGTGCCCGATTGCCGCCCGTCGCCCATGGTCGGCAGCGCGCCGATGCCGCGCCTGATGAGCGCGGCGGGCGGCTGCATGTTCACCACCTCGGCGGCACCCGGATAGCCCACCGGGCCGCAATTGCGGATCACCAGCACGGTCTTCTCGTCGATGCCGAGGGCCGGGTCCTCGATGCGCGCGTGATAATCCTCGGGGCCTTCGAAGACCGCGACCTTGCCTTCGAAGACATCGGGAGGATCCGACAGGAAGCGGTCGCGGAACGCCTTGTCGATCACGCTGATCTTCATCACCGCATTATCGAACAGGTTGCCCGACAGCACGACGAAGCCCGCGCGTTCCTTCATGGGCTTTGCCAGAGGGCGGATCACCTCCGGGTCCGGGGCGGGGATGGCGGCGAGGTTCTCCGCGACCGTCTTACCGGTCACGGTCATGACGTCGCCATGCAGCAGCCCGGCGTCGAGCAACTGCTTCATCACCGCCGGCACGCCGCCGGCGCGGTAGAAGGCCTCGCCGAGGAACCGCCCCGCCGGCTGGCAATCCACCAGCAGTGGGATGTCGGCGCCGACGCGCTGCCAGTCCTCGACCGTGTGATCGACGCCCATGTGGCGGGCGATCGCGACCATGTGGATCGGGCAGTTCGAGGAAGCGCCGATCGCGGAGGCCACGGCGACCGCATTCTCGAAGGCCTTCTTCGTCATGATGTCGGAGGGGCGGAGATTCTTCTCCACCATCTCGACGATCCGTCGCCCGGTTTCATAGGCGATCTGCCCGCGCTGTCGATACGGGCCGGGGATGGCCGCGCAGCCGGTCAGCGACATGCCGACGGCCTCGGCCAGCGAATTCATCGACAGCGCCGTGCCCATGGTCGAGCAATGCCCGACGGAGGTCGCGCTCGCCGCGACCATGTCGATGAAGGTGTCGTTGTCGATCTCCCCGGCGGCGAGCATCTTGCGCGCCTCCCACACGATCGTCCCCGATCCGGCGAGGCGCCCCTTCCACCAGCCATCGAGCATCGGCCCGCCCGACAGGCCGATCGCCGGGATGTTGACCGTCGCGGCGCCCATGAGCTGCGCGGGCGTCGTCTTGTCGCAGCCCATGGTCAGCACGACGCCATCCATCGGATAGCCGTGCAGGATCTCGACGAGCGAAAGGTATTGCAGGTTGCGGTCGAGGGCCGCCGTGGGGCGCTTCAGCGTCTCCTGCACCGGGTGCACCGGGAATTCCAGTGGCACGCCGCCCGCGTCGCGAATGCCGGCCTTCACGCGCTCGGCCAGCGCGATGTGGTGGCGGTTGCAGGGGGCGATGTCGGATCCGGTCTGGGCGATGCCGATGATGGGACGGCCGGATTGCAGCTCGGCGCGCGTCATACCGAAGTTCAGCATGCGCTCGACATAGAGCGAGGTCATGCCGGGATCGGTGGGATCGTCGAACCAGCGCTGGCTGCGCAGCCTGAATGCGCGCTTGGTCTGGTCAGCTTCGGCCATCGACGCTCCCCTCCGTCTTCCTTGCGGGGAGCCTGTGTCCGCGCCGCCGGGGCTGTCAATCGCCCCGGCGGCGGCGGCGCATCAGGGGAAGTTGATGTCGGTCAGCTCGCAGGTGTTGATCTGCCGGCGCTCGGTAGCGCGGCCGCCTTCGACGACGATGCGGATGTCGTTCACGCACTGGCCGTTGGGTAAGCGGACGATGAAGGTCTGCCCCGGCGGCAGCACGTTCTGGCCGAGCAGATCCTGCCCCCAGTTGCTGTCCGAGGAGGCGGAGACGTACAGCTCCATGACCGTCTGGTTCGACCGGTTGTTGAGCCGGAAGGACGGATCGGTGGTCTGGGCCTGCGCGGCACCGGCCAGGCCGAAGGCGAAGGCCGTGGCGACGGCGGCGGAACCGAGGCCGAAGAGAGCGCGACGGAATGTCATGGCGGGCATCCGGGATGATGCCGCCGGATCGGCGGCGGCCGCATCCTGCGCCGCCGATCCTTGCCCGACGATGAAAGGCTTCAGGAGGCCGGCGCTTCCTCGAGGAAGCCCTGCACCGCCTGGAACATCACGCCGCGGTTGCGTTCCATCAGCATGTTGTGGGTGCCTTCGCCCAGCATGACCAGCCGCTTGCCCGGGCTGTTCGCCAGCAGCGGGAAGATCGCCGCGGCCATGGCGGGCGGCGTCTCGCGGTCCCATTCGGCGACGACGAGCAGCGTCGGCACCGTCACCTTGGCGGGATCCCAATAGGGCCGCCCCGCCTGCTCGTAGTCGCGATTGTCGGCGAGCGCCCCATTCGGCACGCGCAGCACCTGCGGGTTGCGGCGCAGCCCTTCCGGATCGGCGGCCCAGGTCACCCCGGCCCAGTGCTCGAACCAGCCGGGCGGGATCAGCGCCGCGCGCTTCGCTTCCGGCGCGCCGGCGAGCCAGGCCTGCCGCGCCTGGGACTGCGTGACGAGCCGATAGGCGCCGAGCGGGTCCGTCGCCACCGCGCCCGGCTGCAGCCAGGGCGGGGAGAGCAGCACGAGCCGATCGACCAGCGTCGGATTCTCTGCGGCGAAGCGGCCCATCAGCGTGCCGCCCCAGGACCAGCCCATCTGGACGAGGCGCGGGACGTTGCGATGGCTGCGGATGAAGGCGGCCGCCGTGCCGATATCGGCCAGCGCCACATCCCCGCGCACGAGCGGCGGGTTGGCTTCCGGCGGCTGTGCCATCTCGGCGGGGCGGGAGGAGCGCCCATAGCCGCGGATGTCGAGCGACCACACATCGAAGCCGCGCCCGGCCACGTAGTCCATCCAGGACAGCCCGCCGAGCGGGATGTCGAAGGTGGTGTTGGCCGGATAGGTCTCCCCATGGACGAAGAGCAGCGTGCGCGACGGGGTGTAGGCCGTCATCGTCTCCTGCCGCTTGTTGCGCAGGAAGATCTCGATGCCGGCGTCGCCGGTCGGGACCATGTATTCCTCGGTGATCAGGCTCGGCGTCTGGGCCTGGGCGGTGCGGAGCAGCATCGGCGCGAGCAGCGGCGCGGCGAGCAGGGCACGTCGGTTCATGGCGGCCTCGTTCACGGTTCCGCGCCTTGATAGACCCATTCTCTCCTGCCTCAAACGGCGGGCGTCGGGCTGGCCGATGCAGGGGCACCCTTCCGGCCGACGGTGCACGGGCGGCCGGTTTGGATTACACCGCCGCCATGGACGCCGGGATCACAACGATGCCCGCCAGCCGCGCGAGCGCGGGATGGCGTGCCGAAGCACGGGCGACGGTCGCGCTGGCCGGGCCGATCGTGCTGACCAACCTCTCCCAGATGGCGCTTGCCCTGACCGAGACGGCCCTGCTCGGCCGTGTCGGGACGCAGGAGCTGGCGGCGGGGATGCTCGCCGCTTCGCTCTATTTCGCCATGCTGGCGCCGGCGCTGGGCCTGGCTCTCGCCGCGGCGCCGCTGCAGGCGCAGATCCGTGGCCATGGACGGCTCGCCGGCGCGGCCGGGCGCGGCTGGGTGCGCGCGATGCGGCGGGCGACGCGCGCCTCCTTCTGGGCGGTGCTCGTCGCGATCCTGCCGGCCTGGGTGGTGCTGTGGGAATCGGCCGCCGTGTTGCGGGCGCTGGGGCAGGAGGCGGACCTCGCCGCCCTCGCACAGCACTACACGCGCGGCGCGATGTTCGGCATCCCGGCCTTCTGCGGCTTCATCGTGCTGCGCGGCTTCCTCGCCGCGATGGAACGGCCTGCGGCGGCGATGTGGGTGTCGCTGGGCGCCGTGGCGGCGAACCTGCCGATTGCCTGGGCCCTGATCTTTCCGGCGGGACTCGGCGTGGCCGGGGCGGGGCTCGCCATCACCATCGCCAATGCGGGCATGGTCGCGGTGCTGCTGGTGCTGATCGCGCGCGATCGCATGTTCCGCCGCTTCAGGCTTCTCGGCCATCTCTGGCGGCCGGAGGCAGCGCGCATCCGGGAGGTCTTCGTCGTCGGCCTGCCCATTGCCGGGGCGATGCTGCTGGAGATCGGGGTGTTCTCCGCCGCGGCCCTTGCCATGGGCTGGTTCGGCGCCATCGCGGTCGGCGCGCATGCCATCGCAATCCAGACAGCTTCGACGACTTTCATGGTGCCGCTCGGCATCGGCCAGGCGGCGACGGCGCGGGTCGGCCTGGCCATCGGCGCGGGCGACGCGGCGGGTGCGGCGCGGGCCGGCTGGGTCGCGGTGATTCTCGGCGGCGGCTTCATGCTGGCCATGGCCGTGACGCTGCTGGTCGCGGCACCCGGGATCGCCTGGCTGTTCCTCGATCCCGACGTGCCGGGGGCGGTCGAGGTTGCGGCGCTGGGTGCGGCCCTGCTGCGCATCGCGGGGCTGTTCCAGCTCGGCGACGGGCTGCAGGTGGTTGCGGCAGGGGCGCTGCGCGGGCTGAAGGATACGCGGGTGCCGATGCTGTTCGCGGCGCTCGGCTATTGGGGGATCGGGCTGCCGGCAGGGCTGGCGCTGGCGCAGTTCGGCGGGTTTGGGCCCCAGGGCGTGTGGATGGGGCTCGGTATCGGGCTCGCGGTCGTGGCGGGGCTGATGCTGTTGCGCTGGCGACGGCTGTCGGCGGCGTTGTAGCGATGGTGGGGCTGTGTCTTCTTCAGGCCCTGACCCGCCGGAGGCTTCGCCGGTTGTCCTTCCAGTCCTGCGGGAACGGACCCCAACGAGTGGTGCGCGGCCAGTATCGGGGGGGGGGGGGGGGGGGGGGGGGGGGGGGGGGGGGGCGGCGGGGGGGCGGGGGGGCCGGGGGGGGGGGGGCGGCGCCCCCGGCCGCGCCACGAGGACGGGAAGTACAAAGGCGACAGACAACAAACGCACGCACTCACGCAC
>JAYSDS010000146.1:0-14380 GCA_041914265.1 Roseomonas sp.
CGTCACGCTGAACAGCCAGATCCTCGCCCTGTGGCTGGGCGCGGCGGGCTACACCGATGCCGAGGGCAAGCCCTTGCCCCTACCGCGCAACGGGCCGGCGCCCTCTTTCGACAGCCTCATCGCCACGGTCACGCGCGACCTGCGTCCCCGTGCCGTGCTGGACGATTGGCTCGCCCAGGGTATGGTCACGCTGAACGCGGAAGGGATCGTGACGCTGAAGGCCGAGGCATACCTCCCGCGTGAAGGCAGCGAGGCTCAGCTCTTCTATTTCGCCCGCAACCTGCACGACCACGCGGCGGCGGCCGCCGCCAATGTGGTCGCCGCCGGCGCGGCGCCCTTCCTCGACCGCAGCGTCCACTACGACCGTCTCGGCCTCGACGCCGCCACCAGGCTCGAAGCCGCCGCCCGCCAGGCGGCCCAGCGCCTCCTGCTCGAGATCAATCGCGAGGCGCATGCCATCGCGGAGGCCGATGAGAAAGAAGCCGCCGGCAACCCCGATCGGCCGACGCGGCGGGTGAATCTCGGCGTCTTCCTCTATGTGGAGGATGAGGCGCGTGATGCGCCGAAGGGCTAGCCGGGCCGCTGCGGCCGGCCTGCTGCTGCTTGGTGCCTGCAGCCCCGGCAATCTGCCCCCGCTCTACGTCCTTGAGGATCCGGCGCCGCCGCCCGGCATGTGCCGCCTCGGCCCCGACGAGGGTGCGCCCGTGGCCGATCGCGGCATCGGTGGTACCGGTGCGCCCACGGCGGTCGCGGACCGCGGCATCGGCGGCACGGGCGCGCCGGTGCGCACGGCCGACCGCGGCATCGGCGGAACCGGCATCATCGCGGTGATCACGGGTTTCGCCAGCATCTGCCTGGGCGGCCTGGAGGTGGCGCTGGACGACACCGTGCCGGTGACGCTCAACGGAGAATCCGTGCCGGCGTCGAGCCTGCGCGCCGGTCAACTCGCCGTCGTCGAGGCGGGCGGGCAGGGCACCGACCTCGCCGCGCGCCGTATCGAACTGCGGCAGGAAGTCTCGGGCCCCGTCGAAGCCGTCGCGACCAATGGTCGCCTGCGCGTCGCCGGCCAGGCGGTGCAGCTCTCGGCCGCGACCTATGGCCAGCGCAATCCACAGGTCGGCGACTGGATCGCGGTGAGCGGGCTGCGCAGCCCCGATGGCGTGATCCAGGCGAGCCGCATCGACCCGCGCGCGCCCGGCGAGGTGCTGGTCCGCGGCCGTGCCGTTGCTTCGCCCGGCGGGCTGCGCATCGGTTCGCTGCAGTTGCGGGCCGAGCCGGCGGCACAGGTCGGCTATGTCACCGCGACGGGCCGTTATCGGGGCGGCGCGCTGGACGGCGCGCGGCTCGCCCCCGATCGGCTGGCGACGGATCCGGCGGCAGCCTTCCCCGAGGCGACGCGGCGCATCCTGGTCGAATCCTATGCCATCGCTGGGCCCGGCGGGCTGCGGCTCGGTTCCGGTGCCACCCTGCCGGCCCCGCCGGGCTTCGCCGCCGGCCCGCTGATGCGCGGCATGGTGGAGATCGAACGCCTGCCGGGTGGCAACCTGCGCGCCACCGGGCTGCGGACGGAGAGCCTGGGTCCGGCCGGACTGGCGCCCGGGCTGCTGCCCGGGGCGCTGCCCGGGCGCCCGATGGGCGAGGGCGGGCCTGGTGGTGGGTTGGGCGGGACGCCCGGTTCCCAGCCGGCGCCCGTGCCGAGACCCATGTCGGCACCGGGCGGCGGTGGGGGTGGTGCCGCCGGCATGGTGCGGGGCGGCGGCGGGTCCCAGCCGCCGGCGACCGGCCGGTTTGCGCCGGGTGGCGACGGGGCGCCCGCGGCGGCCGGCAGCGGTTCCGCGCCCAGCAATCCACCCGTCCCGCCGGACCGCCCCTCGCCGGGTGCACGACCGCCGCGCTGAGAGCGGCGCGACGTGATACGGGCCGGCCTTCCCGCTGGCCGGTATCGGTGTGACGGCCCGCCTGCGCGTCCCATCGCGACAGATCGCGATGTGGCCGGGTGCTTTTGGCACGCGGACTTGCGGGAAATGCCGACACGGAGCCGCACCGCCGACCCGGATCACCCGTTCAGGATGCTGACGCTGGCGCGCCGGTCGGGCAGCGGGGCCGTGCTGCGCCTCAGAATGCGCCGGGAGGCCCATTCCCAGACGGCTCCCGGGAAGCGGGTCTCCCGCCGTGGCGAATTGCAACGAAGTGTCAACTTCGCCTTTGGCCGATTGATGTGGGAATTTCTCCCACGTATGACATGCAGGCCCTCATGGAGAGATCGAGGCCCGGCATGGATACCCCGACCACCCCCAGCTTCAGCTATGGCGGCCGCCTCATCTGGGCAGAGCCCGGATCCGCGGCCGGCGGCGGCATCCTGCCGCAGGGCCGCCTGTCACCCGTGGTGGAGCGGCCGGACCGGCGGACCTCCCCCTGGCTGCGCGCCCGGTCCTTCCTCTCCCGGCCGCGCTTCGACGGTTCCGTGCTGCGCGCCGCCTTCTCCCTACTGCGGGAGGAATGCGTCGCCCTGCGGCGCGACATCGCCGAGGCGATGGAGCAGACGCTCCGGCTAACCGCGGTGCATGCCGGCATCGCCGGCCTGGCGCGGGCCGGCTCGGTCGCGGCCTTCGTGCATTACGCGCCGGTCGCGGCGGTCAGCGGCATGGTGCTGCGGCGGATCGAGGCGTTGCGCGCCCAGGGCTTCGCCGTCGTCTTCATCAGCAACGCGCCGGGCATCCCGCCGGTCGCGCTCGCCAGGCTGCGGGCGCTTTGCGGGCTGGTCGTCGTCCGGCGCAATCACGGCCTCGATTTCGGGGCATGGCACGACGTCGCCGCGCTGCTGCGCCGCGCCGCGCCGGCCATGCAGGAGCTGCTGCTGGTCAATGACAGCGTCTGCGGACCGTTCCGGGAGGAGGCGCCGATCCTCCAGGGCATGCGTGCCGCCGGCCACGGCCTCTTTGGCCTGACCGAGAACCTCGCGCCGCGGCCGCATCTGCAATCCTACTGGCTGTTCGGGCGGGGCCGGCCGGTGGTGGCCGATCTGCTGCGCTTCCTGGAACGCTTCACCGTCACCGCCAGCAAGCGCCGCACCATCCGGCGGGGGGAGGTGCTGCTCTCCGCCTGGATGCGCCGCCGCGGCCACCGGGTCGCCGCCTGGTGCGGCTATGAGGAGGTCGAGGCCACCGCCTTGCGGCGCGCCTCGGCACGGCGGCGATTACGGGCGCTCTACCCGTTCCTGTTCCGTGACATTCCGCTGAACGCGCCGGGCGAGGCCGCCATGATGCGCTGGGCCATGCATGAGCGCCCGGTCAATGCCACGCACGCCTTCTGGCGCGAGCTGGTCGAGGATTTCGGCTTCCCCTTCGTCAAGACGGACCTCGTCCTGCGCAATCCGCTCGGGCTGGCGGATGCGCTGGACTGGCGGCTGGTGCTGCCGGCCGATGACCGGGCGACGGACATCCTCGTCTCCTCCCACCTCGCGACGATGCAGGTGGCGCCGCGGGCGGAAGCAACGGCGTGATCGCGCTCGATCCGACGCTGTGGCGCTGCGCGGGGGAGGCACTGCGGCAACTGCTCGGCCTCGGTGTCCTGTGCCTGCGCCGCCGCCGGGCCCGTTCAGGCGGGCGGGATGAAGGGCTGCTGGATGGCCTGGAAGGGCTGCGTCGCCTCCAGCGCCGCGCAGCGGCGGGCAAGGGCAGGGATGTCCTCCGCCGCGACCAGCCCGGGATGGGCCTCGATGACGAAGCGCATCGCCGCGGCCATGGCGATGTCGGCATGGGTCAGCGCGGGCCCGCACAGATGGGGCGCGTCCATCCCCGCCGCGGCCGCCTCCAGCGCCGCGACGGCCTGGCGCACCTGGTCGCGCCGCCGGTCGATGAGCCGCGCGGAGGGGGTGTCATGCAGCTTCAACTCATAGAGCAGGCTGACGGCCGCTTCCGCCGTCCCCATCGCCAGGCCTGTCAGGGCGCGCGCCCTGAGCCGCGCGGCCGGCGCCGCGGGCATCAGCGCCCGGCCCTCGGGGACCGATTCGTCGAGATGGGCCAGGATCAGCTGGCTGTCGGTCAAGGCGGTGTCGCCGAGCACGAGCACCGGGACACGCGCGAGCGGGCTGTAGGCGCGGATCCGCGCCGCGTCGCCGAAGCTGGACCAGGGCTGATGCTCGAAGGTCAGGCCGTAGATTGTCAGGGCAATGCCCACGCGGCGGACGAAGGGTGAATCATACTGCCCGATCAGGAGCATCGGCCGTTCCTTGCCATTTCGGAATGGCTTCAGGCTGAACTGATCCGGCCGATGCGTCCAGCGAAGCTTGGAAAGCCCGCGATCCTGCGCTACATCCCGCGCCTCGCCGCCGCGCGGCGCCTCTGCGGGCGGGCGTGGTGGAACTGGCAGACACGCCGGATTTAGGTTCCGGTGGCGCAAGCCGTGGGGGTTCGAATCCCTTCGCCCGCACCAAAGGCGCCGCCGGGTTTCTCTAGCCTTCGGATTGGATGGACGTCCCTCGATGCAGGTCACCGAGCTCGCGAATGACGGGCTGAAGCGCGCCTACTCCGTCACCGTTTCCGCGGGGGACCTTGCCGCCTCGCGCGACAAGCGGCTCGCCGATATCGCCAAGACGGTCAACCTCCCGGGCTTCCGCCCCGGCAAGGTGCCCATGTCCATCGTGAAGCAGCGCTACGGCGCCGCCGTGCTGGGCGAGGTGCTGGAGGAATCGGTCAATGACGCCACCCGCCAGGTGGTGAACGACCGCGGCCTGAAGCCGGCGCTGCAGCCCAAGATCGAGGTGACGAAGTTCGAGGACGGCAACGACCTCGAATTCCGTGTGGACCTCGAGGTGCTGCCCGAGGTGCCGATGCCCGATTTCTCCGGCATCGCGCTCGAACGCCTCAAGGCCGAGCCCTCCGAGGAAGCGGTCGAGAAGGCGCTTGCCACCATTGCCGAGCGCAATGGCGAGCTGGCGGATGCCGAGCCGCGCCCGGCCGCCAAGGGTGAGATCCTGGTCAGCGACTTCACCGGCCGGCTCCCCGCGGACCTGCTGAAGAACGGCCCGGGGCTGGGCGCGGTGCCGGGCAATCCGGGCACCATGCCGACCGGCTGGACGCTGCAGCTCACCGGCGGCCTCGCGGGCGAGATCACCGCGATCGGCAGCGAGGCGGGGCTCCCCTATTTCGACCTGAAGCTGACCGGCTCCCTCACGGGACAGGGCGTCATGCGCCTGTTCCCGGGCGCGGCGGACGAGGTGCCGGCGACGGCCGGCGAGACCTTCACGATGCTGGCCTCGGTCCGCGTGGCGGATGGCGCCCTGCCGGGCGGAGCGGAGCTGAAGCTCGGCTTCAACGAACTGGCTGAGGGCTGCGACCCCGTCTATCACCGCATCGTCGCGAACCTCGGGACCGGCGGCGACCGCATGACGGCGACGCTCGCCTCGGGTCCCGCGGCGGTGACGGTGCGGCCGGCCTTCGCCATGGTGGTGCGCGCCGGCAGCAGCGTGGATGTGACGCTGCGCTTCGGCCCCGTCCGCGTCTTCGCCGGCGCCGAGGAGCCCGAGGCACCCGCGTTCCAGGGCGGATCGGCGACCGACATCCCGATCGAGGTCGGCGGCACCGGCTTCATCCCCGGCTTCACCGAGCAGATCGAGGGCCTCGCCCCGGGCGAGACCCGCGACATCGACGTGGTCTTCCCGGCCGATTACGGCTCGGCGGAACTCGCCGGCAAGCGCGCCCGCTTCACCATCGCGGCGAAGGCGCTCAAGACCCGCACGCCGCGGGCGGTCGATGACGAGCTGGCCAAGGCCGTCGGGATGGACACCCTCGACGCGCTGAAGACCGCCATCCGCGAATCGCTGCAGCGCGAATACGATGCGCTGTCGCGGCTGAAGCTGAAGCGCGCGCTGCTCGACAGCCTCGCCGACGGTGCCTCGTTCCAGGTGCCGGAAGGCATGGTCGAGGCCGAGTTCGGCCAGATCTGGCAGCGCGTGGAAGCCGACCTCAAGGCCGGGCGCCTCGATGACGAGGACAAGGGCAAGGACGAGGAGACGCTGAAGACCGAGTATCGCGGCATCGCCGAGCGGCGCATCCGCCTCGGCCTGATGCTGTCCGAGATCGGCCGCGCCAACAACGTCCAGGTCGGGCAGGAGGAGATGGCCCGCGCCGTGCGCCAGGAAGCGATGCGCTATCCGGGGCAGGAGCAGCAGGTCCTCGAATTCTTCCGCAAGAACCCGCAGGCGGCGGAGAATCTCCGCGCGCCGCTGTTCGAGGAGAAGGTGGTCGATTTCGTGCTCGAACTCGCCAAGGTGACGGACCGCACCGTGGCGCCCGAGGAGCTGAACGCCTCGGCCGCCTGATCGCGACCGCAGCACTGATTCGGAACGGGGGCAGCCGGCGACGGCTGCCCCTTTTTCATGCAATCGCAGCGGGCTTTGGCCTCTGTATGCGTGGTCACGAAGGAAAAACATGCCGCCGCGTGGGAGCCGCCTTGCGCGGCGCACCACGCCTCGCCTACATCGCTTAAGTGCAAGAAGACGAGTGGCCGGAAGTGTCGCCGTCAGGACAAGGGAGAGCTCCAAGGGTGACTGACGCCATCCTGGAAACACAGGGACTGACGAAGGAGTTTCGCGGCTTCGTTGCCGTGAACGGTGTCAATCTGTCGGTTCGTCGCGGGACCATTCATGGGCTGATCGGCCCGAATGGCGCCGGCAAGACCACCTGCTTCAATCTGCTGACCAAGTTCCTCCAGCCCACGCGCGGGACCATCCGCTATGACGGGCGCGACATCACCGGCATGAAGCCCGCCGAGGTGGCGCGGCTGGGGCTGGTGCGCTCCTTCCAGATCTCGGCGGTCTTCCCGCATCTGAGCGTCCTGGAGAATGTCCGCGTCGCCCTGCAGCGCCAGCGCGGCGGGTCCTTCGACTTCTGGCGTGCGGAAAGCCTGCTGCGGCAATACGACAATCGGGCGCGCGAACTGCTGGAGGATGTCGGCCTCGCCTCCTATGCCGATCTGACGGCGGGCGAACTGCCTTATGGCCGGAAGCGCGCGCTGGAAATCGCGACGACGCTCGCCCTCGACCCGGTGATGATGCTGCTCGACGAGCCGACCGCGGGCATGACGCATGACGATGTCGGACGCATCGTGCAACTCATCCGCCGCGTCTCGGCGGGGCGGACGGTGCTGCTGGTGGAACACAACCTCACCGTGGTCTCGGGGCTGTGCGACGCGATCACCGTGCTCGCGCGTGGGCGTGTGCTGGCGGAAGGCGACTATGCCACCGTCGCCCGTAACCCGGAGGTCATCGCCGCCTATCTCGGCACCGAAGCGCCCACGGAGGCGGCCCATGGCTGACGCCCTCGCCGAACTGCCCATCGCCGCGCAGGAAGGCGGTTCGCCGCTGCTCGCGGTCCGTGGCCTCGAAGCCTGGTACGGCGAGAGCCACGTCCTGCACGGCGTGAACATCGACATCCATGAAGGCGAGGTGGTGACGCTGCTGGGGCGCAATGGCGCCGGCAAGACGACGACGCTGCGTTCCATCATGGGTGTGGTGCCGAAGCGGTCCGGTTCCGTCCACTACGCGGGGCGGGAGCTGATCGGCGCACGGTCGGACGTCATCGCCCGCGCCGGCATCGCCTGGTGCCCGGAGGAGCGCGGCATCTTCGCCTCGTTGGACGTGACCGAGAACCTGATGCTGCCCCCGGTGGTGCGCCCCGGCGGCCTGCCGATCGACGAGATCTACGAACTGTTCCCCAACCTTCGGGAACGCGCGCACAGCCAGGGCACCAAGCTGTCCGGCGGCGAGCAGCAGATGCTCGCCATCGCGCGGATCCTGCGCACCGGGGCGAAGCTGTTGCTGCTGGACGAACCTTCCGAAGGCCTCGCGCCGGTCATCGTGCAGCAGATCGGCCGCACCATCCGCGCGCTGAAGCAGCGCGGCTTCACCGTGCTGCTGGTCGAGCAGAACTTCCGCTTCGCCCAGACCGTCGCCGACCGTCACTACGTGATGGAGCACGGCAAGGTGGTGGACATGGTCCGCAATGATGAGCTCGCGACCTCGATGGGTCGCCTGCAGGAATATCTCGGCGTCTGATTCCGGCACGCCGACGACGAAGGAGAGAAACGATGACGCAGTTTTCCCGACGCGGTGTTCTGACGGGCGGTGCGGCCCTGACCGCATCAGGGGCGCTGTCAGTCTCATCAGCCCGCGCGCAGG
The DNA here is from genome assembly GCA_041914265.1 of Roseomonas sp. Classification (GTDB taxonomy): domain Bacteria; phylum Pseudomonadota; class Alphaproteobacteria; order Acetobacterales; family Acetobacteraceae; genus Neoroseomonas. The sequence goes on from JAYSDS010000146.1 coordinate 8,180, forward strand.
GCGCGGGCACCATCAAGATCGGCGTGCTGAACGACCAGTCGGGTCTGTATCGCGACCTGTCCGGCCCGGGCTCCACCGTCTGCGTGCGCCAGGCGGTCAGCGAGCTGGGCGCGCTCGGCTTCAACGTGGAGGTCGTGCAGGCCGACCACCAGAACAAGCCCGATGTCGGTGCCAACATCGCGCGGCAATGGATCGACCGCGACGGCGTGGACATGATCATCGACGTGCCGACCTCCTCGGTCGCGCTCGCGATCAACGGCATCGTGCGCGAGAAGAACAAGGTCTACATCAACAGCACCGGCGCCTCCTCCGACCTCACGGGGGCGCAGTGCAGCCCGAACACGGTGCACTGGACCTACGACACCTGGATGCTCGCGAACGGCACGGGCAGCGCCATGGTGCGCGCGGGCGGCGACACCTGGTTCTTCATCACCGCCGACTACGCCTTCGGCCATGCGCTGGAACGCGACACCACGGGCTTCATCCGCGCGGCGGGCGGGCGCGTGCTGGGTTCGGTGCGCACGCCCTTCCCGGGCACGACCGATTTCAGCTCCTTCCTCGTGCAGGCGCAGGCGTCGCGCGCGAAGGTCATCGGTCTCGCCAATGCGGGCGGCGACACCATCAACTGCGTGAAGCAGGCGGCGGAATTCGGCATCACCCGGCGCGGCGTGAAGCTCGCGGGGCTGCTGATCTTCATCACCGACGTGCATTCGCTCGGCCTGCAGGCGGCGCAGGGGCTGGTGCTGACGGAATCCTTCTACTGGGACCTGAATGACCGCACCCGCGCGCTGACCACGCGCGTGCGCCCGAACATGCCGAACAACGCCCCGCCGACCATGGCGCAGGCGGGCTGCTATGCCGGCGCGCTGCACTACCTCAAGGCGGTGAAGGATCTCGGCGTCGCGGCGGCCAAGGCCGATGGCGCGGCGGTGGTGACGCGCATGAAGGCGATGCCGACCAATGACGACGCCTTCGGCGAGGGCCAGATCCGCGCCGATGGCCGCAAGATCCATCCGGTCTACCTTTTCGAGGTGAAGAAGCCCGAGGAAAGCCGCGGTCCCTGGGACTACTACAAGGTCGTGCAGACCACGCCGATCGACCAGGCCTTCCGCCCGCTTGCCGAAGGGGGCTGCTCGCTCGTGCGGAGCTGATCCTCACCAAATCGGGGCGAGGCGGGATCAACCCGCCCGCCCCATCCATTCCGCGTCATCTGGGAGAGACGAATGACCAAGACCACCCGCCGAACGCTGATCGCCGGTAGCGCCGCCGCTGTGGCTTTCGGGGCCCTGCCGCTGCATCAAGCCCGCGCGCAGGCCGCGAATACCGTCAAGATCGGCGTGCTGAACGACCAGTCCGGCCTGTATCGCGACGTGAACGGGCCCGGTTCGGTTTCCTGCGTGCGCCAGGCCATTACCGATCTCGGCGCGCTCGGCTTCAATGTCGAGGTGGTCGTCGCCGACCACCAGAACCGTCCCGATGTCGGGGTGAACATCTCGCGCCAGTGGTTCGACCGCGACGGGGTGGACATGGTGATCGACGTGCCGACCTCCTCGGTGGCGCTCGCCGTCGCCCAGGTCGCGCGGGAGAAGAACAAGGTCTACATCAACTCCTCGGGCGCGACCTCGGACCTGACCGGGTCGGCCTGCACGCCGAACACGCTGCACTGGACCTACGACACCTACATGCTCGCCAAGTCCACGGGCGGCGCGATGGTGCGCGCGGGCGGCGACACCTGGTTCTTCATCACCGCCGACTATGCTTTCGGCCACGCGCTGGAACGCGACACGACGACCTTCATCCGGGCGGCCGGCGGGCGCGTGCTGGGTTCGGTGCGCACGCCCTTCCCGGGGACGACGGACTTCAGCTCCTTCCTGGTGCAGGCGCAGGCGTCGCGCGCGAAGGTCGTCGGCCTTGCCAATGCCGGCGGCGACACGATCAACTCCATCAAGCAGGCGGCGGAATTCGGGCTGACGCGGCGCGGGACGAAGCTCGCGGCGCTGCTGATGTTCATCTCGGACGTCCATGCGCTCGGCCTCGCCACCGCGCAGGGCCTGGTCTGCACCGAGACCTTCTACTGGGACCTCAACGACCGCACCCGCGCCTTCACCCAGCGCGTGCTGCCGTCCATGCCGGGCCAGCTTCGTCCGGGCATGGCGCAGGCCGGCTGCTATTCGGGGGCGATGCACTACCTCAAGGCGGTGAAGGACATGGGCGCGGCCGCGGCCAAGGCCGATGGCGCGGCGACCGTCGCGCGCATGAAGGCCATGCCGGTCGATGACGATGCCTTCGGCCCGACCTCGATCCGCGCCGATGGGCGGCGGATCATGCCGGCCTACCTGCTCGAGGTGAAGTCGCCGGCCGAGAGCCGGGGCCCCTGGGACTACTACAAGCTCCTGCAGACCACGCCGGCGGATGAGGCCTTCCGCCCGGTCTCGGAAGGCGGCTGCCCGCTGGTGCGGAGCTGACGGCGACACACCGGGCGGGGCAACGACCCCGCCCGGCTTGCGACCACAAGAAGAACGCTGCGCCGGAATTCTGGAGGACGTCCCAATGGATCTGAATCGCCGTTCAATCTTCGCCGCTGCCGGCGCTGCCACGGCCATCGCACCGCTGTCGCGCGCCCGCGCGCAGGCCAACACCATCCGCATCGGCGTGATGAACGACCAGTCCGGTCCCTATCGCGACATCGCGGGGCCGAATGGCGTGATCATGGCGCAGATCGCCGCGCAGGAATTCGGCAATCGTGGCTTCACGGTGGAGGTGATCGGCGCCGACCACCAGAACAAGCCCGATGTCGGCGTGAACCTGGCGCGCCAATGGTACGACCAGGGCGTGGACATGATCCTCGACGTGCCGACCTCCTCGGTCGGGCTCGCGGTGAACACCGTCGCGAAGGAGAAGAACAAGGTCTACATCAATGTCGGCTCGGCCACCGCCGACCTGACGGGACCGCAATGCACGCCGGTCACGGCGCATTGGGTCTACGACACCTACATGCTCGCGAAGTCCACCGGTGGCGCGATGGTGCGCGCGGGCGGGCGGAGCTGGTTCTTCATCACCGCCGACTATGCCTTCGGTCATGCGCTGGAACGCGACACGGGCAATTTCGTGCGCGCGGCGGGCGGCACGGTGGCGGGCGCGGTGCGCTATCCTTTCCCCGCGACGACCGATTTCTCCTCCTTCCTGCTGCAGGCGCAGGCGTCGCGCGCGCAGATCATCGGCCTCGCCAACGCTGGCGCGGACACGATCAACTCGATCAAGCAGATCTCGGAATTCGGGCTGACGCGGCGGGGCGTGAAGGTCGCGGCCCTGCTGATGTTCATCGCCGACGTCCATGGCCTCGGGCTCGAGGCGGGGCAGGGGCTGGTGATGACGGAATCCTTCTACTGGGATCTGAACGACCGCACCCGCGCCTTCTCGCGCCGCGTGCAGCCGCGCCTCAACAACCGCCACATGCCGAACATGGTCACGGCGGGGAACTATTCCGCGGTGCTGCACTACCTCAAGGCGGTCGCGGATATGGGCGTGCCGGCGGCCAAGGCCTCGGGCGTGGAGGTGATGAACCGCATGAAGTCGATGCCGGTCGAGGACGAGGCCTTCGGCCGCGGCACGCTGCGCCAGGACGGCCGGATGATCATCCCGTCCTACCTGTTCGAGGTGAAGAAGCCGTCGGAATCAACCGGCGCCTGGGACTACCTCAAGCTGCTGCAGACCACGCCCGCCGAGGAGGCCTTCCGCCCCATCGGCGAAGGCGGCTGCGCGCTGGTTCGGAGCTGACCGGATGGCCCGCGGTGGCACGGGGCGGCAACAGCCTCGGCCGCCGTGCGGTGGAACAAGGGAGAGAAGCATGATCCAACGTCGCAGCATCCTCGCAGCCGGCACCGCCGCCGCCGTCGCGCCACTCTCGCGGGCCCGCGCCCAGGCGAACACCATTCGCCTTGGCGTGCTGACCGACATGTCGGGGCCCTATCGCGACAGCACCGGCCCGGCCAGCCTGCTGATGACGCAGGTCGCCGCGGAGGAATTCGCGAACCGCGGCTTCACCATCGAAGTGCTCTCCGCCGACCACCAGAACAAGCCCGATGTCGGCGCGAACATCGCCCGGCAATGGTACGACCAGGGCGTGGACGCGGTGGTGGACGTGCCCACATCCTCGGTCGCGCTCGCGATCAACCAGATCGCGCGCGAGAAGAACAAGGTCTTCCTCAATTCGGGCGCCGCGACCTCGGACCTCACCGGGCCGCAATGCAGCCCGAACACGGTGCACTTCACCTACGACACCTACATGCTCGCCAAGGGCACGGGCAGCGCTATCGTGCGCGGCGGCGGGGATAGCTGGTACTTCATCACCGCCGACTACGCCTTCGGCCATGCCCTGCAGCGCGACACCACGCGCTTCGTCGAGGCCGCCGGCGGCCGCGTGGTCGGCGCGGCCCGCTATCCGTTTCCCGCCACGACCGACTTCTCCGCCTTCGTCGTGCAGGCGCAGGCCAGCCGCGCGAAGGTGCTCGGCCTCGCCAACGCCTCGGGCGACACCATCAACACCATCAAGGCGGCGCGCGAGTTCGGCCTGCACCGGTCGATGAAGATCGCCGCGCTGCTGATGAGCAGCACGGACATCCACGGCCTCGGCCTGGAATCGGGGCAGGGGCTGCTGCTGACCGAGGCGTTCTACTGGGACCTCAACGACCGCACCCGGGCGCTCACCCAGCGCGTGCGTGCGCGCAACCAGGATCGGCCGCCTTCCCAGGTGCCCGCGGGCTGCTACGGGGCCACGCTGCATTACCTCAAGGCGGTCGCCGAGATGGGCGTCGCCGCGGCCAAGGCCGATGGCCGCGCCGCGGTCGCGCGCATGAAGGCGATGCCGACCGATGACGACGCCTTCGGCCCGGGCCGCATCCGCGAGGACGGCCGCAAGATCCACCCCGTCTATCTGTTCCAGGTGAAGACGCCCGCCGAATCCCGCGGCCCCTGGGACTACTACAACGTCGTTTCCACCACGCCTGCCGAGGAAGCCTTCCGCCCGCTCTCCGAGGGCGGATGCTCCCTCGTGCGTTCCTGACAGGAGCCTGACCACCGCATGGACGAGATATTCGGCATTCCGGCGCCGCTGCTCTTCGGGCAGTTGCTGCTCGGCCTCATCAACGGCGCCTTCTACGCGATGCTCTCACTCGGCCTCGCGGTGATCTTCGGGCTGCTCAACATCATCAACTTCACCCATGGCGCGCAGTTCATGATGGGCGCCTTCGTCGCCTGGATGCTGCTCGCCTGGGCCGGCATCGGCTATTGGGGGGCGCTGATCCTCGCCCCCATCCTGGTGGGCGCGACGGGCGTGGTCATCGAACGCCTGATGATCAGTCGATTGTACAAGCTCGACCACCTCTATGGCCTGCTGCTGACCTTCGGCATCGGCCTGATCATCGAGGGCGTCTTCCGCAACTACTTCGGTTCCTCGGGCCTGCCCTACCGTATCCCTGATGCCCTGCAGGGCGCCTGGGACCTCGGCTTCATGTTCATGCCGATCTATCGCGGCTGGGTGGTGATCTTCGCGCTCGCCTGCTGCCTCGCCACCTGGCTGGTGATCGAGAAGACGCGGCTCGGGGCCTATCTGCGTGCCGCGACCGAGAACGCGACCCTGGTGCAGGCCTTCGGCGTGAACGTGCCGCGCATGATCACGCTGACCTACGGCGCCGGTGTGGCGCTCGCCGCGCTGGCGGGCGTGCTGGCCGCGCCGATCTATTCGGTGAACCCGCAGATGGGCACCAACCTCATCATCATCGTCTTCGCGGTGGTGGTGATCGGGGGCATGGGATCGATCCTCGGTTCCGTGCTGACCGGCTTCGGCCTCGGCGTCGTCGAGGGCATGACCAAGGTCTTCTGGCCAGAGGCCTCCTCCACCGTCATCTTCGTCATCATGGCGATCGTGCTGCTGACGCGACCCGCCGGCCTATTCGGGAGGGCCTGATCCATGGCATCGGAAACCACTGCCGGGAGCATCCCTGTCAGCGTGACGCAGGGGCAGGGCATCTTGGGCTACAGCCGCGCGCAGCTCGTCGCGCTGCTGGTGTTGGCCGGTATGCTGATCGCCGGTCCCTTCTTCCTCTATCCCGTTTTCCTGATGAAGCTGTTGTGCTTCGCGCTCTTTGCCTGCGCCTTCAACCTGCTGATCGGCTATGTCGGCCTGCTCTCCTTCGGCCATGC
>JAYSDS010000147.1:0-14119 GCA_041914265.1 Roseomonas sp.
CTTCACCCTACCGGGCAACAGGCACCGCTCGCGAGACTTACAAGGGGCAGAGCCCTCCAACGACGACAGCGATAGAATAGGGGCGATCAGGAGGGCCTTTCGGCCCTCGGCGGGGTGGTTTGGAGGCACAAGGTTCCTCTCCGACCAGCCTCACCTCGCGATCGATGCCATCGGCATGGCGGCGAGGATGCGCGGGTGCCGTCGCCGGAGATAGGCGAGCCCCTTGTCCAGCAGGTCCCGCAGCCGCGTATCCTCGATCAGCGGCACCCGTTGGCCGGGAAGGTCGAGGAACCCATCCGCACTTGCGCTGTGGGCGGCCCAGGTGGCGGTCAGGCGGTCCTCGGCCACGGCTTCGCGGAAGATCACCGATTGCCAGCTTTCGCCGGGCTTCATCGCCGCCAGCATGCGGCCGGCGCGCAGGCCACGCTGGCGGATCGCATCCGCGGACCGGAATGGCAGGTGGAAGAGCTCTAGGCCCTCGGCCAGCACCTCGGCCGGGCCGCTGACCAGGCGGTGCTGGCCGACCAGGATGTCCACCGGCTCCTGCGATCGTAGCCCGATCTTGGGCTCCGTCAGGCAGAGGAAGGACCGTTCCTGCCGTGCCACCGTCTCCTGGGTGGTGCCGCCGAGCAGCGGCGCCCGGTAGCGCACCCGGGCCAGGTTCCGCCGGTCCGAGACGCCGGCCTGCCGATCCTGGACGAACTGGACCCAATGGCCGAACAGCACGCCCGGCGCGGTGGCCATCTGCCGGATGCGGGCCGCATCCAGGTTCCAGAACTCGTCGGCATCGAAGGGGAAGACGATCTCGAACCCGTCCCGCAGGGCCGTGTTCGCGAGATCGTTCATCATCGCTTGCTGGCGGAAGGCGGCATCGCCGTGGTGGCGGACGACCACCCTGTCATCCGCCTTCGTCAAGGCCTGCAGCGCCTCGGTCGTGCCGTCTTCGGAATTGTCGTCCAGGAAGACGAGGCGGTCGAAGCCGATGCGCAGGTAGTGGCCACAGAGCGCCGGCAGCAGGTCGATGGCATCGCGGATGATGCAGACCCCGCAGATTCGCGGCTCGCCAGGCACCGCGCCCCGGGCCTGGCCCGGGACGAGACGCCGCATGAAGGAGCGCAGCATCATGGGTGTCTGGCTGCGCGCCTCCGGCGACCGGCAGCGGATCCTAGCGGATCAGGCCGGTCATCGGGCTCGACGCATCCGCCTGATAGTTCCAGGGCATGCGGCCGGCGAGGAAGGCGCCGCGCCCGGCCTCGACCGCGGCCTTCATGGCGATGGCCATGCGCACCGGGTCCTTGGCGTGGGCGATGGCCGAATTCAGCAGCACCGCGTCGCAGCCGAGCTCCATCGCCTTCGCCGCGTCCGAGGCCGTGCCGATCCCGGCATCCACCAGCACCGGCACCTTGGCGTGCTGCTTGATGGAGCGGATCATGAAGGGGTTGGTCAGGCCGAGCCCCGAGCCGATCGGCGCGCCGAGCGGCATGATCGCGACACAGCCGAGATCCTCGAGCTTCTTGGCCGCGACCGGATCGTCGGCGCAGTAGACCATCACCTCGAAGCCGTCGGCGATCAGCGCCTTGGCCGCTTCGAAGGTGCCTTCCATGTCCGGGTACAGATAGGGCGGCGGGCCCAGCACCTCGAGCTTCACGAGGTTCCAGCCGCCCGCCTCGCGCGCCAGGCGCAGCGTGCGGACCGCCTCGTTGGCCGTGTGGCAGCCGGCCGTGTTCGGCAGGTAGGTGTAGTCCTTCGGGGAGACGAAATCCTGCAGCATCGGCGCCTTCGGATCCGACAGGTTCACCCGCCGCACCGCGACCGTGACGATCTCGGCTCCGGAGGCCGCGATCGCCGCCGCGGTCTCCTCGAGCGACTTGTACTTGCCGGTTCCGACAATGAGGCGGGAGCGGAAGCGGCGGCCTGCCACTTCCCAGGTATCGTCGCCGATCGTCGCGGGGGTTCCATCCATGGGTCTCAGCCTCCGCCGATGAAATGCACGATTTCCAGCCGGTCGCCGGGCAGCAGCGCCACCGCGGGATAGGTCGACCGGGGGACGATCTCCTCATTGCGCTCGACGGCGACCTTGCGCGTATCGAGGCCGATGGCGCGGAGCAGGGCGGCGAGGCTTTCGCCGGCCGGGACCTCCCGTGCCTCTCCGTTCACGGTGATGGCGATCATCTTGGACATGGTAGGCGGAATGTGGCGAAGCACCGGGGCGCCGGCAAGCGGGGGCGGCGCATGGCAGGGGGCTGCCCCGCCGCTTGCCCCCCACAAACCCCCCGTGCTAGCCCGTTCCGCCCCTTTCCTGGCGGAATCCTCCGTGACACCCCCCCTGATCGCTGTCCTGAACGGCCCGAACCTGAACATGCTCGGCGTGCGGGAGCCGGAAAAATACGGCACTGCGACGCTGGATGACGTCGAGGCGCTCTGCGCCGAGGCGGCGGAGGCCTTCGGCCTGGCCATCGATTTCCGCCAGACCAACTCGGAAGGGGAGCTGGTGACCTGGGTGCAGGAATGCCGCGGCCGCGCCGCGGGCATCATCATCAACCCGGCGGGCTACACCACCACCTCCATCGCGCTGCTCGACGCGCTGCTGCTGACCGAGCTGCCGGTGATCGAGGTCCACATCACGAACATCCACCGCCGGGAGGAATTCCGGCAGCACAGCTACGTCTCGAAGGCCGCGACCGGCGTGATCTGCGGTCTTGGCGTCACGGGCTATGCGCTCGCGATGCGCGCCATGGCGGAGCTGGTCGAGCAGGACGAGGAATAATGGGCAACTTCATCCAATTCGACGCCGGCGCGATCCGCGAGCTGGCGCAAATCCTGCGCGATACGGATCTGACCGAGATCGAGCTGGTGGACGGCGAATCGCGCCTGCGCGTGGTGCGCCAGGCCGTGATCGCGGCGCCGGTCGTCGCCCCGGTCGCGGTATCGGCCGCCCCCGTCGCCGCGGCCCCGGCCGCTGCCGCTGCGCCGGAGGCCGTGGATGCCAGCCATCCCGGCGCGGTGACCTCCCCGATGGTGGGTGTCGCCTATCTGGCGCCCGAGCCCGGCGCGGCGCAGTTCGTCACCGTCGGTGCCAAGGTCACCCAGGGCCAGACCCTGCTGCTGATCGAGGCGATGAAGACCTTCAACCAGATCAAGGCCCCGCGCGCCGGCACCGTGACGCGCATCCTGATCGAGAGCGGCATGCCGGTCGAATACGGCGAACCGCTGATCATCATCGAATAATCCCAGCATGTTCGGGAAGGTCCTGATCGCGAACCGCGGCGAGATCGCGCTGCGGGTCCATCGCGCCTGCCAGGAGATGGGCATCCGCACCGTCGCCGTGCATTCCACGGCCGACGCCACGGCGATGCATGTCCGACTGGCGGATGAGAGCGTCTGCATCGGCCCGCCGGCGGCGCGCGATTCCTATCTGAACGTGGCGGCGATCCTCTCGGCCGCGACGATCACCGGCGCGGATGCCGTGCACCCCGGCTATGGCTTCCTGTCGGAGAACGCCCGTTTCGCCGAGATGGTGGAAGCGCATGGGCTGAAGTTCATCGGCCCGTCGCCCGACCACATCCGCATGATGGGTGACAAGATCGCGGCGAAGGACGCGATGCGCCGCCTCGACGTGCCGCTGGTGCCCGGTTCGCCCGGCGCGCTGGAATCGCTCGAGGAAGCGCGCGCCATCGCCGACCAGATCAAGTACCCGGTGCTGATCAAGGCCGCGGCCGGTGGCGGCGGGCGCGGGATGAAGGTCGCGCGTTCGGCCGATGAGCTCGAGGAAGCCTGGCGCGTCGCCCGCGCCGAGGCCAAGGCCGCCTTCGGCGACGATAGCGTCTACATGGAGAAGTATCTCGACCGCCCGCGGCATATCGAGCTGCAGGTGCTGGCCGACACGCATGGCAACGTCGTGCATTTCGGCGAGCGCGACTGCTCGTTGCAGCGGCGCCACCAGAAGCTCGTCGAGGAAGCCGGCAGCCCGGTGCTGTCCGCCGAGGATCGCGAGGCGCTCGGCGCCCGCGTCACCGCCGGGCTGGCGAAGCTCGGCTACCGCAATGCCGGCACGCTGGAATTCCTCTGGCAGGATGGGCAGTTCGCCTTCATCGAGATGAACACCCGCCTCCAGGTCGAGCATCCGGTGACCGAAATGGTCTGCGGCATCGATCTGGTGAAGGAACAGATCCGCATCGCCGCTGGCGAGCCGCTCGGCTACGGCCAGAAGGACATCCAGTTCCGCGGCCATGCGATCGAATGCCGCATCACCGCCGAGGACCCCGAGAGCTTCGCGCCGAGCCCGGGGAGGGTGAACACCTATCACGCGCCGGGCGGCCTCGGCGTGCGCGTCGATAGCGCGCTGTATTCCGGCTACACCGTGCCGCCGCATTACGACAGCCTGGTTGCCAAGCTCGTCGTGCATGCGCCGAACCGCAGGGAAGCCATCGGCCGCATGCGCCGCGCGCTGTCGGAAATGGTTGTCGCCGGCATCCGCACCACCCTGCCGCTGCACCAGGCGGTGATGGATGATGCGGAATTCCAATCGGGTGACTATACTATCCACTGGCTGGAACGCTTCGTCGCGTCCCGCCAGGGCTGAGCGCCCGATGCCGGCGCTCGGCCGGCATCGCCCGCCGGGGACGACCCCGGCGTCTTTTCCGAAGAACGGTGGGGACGACCCCGCCACAGTCCCGAAGGGGTGCTGTGATGGGTTGGCTGTATCTGCTGGGTGCCGGGCTGTCTGAAATCGGCTGGGCCGTAGGGCTGAAATACACCGAGGGCTTCACCCGCCCGCTGCCCACGGCGCTGACCGTGGCGAGCATGGTGGTGAGCCTGTTCCTGTTGGGCCTCGCGCTGCGTACGCTGCCGCTCGGCACGGCTTATGCCGTGTGGACGGGGATCGGCACGGTGGGGACCGTGCTGCTCGGCATCGTGTTGTTCGGGGAAGCGGCGACAGCGCTGCGCCTCGCCTGCGTGGGCTTGATCCTGGCGGGGATCGTCGGGCTGAAGCTGGCCTGATCGCAACCGGCTTTCATCACGGCCGGCGCATCCGAAAAGGCCGCGGGAGCCCGCGACACAGTTGGTCGCGCCCCGCACCAAGCCGAGCCTTCCAAAGGCCTTTCGGCCTTTGGTGGGGTGGGGGCCGGGGAGGGGCAAAGCCCCTCTCCGGTTCCATCATCGCCTGACCGGCGTAACGTCCCTGCCCGTGGCGACCGACCGCCGGCACCACTGACATGGATGCGCCGATCAGTTCGCCGGCTTCACGCCCATCGCGGTGGTGCGCTCATCCATGCGCGGCTCATATGTGAAGCCGCGTCGCGTCGCCCAGGTGTTCACGAGCTGCAACAGCGGAATCATCGCCTGGTCGTCCACCGTCACCATCCGGACGGCGTCGCGCAGCATGGCCTCGCGCTGCGTGTCGTCGAGGGTGGCGGCCGCCCGCTCGGTCAGCGAATCGAGCGCCGGATTCGAGTAGCGCGACGAGTTCGACGCACCGCGGCGGCGCTCCCGGTCATAGGTGCCGAAGATGTTGACCAGCATGTAGGAGGCCTCGCCGGTCGAACTGCCCCAGCCGCCCATGCGCATGTTGAACTCCTGGCGGGAGGTGCGCGCGGCGTAGGTGGACCAGGGCAGGGCCTGCACCTCGGTGCGGACGCCGATGCGCGTCCACATCTGCGCCACGGCCTGGCAGAGCCGCGCATCGTTCGGGTAGCGGTCGTTGGGGCAGGACAGGGTGATCCGGAAGCCCTGCGGATAGCCGGCTTCCGCCAGCAGCCGCCGCGCGGCGTCCTGATCGGGGGTCGGCACCGGGACATCCGGGTTGTAGCCGAAGGCGCCCTGCGGCAGCCACTGGCCGGTGCCCTGCGCCGTGCCTTCCATGACACGTTCGCTGAGCGCCTGGCGATCGACGGCGATCGACATGGCGCGGCGCACGCGCAGGTCGTGGAAGGGGTTGCGCGTCAGCGGCTTGCCGTCGTTGTCCGTGACCCAGAGCGGGTTCTCCGCCCGCGAATAGTCGGGGATCAGGTAGAGCAGCCGCAGGCCCTGGATCTCATGGATCGCCACGCGGGGGTCGCGCCGCAGCCGCCCAAGGTCCGAGGACGGCACCTGGTCGATCAGATCAACATCGCCCGCGAGCAGCGCCGCGGTCCGCGAGGCGTCGTTGGCGATGAAGCGGTAGGACACGCGCGCCCAGGGCTGCGCGCCGCCCCAATAGGTGTCGTTGCGCACCAGTTCCGTGCGATCGCCCGAGCGATAGGAGGCCAGCCGGTAGGGGCCCGTGCCGATCGCCGCGGTGCCGGCGTTGTACTGGTCCGTCTCCGCCCCCGTGCCGGCGTGGCGGGAGATGATCTGGATCGAGCCGAGTTCGGTCGGCAGGAGCGGATGCGGCGCGGCGGTGTGGAAGCGGATGGTCAGCGGGTCCACCACCTCGACCCGGGTGATGGCGCGGATCAGCCCGGCGAAGGTGCCGGGGCTGTTGCGCACGGTCGGCACGCGCTCGATGGTGAAGGCGACGTCGTCGGCGGTGAAGTCGCGCCCGTCATGCCACTTCACGCCGGGCCGCAGCTTGAACTCCCACACCGTCGGTTCAACCACGCGCCAGGATTCGGCGAGCATGGGGCGCAGCCGCACCTGGGCGTCGCGTTCCACCAATGTATCGAACATGTGCTGCGTCAGGCTGCTGTTCGGCGCGGCGTTGTAGAAATGCGGGTCGAGCGAGGTCGGCGCGCCGCCGATGCCGATCGTCAGATTCTGCGCGGAGGCATCGGCGCCTCCGGCGATGAGCAAGGCGCAGGCAAACGCTGCACGCCCCATGGTCAGGCGAGTCATTCAGGTTCTCCGGCTGGTTCTTCAGACCTGCCTGAACCTAGCCGGGGGACGACCAGACTGCTACAAGCAGCGTTTCTGGATTCAGTCGGGAGGCAAAGAATGAAGCCGAACATCCGGCGGCCGAAAGCCGCCGCCATCGCCATGGCAGCGGCCGGCCTCGCGCTCGGCGTAAGCCAGGCGTATGCGCAGACGGCCACCATCGCGGTTGGGGCGCCCGTCACCTCGATCGACCCGCATTATCACCAGCTTTCGCCGAACAACGCCGTCTCGGACACCATCTTCGACCGGCTGATCAACACCGACGAGCGCGCGCGCCAGATCCCGGGCCTTGCCACTGAATGGCGCGCGATCGAGCCGACGGTGTGGGAGTTCAAGCTGCGGCCGAATGTCCGCTTCCACAACGGCAACGCCTTCACGGCGGAAGATGTCGCCTTCACCATCGGGCGGCTGCCGAACGTGCCGAACAGCCCGTCTTCCTACGCCGCCTATGCGCGGCCCATCACGCGCATCGAGATCGTCGATCCGCTGACCATCCGCTTTCACACGGCCGAGCCCTATCCGTTGCTGCCGCTGGACATGACCAATGTCCGCATCATCGACAAGGAAACGACCGAGAACGCGACGACCGAGGACTTCAACGCGCTGCGCGCCGCGGTCGGGACCGGACCTTATCGCGCCGTCTCCCATCGCAATGGCGACCGCATCGAATTCGAGCGGTTCGACGGCTATTGGGGCGATCGCGCGCCGTTCCAGCGCGTCAACTACCGCATGATCACGAATGACGCGGCACGCACCGCGGCGCTGCTCGCGGGCGATGTTGATCTGATCGACCAGGTGCCGACCTCCGACCTCGCCAAGCTGCGCAGCGACAACCGGGTGCGGCTGTCCGAGACGGTCGGGCTGCGGCTGATCTTCCTCGGCCTCGACTTCCTGCGGCCGGCGAATGAGAACTCGCCCTTCGTCACTGACAACAACGGCCAGCCCCTGGGGCGCAATCCCCTGCAGGATGTGCGCGTGCGGCGCGCACTCTCCATGGCGATCGACCGTCGCGCCATCGTGGACCGGATCATGGAAGGCGCGGCGACGCCGGCCAACCAGTTCCTGCCCGAAGGCGTCTTCGGCTTCGTCGCCGACCTTCCCGCGCCGGCCTACGACCCCGACGGTGCCAAGCGCCTGCTGGCCGAGGCCGGCTATCCGCAAGGCTTCCGGATCACGCTCAATGGGCCGAACGACCGCTACATCAACGATGCGCGCATCATCCAGGCGGTCGGCCAGATGTGGACGCGCATCGGCGTGCGCACGGCCGTCGAGGCGCAGCCCTGGACCACCTTCGTCGGCCGCGCCGGCCGCCAGGAATATTCCGCCTTCCTGATCGGCTGGGGGTCGAACCCTGACGGGTCGCACCCGCTGCGCAACATCATGGCCACCGTGAACCGCGACCGCGGCTGGGGTGCCTCCAATCGCGGGCGCTATTCCAACCCGCAGGTGGATGCGCTGCTGCTGCAATCCCTCTCCGAGCTCGATGAGGCGAAGCGGGAGCAGCAGGTAGTCGATGGCATGCGCATTGCTATGACCGATGTGGGTGTCATTCCGCTGCACATCCAGACCAACATCTGGGCGACGCGGCGCGGCTTCGAACACACGCCACGCAACGACGAGCTGACCCGGGCGCAGGATCTGCGCCCGGCGCCTCGCTGAATTCAGGGCTGATCAGGTGACCGTCTATCTCGTCCGCCGTCTTATCCAGGCGCTCTTCGTCGTCCTGGCCATGTCGCTGATCGTCTTCGTCGGCGTCTACGCCATCGGCGACCCTGTCGAGATCCTGATCAGCCCGGATGCGGACCAGATCGAGCGCGAGCGCGCTATCCAGGCGCTCGGGCTCGATCTGCCGCTGTGGCAGCAGTACCTCGTTTTCCTGACCAATGCGCTCCAGGGCGATCTCGGCCGCTCCTTCGTGTTCAACGAACCGGCGCTGAAGCTGATCCTGCAGCGCATGCCGGCGACGCTGGAACTCGCTTTCGGGGCGACCTTCCTCGCGCTGCTCATCGGCCTGCCGCTCGGTCTCTATGCCGGGCTGCGGCCGAATGCGCCGGCGTCGAAGACCATCATGGCCGGGTCGATCCTCGGCTTCTCGCTCCCGACCTTCTGGGTCGGGCTGATGCTGATCATGATCTTCGCCGTGCAGCTCGGCTGGCTGCCCTCGACGGGGCGCGGGGAGACGTGCTCGGTGCTCGGCTTCATCGGCATCACGCCGTGCAGCTCCGGCATCCAGTGGTCCTTCCTGACCGGGGATGGCCTCGCGCACATGGTGATGCCCGCCGTCAACCTCGCCCTGTTCAAGATCAGCCTCGTCATCCGCCTCACCCGCGCGGGCGTGCGTGAGACGATGCTGATGGACTACGTGAAGTTCGCGCGCGCCAAGGGCCTCTCGCCCGCGCGCGTCACCTTCGTGCACGTCTTCAAGAACATCCTGATCCCGGTCGTGACCGTGGTGGGGCTCGAGCTCGGCTCGACCATCGCCTTCTCGGTGGTCACCGAGAGCGTCTTCGCCTGGCCGGGCATGGGCAAGCTGATCATCGACAGCATCAACGTGCTCGATCGCCCGGTGATCGTCGCCTACCTGATGATCATCGTGCTGATGTTCATCACCATCAATCTGGTCGTGGACCTCACCTATTCGCTGCTGGATCCGCGCGTCAGGCTGGAGAGCAAGGGCACATGAGCCAGGCCGCCATCGGCGGGACGGCGCCCGCCGCCCCGCGTCAGGAGAAGGTGGAGACGCCGTTCCGGCGCTTCGTCTCCGAATTCTGCGAGTCCAAGGTCGCGCTGTTCGGGCTGGTGGTCTTCGCCATCATCGCGGTCATCGCGATCCTCGCACCCTGGATCGCGCCGCAGAACCCCTACGACCTCGCCCAGCTCGACATCATGGACGGGCGGATGGAACCCGGCACGGTCGGGGGCGCGGGCTTCACCTACTGGCTCGGCACGGATGACCAGGGGCGCGACATGCTCTCCGGCATCATGTACGGGCTGCGCATCTCGCTCACCGTCGGCGCGGGGTCGGCGCTGATCGCCTGCCTCGTCGGCGCCTCCCTCGGTCTGCTCGCGGCCTATGCCGGCGGGCGGACCGACACGGTGGTGATGCGCCTCGTGGACCTCCAGCTCTCCTTCCCGTCCATCCTCGTCGCGCTGATGATCCTCGCCTTCCTCGGCAAGGGCATCATGAACGTGGTGATCGCGCTGGTGATCGTGGAATGGGCCTATTACGCCCGCACCGTGCGCGGCACCGCGTTGGTGGAGCGTCGGCGCGAGTATATCGAGGCAGCGCAGTGCCTGGCCCTGCCGACGCACCGCATCATGTTCCGCCACCTGCTGCCGAACTGCCTGCCGCCGCTGATCGTCATCGCCACCATGCAGGTCGCGCGCGCCATCGCGCTCGAAGCGACGCTGTCCTTCCTCGGCCTCGGCGTGCCGATCACCGAACCCTCGCTCGGCCTGCTGATCGCCAATGGCTACGAGTACATGCTCTCGGGCAAGTACTGGATCAGCTTCTATCCCGGCATCGCGCTGCTGGTGACGATCGTCTCCATCAACCTGGTGGGCGATCAGCTTCGCGACGTGCTGAACCCACGATTGAAGAAATAGGCAGGACATGACGGTCGCCAGCATCCCCGCCAGCCCCGCCAAAGCCACCCTCGAGGTCCGCAACCTCAGGACCCACTTCTTCACGCGCGCCGGCGTGGTGAAGGCCGTCGACGACGTGTCCTTCACCGTCGGGCGCGGCAAGGTGATGGGCCTCGTCGGCGAATCCGGTTCCGGCAAGACCGTGACGGGGTTCTCGATCCTCGGCCTGGTCGATGCGCCGGGCCGCGTCGTGGACGGGCAGATCCTGTTCCATGGCCAGGACCTCGCGAAGATGTCCGAGGCGGCGATGCGCGACCTGCGCGGCAACCGCATCGCGATGATCTTCCAGGACCCGATGATGACGCTCAATCCGGTCCTGCGCGTCGACACGCAGATGATCGAGACGGTGCTCGCCCACAAGAAGGTCAGCCGCGAGGAAGCGCGCCAGCGCGCGCGCGACACGCTCGGCATGGTGGGCATCCCGTCCCCGGATGAACGCCTGCTCTCCTACCCGCACCAGTTCTCGGGCGGGATGCGCCAGCGCGTGGCGATCGCCATCGCGCTGCTGCACGAACCGGAGCTGATCGTCGCGGACGAGCCGACCACCGCGCTCGACGTCACCATCCAGGGGCAGATCCTCGCTGAGGTGCAGAAGCTCGCCGAGACCACCGGCACCTCGCTCATCTGGATCACGCACGATCTGTCCGTCGTCGCCGGCCTCGCCGACGACGTGGCGGTCATGTATGCCGGCCGCATCGTCGAGAAGGGGGCGGTCTCCGAGGTGCTCGACGCGCCGATGCACCCCTATACGGCGGGGCTGATCGGTTCCGTGCCGTCGCGCAACAAGCGCGGCGAGCCGCTGCGCCAGATCCCGGGCATGACGCCCTCGCTGCTGAGCCTGCCGCCGGGCTGCGCCTTCCGCAGCCGCTGCCCGCGCGCCGCCGATGCCTGTCTGCAGGAACCCGGCATCCGCGAACTCGCCCCGGGGCATGAGGTGCGCTGCTTCCTTCCTATCACCACGCCGACGGAGCAGGCCGCATGAGCGAGACGATCACCGCGGCCCCGCGCGCCATCGATGCCGGCGTGCCCATGGTGGAACTGCGCGGCATTTCCCGCCGCTTCGAGAAGAAGCTCGATTTCGCCGGGCGCCTGGCGCAGCGGCTCGGTGCCCGGGTGCGCGAGGAAATCGTGCATGCCGTGGACAATGTGGACCTGACCATCCGCAAGGGCGAGGTGGTCGGGCTGGTCGGCGAATCCGGCTGCGGCAAGTCCACGCTGGGGCGGATGGTGGCGGGCATCATGCCGCCTTCCGGCGGCAGCATCCTGCGCAACGGGACCGAGCTGCGCTCGCGCGAAGGCGCCGAGGCGCGGGAGATGAAGCTGCGCACGCAGATGATCTTCCAGGATCCCTACGCCTCGCTGAACCCGCGCATGCGCGTGGTGGACATCGTCGGCGAGGCGCCGCTGGTGCATGGCATCACCACGCGCTCCGGCTTCGATGCCTATGTCGATGAACAGATGCGCCGCGCGGGCCTCGATCCCGCCTTCAAGCGACGCTACCCGCACCAGTTCTCGGGCGGGCAGCGCCAGCGCATCGGCATCGCGCGCGCGTTGGCGGTGAAGCCCGACTTCATCGTCTGCGACGAGGCGGTGGCCGCGCTCGACGTCTCGATCCAGGCGCAGATCCTCAACCTCTTCATCCGGCTGCGCTCGGAGCTCGACCTCACCTACCTCTTCATCAGCCACGATCTTGGCGTCGTGGAGCACATCTCCGACCGCGTCGTGATCATGTATCTCGGCCGGGTGGTGGAGGAGGCACAAACCGAGACGGTCTTCGCCCGGCCGAACCACCCCTACACGCAGTCGCTGCTCGCCTCCGTGCCGCGTATCGAAAGCCGCAAGCGCGCCTTCTCGGCCGTGAAGGGAGAGATCCCGTCGCCGCTGAACCCGCCGCCCGGCTGCCATTTCCATCCGCGCTGCCCGCACGCGATGGAACGCTGCAAGGTGGAGAAGCCGCTGTTGAAGGAAGTGGCACCCGGCCAGCGCAGCGCCTGCCACCTGAACGACGCGGCGTGATGCGGCTGCTGCTCGTGCTCGCGGTGCTGCTGGTGGCAGGCTGCGAGTCCGGCGGCAACCACGGCGCCTATGTCGGCGGTGGCGCCGGGGCCGGCATCAGCTCGCGCTGACAGGGCGCCGGGCGGCGAGCAGGAAGCCGCCCGTCATCGTCAGGCCGACCCCGGCCAGCAGCCAGGGCACCGGCCCGTAGCCGCCGGCGCCTTCCCAGACCAGTGCGAGCAGGAGCGGCGCGGCCATGCGCGGGGCGACCGCGATGGCCGACAGCGCGCCGGACACCGCGCCGAAGCCCTGGCGCCCCAGGATCTCGGCGGTGCCGGCGGTCCGCACGATGGTCATCAGCCCATCGCCCATCCCCCAGCACAGGACGAAGAGGATCGTCAGCGTCAGCCCCGTCGTGTCGGGCAGCAGGGCGAGCATGCCTATCGGCACGAGGCCGGTGGCGACGAGGCCGACGCTGCGCATCGTCACGCGCCCGCCCATGGCGAAGAGCAGCGCCCGGGCCGCGACCTGGGCTGGGCCATGCGCGGCGGCGAAGAGCAGCACGGTCGCCTCGGGCCAGCCCCGCGCCCGCAGCAGCGGGATGAGATGCGCGCCGAGCCCCATGGCGATGAAGGCGTGCGCCGAGAAGCACAGGGCGAGGCCGAGGAAGGCAGGGTCCTTCAGCCGTGTGCTCAGGTTCGGTCCGGTCCGTGCCGTCGTGCCGCGCGGCGGCGTCCGCGCCTGCCGCAGCATGGCGATGGTGCCGAGCGCGGCCCCGAATTGCAGCAGCGCCAGCACCTGCAGCGCACCGCGCCAGCCGAGCAGATCGATCAGCGCGCCGCTCAGCGGCACGAAGACCGTGACGGTGAAACCCGTGACGAAGGTGATGGAGGTGACGGTGCGCCGCAGGTCGCGTGCCTCGGCGACGACCACCGCCATGGCGGTGTTCCACAGGCACATGGACTGCACGAGGCCCAGCAGGATCCAGATGGCGACATAGGCCGCCGGATGCTCGACGAGGCTCATCGCGAGGAGCAGCAGCGCGGCGGCGAGCATGCCGCTGTTCATCATCGCGCGCGGGCCATGCCGGTCGAGCCATCGTCCCGCTGGCACCGCCGCCAGGCCCGAGGCCAGCAGTCCCGCCGTATAGGCACCGTTCAGCAGGACGCGCGACCAGCCGAGCTCGGCTTCCATCGGCGCGACCAGCAGGGGGAAGGGGACATGGATCGTGCCCCAGCCGACGAGCTGCGTGCCCGCCATGCCCCAGAACAGCGTGCGGTCAGGGATGCCGCGGGCGTCGCTCAATCGGGCGGGCTCCGGAACGGGATGGGGTCGCATGGAGGGGGCGGAGAGGGCCTTTCACACCCATCACTCGGCGTTGGGCGCATCGGTCAGTCCCGGGAATGGCCGCGGTGGGAATCGAAGGAGCTCTGCCCCCAACTCCGCCAGGCCACGATGTGGCCTGGACCGCCCGCATTCGGCGCCGGGCACGACGCACACGCTCCTCGGCACGTCGCGCGCGGGCGCGCACTTCGACACCTGCTTCGACCACCGCGCACAATGCCAGGTATTGGTTTCCAAAGGCCTTTCGGCCTTTGGTGGGGTGGTTTGGAGGGGCAACGCCCCT
>JAYSDS010000148.1:0-7205 GCA_041914265.1 Roseomonas sp.
TGCGCATTCGCGGTCGCGGCCATCGGCAGCGACAGCAGCGTCGCGGCAAGAAGCGTCTTCCTGAAGCTCATCGTCATTCCTCGCATCCGGTCCGCACCGACACCGGCGGTGCTCGTGGCGCCCCCCCTTGCAGGGGTTCTGATGCACTAAATCACAACTTTCCGGTGCTTGCGGGGGGAACCTCGTGCCGGCTTCAACATCTTCGGGACAGTGTGGCGGCCACGCCACACCGTGTCCCGGCTGGTCGCGATCGGCCAAAGCCCAGGAATTTCACCGCATCGCGCGGGGTCGGGTCTAGTCTCCACCCTGGCGGCCCCTCCCCGCCGGGCCGCCGTTGCACACGGCCGGTCCACGGCCGGGCACAGGAGGAGACATCGTCGCCATGCCTGCCACCCCGAAGGAATCCTCTGCCGCGTCGAGAACGCCCAACGGGGCGCGGCCACGGGCCGTCGCCCTGATCGGCCCCCAAGGCAGCGGCAAGTCCACGCTGTTCGACGCATTGCTCACCGCCGCCGGCAGTCCGCCACCCCGCCGCACCGAAGGCCGCCAGCGGACGATGGGCACGGAGATGCGACTCGGTCACTGCGAATTCATGGATCAGCCCTGGGCGCTGCTCGACTGCCCCGGCTCGGTCGAATTCGCGCAGGATGCCGTGGCCGCCCTCGCCGTCGCCGATCTCGCCCTGCTGGTCTGCGAGCCCGACCCGGCGCGGGCCGCCGCCCTCGCCCCCGCCTTCCACGCCCTGGAGGCATCCGGGCTGCCGGCCATGCTCTTCGTCAACAAGATCGATACGATCGGCGACGGACGTGTCCGCGACACCATCGCCGCCCTTCAGGCCCATTCGCGCCGTCCCCTCATCCTGCGCCAGGTGCCGATCCGGGAGGGCGGCACGGTCACCGGCTATGTCGACCTGGTCAGCACGCGGGCCTATCGCTGGCGTCCGGGCGAGGCCTCGGAACTCATCCGCATCCCCGACTCGATGCGCCCGCGAGAGGAGGAGGCCCGCGCCGCCCTGGCCGAAACGCTCGCCGACCACGACGACGCGCTGCTCGAGAAGGTGGTGGAGGACACCATCCCGGCCCCGGAGGATCTCTATCGACCGCTGCATGCGGATGTCGCCGCCGGTCATCTCGACCCCGTCCTGATCGGTGCGGCGGAACGCCGGCATGGGGTGCTGCGCCTGTGGAAGGCGCTGCGCCACGACACGCCCTTCGCCGGGGAAACGGCCGCCCGCCGCGGGATCGCGCCGGAGGGCGAGGCCCTGGCCCAGATCTTCCGCACGCTCCATACCGGGCAGGGCGGCAAGCTGTCCTTCGCGCGGATCTGGCGCGGCGGCCTGAAGGACGGCGCCACGGTGAACGGCGCGCGCATCGGCGGCATCACCCGCTTCCCCGCCGGCGAGGCCGCGCGATCCGGTGAGGCGACGGCGGGCGAGGTCGTCGCGCTCGGCCGCCTCGACGCCATGCCGACGGGCTCGACGCTGTCTCCCTCGGGCAACGCACCTGGCCTGCCCTTCCCGGTTCCGCCCGCGCCCGTCTTCGCCCTGGCCGTCGCCACCGAGGAGCGCAAGGACGATGTCCGCCTGTCCGGCGCGCTGCAGCGCCTGGCGGAGGAAGACCCGGCGGTGACCGTGATCCACGACGCCGAGACCGGCCAGATCCTGCTGGCCGGCCAGGGGGAGATGCATCTCAACCGCGCCGTGGCGCGCCTGGCCGAGGTGCATGGGCTGCGCATGACCACCGCGCGCCCGCGCATCGCCTTCCGCGAAACCATCCGCCAGGCGGCGCGCCACCATGCCCGGCACCGGCGTCAGACCGGCGGGCATGGCCAGTTCGCGGATGTGACGCTCGAGGTCGCACCGCGCCCGCGTGGCGAGGGCTTCGCCTTCGAGGATCGCATCGTCGGCGGCGCCATCCCGCGCAAATTCATCCCGGCCGTGGGCGACGCGGCCGAGGAAGCCTCGCGCAAGGGACCGCTCGGCAATCCCGTGGTGGACATCGCGGTCACGCTGCTGGATGGCGCCTTCCATTCCGTGGATTCATCGGACATGGCCTTCGCCACGGCGACCCGCATGGCAATGCAGGAAGCGCTGGCCAAGGCCGAGCCGGTGATGCTGGAGCCGGTGGACCAGGTGACGGTGCTGGTGCCGCAGGATTCCACGGCCGCCGCGCAGCGCCTGCTGACCGGCCGGCGTGGCCAGATCCTCGGCTACGCGGAGAAGCCCGACTGGCCGGGTTGGGACGAGGTCCAGGCCCTGGTGCCCGAGGCCGAGCTGCACGACCTCATCATCGAGTTGCGGTCCCAGACCATGGGCCTCGGCACCTATACGCGGCGCTTCGACCACCTGGCGGAAGCGCGCGGACGGTGATGCGGGAAGGCGGGGGCGGCGCGCCCCCGCCGCCTGCGCTCACCTCAGCTCGTCGGGAACCCTGCCGCCATTCTCGGCGAGCTTGGTCATGACCTGCTTGTGCAACCACACATTCATCGTCGCCGTATCATCGGTCGAGCCGGAGTAGCCGAGTTCCTTCGCGAGTTCCTTGCGCGCGGCGAGGCTGCTGTCGATGCCGAGCAGCTTCATCAGGTCCACGATAGACTGGCGCCAGTTCAGCGCCTGGCCTGACTTCGCCTGCATGTCCGTCAGCACGGCGGCGACGTCGACCGGCTGCGCGGGCGCGGCGCCGGACGGTGCGGCGGCCGGCGCCGCAGCAGGCGCCGACGCCGCGGCGGAGGCAGGCGAAGCGGCCGGGGCATTCGCAGCCTCGGCAGCCGCGGGGCCTTCCGTGGCCGCCGCACGATGGCCGAAGATCCCGTTCATGATCGAGCGGAAGATGCTCATCGCGACACTCCCTCATGACTGGTGTCTTGCCCGCTGATTGCGGGCGCGTTGGCACCGCCGGGCTGTCAGGCCGCGCGATGCGTGCCACACTTAACACAAGCCTCAGGGGAAACGTTCCATGACAAGCCAGTACACCGTCGCCGATCTCGTGGCCGACCTGCTGCCGCAGATCGGCGTGTCCACCGTCTTCGGCATCGTTTCGGTGCACAACATCCCGATGCTGGACGCGATCGGGCGGCGCAACGCGCTGCGCTATGTGATGTGCCGCGGGGAGATGGGTGGCGCGCATATGGCCGATGCCTATGCGCGCGTCGCCGGGCATCTCGGCGTGCTGTTCACCTCGACCGGTCCCGGCATGGCGAATGCCATCCCCGGCCTGGTGGAGGCGCGCTTCGCCGGATCGCCCGTGCTGCACATCACGGGCCAGACCGCGACGAAGTTCATCGATCGCGATGTGGGCACGGTGCACGACGTTCCCGGTCAGACGGCGATGCTCGCCGCGGCCTGCAAGGCGGCGTACCGCGTGCGGTCGGCGAACGAAGCCTTCGGCGTGCTGGTGCGCGCGGCGGCCGAGGCGCTGTCGGCGCCGCGGGGGCCGGTATCGGTGGAGATCCCGATCGACCTGCAGCGGGCGCCGATCGACCGGCCAGGCGGCCTCGATTCCCTGGTGCTGCCCATCGCCGCGCCGCTGCCGCCGAATCCGGCCGAGCTCGACGCGGCCGCGCAGATCCTCGCCGCCGCCAAGCGCCCGATGCTGTGGCTCGGCAATGGCGCCAAGCAGGCGCGCGACGCGGCGCTGCGGCTGATGGCGATGGGCTTCGGCGCGGTGTCGTCCTGGAACGGACGCGGGACGATCCCGGAGGATCACCCCATGACGCTCGGCGGCCTGCACGGCAACGGGTCGCCGCGCGTGCAGGAGTTCTACGGCAACGTCGATGCGATGCTGGTCGTCGGATCGCGGCTGCGCGGGCATGAGACCGGCGACTTCTCGATGAAGCTGCCGAAGACGCTGATCCACGCCGATTGCGATGCCTCCGCCGATGGGCGGACCTACGCCAACAGCCTGTTCATCCATGGCGATGCGGGGCTGGTCATGTCGGGCATCGCGGATCGCCTCGCGGGCCGCACCGGCATCGAGGCCGGCTACGCCGCCGACGTCGCCGCGCTGAAGTCCCGCGCGCGGGCGGAGTATCTCGCGACCCTCGGCCCCTACTCCGCTTTTCCCGATGCGATCCGCGCCGCCCTGCCACGCGACGGCGTCTTCGTGCGCGACATCACCATCGCGAACTCCACCTGGGGCAACCGGGTGTTCCCGATTTATGACCCGCGCAATTCGGTCTATCCGGTGGGGGCGGCGATCGGGCCGGGGCTGGCGCTGGGCCTTGGCGCGTCGATCGCCGCGCAAGGGCGCAAGACGCTGGCGATGGTCGGCGATGGCGGCTTCTCGCTGGGGATGTGCGAGATCTTCACCGCCGCGCAGGAAAAGCCCGACCTGGTGACGATGGTGATGAATGACGGCGGCTATGGCGTGATCCGCCACATCCAGGACGCGGTCGCGGATGGCCGGCAATTCGGCCACGACCTGCTGACGCCGGAATTGCAGGGCCTGGCTGCGCTGGCAGGGCTGCCCTACTTCCGCGTGTCGAGCGCGGAGACGGTGGGGACCGTTCTCGCGCAGGCCCTGGCGGCGAAAGGGCCTGCGCTGGTCGAGGTGGACATGCGCGCGATCGGGCCCGTGCCACCCTATGCGCCGTATGCGACCATGGGGAAGCATGCGGAGCGGGCGCGGCAGTAGCACGTATTGGAGAGGGGCGTTGCCCCTCTCCGCACCGCGAAGCCGTGCTTCGCGCCCACCAAAGGCCCGAGGCCTTTGGAAACCGACACCCGGCGAGGGACCTGGCAAGGCCCGTCACCTGCCCAATACGGCGACGATCCTGTCGGCAGCGCGCTCGTGGACGGTTGGATGACCTTCATCCGGGCATCCGCCGCACCGCCTGCGAGTCATGCCCTCACAGCCAGATGAACGATGCGTAGGCCGGAGCCGATCGCGAGCACCCGGTGCTGGACCTACAGGTCGATCCTGAACCGCAACCCTTCTTCACCGCCATAGGCCGCTTCCTTTCGGAACCGCCCGAGCAACACACCGCCATTCGCGGTGATCACCCACTGCGACGACATATTCTCGGGATTGGTCGTCAGCTCGACATGCCGCAGCCCGATCGCCCGCGCCTCCGGCAACAGCAACGCCAGCGCCCGCGTCGCATGGCCCTGCCCTCGCTTCCACGGCACCACCGCATAGCCGATGTGCCCCAGCACATGCGCCGGCAGATCCTCGGTCCCGTCCTGCCAGCGGAAATGGATCGCGCCGCAGAATTCCCCATCCCAGATCCAGCGCGTGAAGGCCGGCAGCCGGGGCACGGTCGAACCATCCGGCAGGGTGATCGGTGCCCCGCGCGCCTCCGGATCATGTTGGCTCGCCAGGAACGCATCCGCATCCCGCGCGATGGCCGCGAGATGCGCCCGGATCACCGCATCCCCCGCGACATTGGCCGGCGACCAGCCGCCTTCCAGCGCCGCGACATACTCCCCCAGCGCATCACGGCACGGCCGGATCAGCGCCGTCATCGTGCGAGGAATCGCCGCGAGCACCACCCCGCCACGCCGCACCCCGCGATGACCAGCGCCATCGGCACTGCCGTCCCGTCCTGCAACGCGCCCAACACCGCGCCACACGCCGCCCCGATGCTGAATTGCAGCGTGCCCATCAGCGCCGAGGCACTCCCCGCCACCGCTCCATGCGGCCCCATGGCGAGTGCGGTCGTCAGCGGCATCACGCCGCCCATCATCGCGACGAAGAAGAACAGCGCCACCAGCATCGCCGGAAAGCCGCCCAACCCCGTCTTCGCCACGAACAGCAGTACCAGGCCCGAGACGAGTGGCACCGTGATCGTCACCGGCAGGATCCGCTTCGGCGGGATGCGATGCGCGAGCCGCCCCACGATCTGCCCCATCGCCATGATGCCGAGCGCATTGGCCCCGAAATAGAAGCCGTACTGCCCCGCCGGCACGCCATTCAGCTCCATGAAGACGAAGGGCGAGCCGCTGATGTAGGTGAACATCCCGCCGCTGATGAAGCCGCCGGCCAGCGCCAGGCCGAGGAAGCGCCGATCGCCCAGCAGGCCAAGCCACACCCGCAGCACCGCCACCAGGCCGTCCCGCCGCCGTCGCTCGATCGGCAGGGATTCCGGCAGGAACAGCGCGATCACCGCCAGCATCGTCACGCCATAAATCGCCAGCAGCGCGAAGATGCCGCGCCAGCCAAAGAGTGGCAGCACCGCCCCGCCGACGATCGGCGCGATGACCGGCGCGACGCCCATCACCAGCATGAGCTGCGCCATCAGCCGCACCGACCCGCGCTCATCGGACACGTCGCGCACCATCGCGCGCGCGATCACCATCCCCGAACAGCCGCCCAGCGCCTGGAACAGCCGTGCCACCGTCAGCGTCTGCACATCGGGCGCCAGCGCACAGGCCGCCGCCGCGATGGTGTAGAGGCCGAGCCCCACGAACAATGGCCCGCGTCGCCCGAAGCGGTCCGACATCGGCCCATAGAGCATCTGCCCACCGGCCAGGCCGAGGAAGTAGATCGCGAGCGTCCCCTGCACCGCACCGGGCGAGGCGTTCAGCGACGCCCCCAGCGCCGGCAGCGCCGGCAGGTACATGTCGATCGAGAACGGCCCGATCATCGCCAGCGCGCCAAGCACCAGCGGCAGCCTGATCCTGTCGAACACGTTCAGGCCCCGGGCGCGGCGGCAAGCGCCTCGACGGCGAGGGCGAGCGCCTTTTCCACCGCCACGCGGCCCTCGGCCGAGAGCGCCGCCTGGGGCGGGACCGGATCGCCCACCGCGAAGCCCTGGATCTGCAACGCGCCCTTGATGCAGGCCGCCAGCGAATGCGCCGCGAACAGCTCGTTCACCCGCCACAGGGCACGCTGCAGCACCAGCGCCGCGTCCCATTTCCCGGCCCGGCACAATTCGTACAGCCGCACCGACTCACGGGGGATGGCGCAGGCCGGCCCGGCGAACCACCCCTTGCCGCCGATCATCATCACCGCGAGCGGGATATGCGCGGACGCCGCGAAGACCTCCATCCGCCCCTCCGTGCGGTTCAGGATGGACAGCAACCGCCCGGTATTGGTCGAGGCATCCTTGATGCCGACGATACGCGGATGGCGCGACAGCGTGTCGATCGCCGGCAGCGTCAGGTCGGATCGCTGGAAATTCGGGTTGGTGTAGAGCACCACCGGCTTGTCGGTGGCCTCCGCGATCGCGGTGAAATAGGCGATGACGCCCGCTTCGGAGACCGGGAA
>JAYSDS010000148.1:7215-13983 GCA_041914265.1 Roseomonas sp.
GCCTCCATGATGGCGAGGATCCCATCCACGCCGATCGCCGCATACTCCTTCGCCTGGCGTACCGCATCCGCCGTGGTGGTCGCGGCGACGCCAGCGACCACCGGCACGCGGCCGCGCGTCGCATCCACCACGATCTCGACGATCCGCCGACGCTGCGCCGCATCGAGATAGGCGAATTCCCCCGTGCTGCCGAGCGGCGTCAGCCCATGCACACCGGATTCGATCAGATGATCCACCAGCCGCCGCAGCTCGCCCTCCAGCACCGTGCCATCCGGCGCGACGGGGGAGACGAGATAGGGAAAGACGCCGTGAAAGCCCGAACTCATGCTTCGTCCAGTTCCCGCAGGATCACCAGCACCTCCTGCCGCGCGGGTTCGGGCAGGCCGTGCATCACATCGCCGACGCGCCGCAGCGCGCGCCGCAAGCCGTGAATCTGGTCGAGCAGGTCGAGCGCCACGCCCACCCCCTCATCGTTCACGCCCATCGCCTCGCGCAGGTCGCGGATCAGGCAGGCCCGGGCGAGGTCGGCCTCGCTGTACTCCGCTGCCTCCGGCGCGATCCAGCCGGCCGAGACCCAGGCTTCCAGCATCGTCGCCTGGAGGTGCAGGCCGCGCAGGCGGTCATTCTTCTCGGCCATGTCAGCTCTCCATCCCCGCGCGCGGATTCTGCGCCTTGCCGGCGGCCCAGCCTTCGGCGAAGGCCTCCAGCTCGGCATCGGGCCTGTCCGGCAGGACGAGGCGCAGCGTGACGAAGGCATCGCCGCGCGATCCGTCGCGCTTCTTCACCCCGCGGCCCTTCAGCCGCAGCACCGTGCCGCTGTTCGATCCCTTCGGCACCGTCACCATCACCGGCCCCGCCGGCGTCGGCACTTCGATCTTCCCGCCCAGCACCGCCTCGGTCAGGCTGACCGGAAGATCGAGCAGGATGTCGTCGTCGCGGCGCGTGTAGTGGCGGTGCTCCCCGACGCTGATCTCGACCATCAGGTCGCCCGACGGCCCGCCGCCGAGACCGGGCGAGCCCTTGCCGCGCAGCCGCAGCACCTGGCCTTCACGCGTGCCGGGCGGGATCGTCACGTCAACCGTGCTGCCATCCGGCAGCGTCACGCGCTTCGTCCCGCCATTCACGGCATCGAGGAAATCGATGTCGAGCCGTGCATGGATATCCCCGCCCTGCATGCGGAACTGCGCGCCGCCCGCGCCGCCGCGCCGCCGCGCGCCGCGTCCGAACAGCGCGCCGAGCAGCTCGTCCTCATCCATCATGTCGGCATAGCCGGCATCGGAGGTGTAGGGCCCGCCGCCGCCGCCCGCATGGTCGCGATACCAGCCGGGCGGCGGTTGCGGCGGGCGTTCATTGCCGGCCGCGTCGATCTCGCCCTTGTCGAAGCGCGCGCGCTTGTCGGCATCGCCCAGGATGTCGTTCGCGGCGGAAACGGCCTTGAACTTCTCCTCGGCCGCCTTGTCGCCGGGGTTCAGGTCGGGATGCAGCTTGCGGGCGAGCTTGCGGTAGGCCTTGCGGATGTCGTCCTGCGAAGCGTCGCGCTTCACACCCAGGACGTCGTAGGGATCCTCGTTCACGATGCCTCCGTCGA
This sequence comes from Roseomonas sp., assembly GCA_041914265.1. GTDB lineage: Bacteria > Pseudomonadota > Alphaproteobacteria > Acetobacterales > Acetobacteraceae > Neoroseomonas. Next base: position 8,804 of record JAYSDS010000148.1, read on the forward strand.
GCAGGTCCCGCCGGGCCGGGCGGGTGCAGATGATCCCTCAAACCAAGGTCCGGGCGGTTCCGCTTTCAAGGGAACCGCCCTGGGCCTGCTTCATGCCTCGGCCAGCGCCGCCAGCATGCGGATGTGGCTGTCGATGCCGCGCTCGAAGCAGATCACGTCGAACTTCTCGTTCGGGCTGTGCACCTGGTCGTCGTCGAGGCCGAAGCCGACCAGCAGGCAGTCGAGCCCGATGATCTGCTTGATCTGCTCGACCACCGGCAGCGAGCCGCCGCCGCCCTGCAGGATCGCCGGCTTGCCGAATTCCTCGGCCAGCGCGGCCTGGGCGGCACGGACGAAGGGGCTATCGGAAGGGATCTCGATGCCTTCGCCATGGCTGAAGACCTGGATCTTCACCTGCGCATCCTCGGGCATCCGGTCGATGATGAAGTCGCGGAAGCCGGCGATGACCTTGGCCGGGCTCTGCCCCTGCACCAGGCGGAAGGACACCTTCGCATGGGCCTCGGACGGGATGACGGTCTTGGCACCCTCCCCCATGTAGCCGCCCCAGATGCCGTTCACATCGACGGTCGGCCGAGCCCAGAGCCGTTCGAGCGCGGTGCGATCGACCTCGCCCGCCGGCACCGACAGGCCGACGCCGCCGAGAAAGGCCTTCTCGTCGAAGTTCAGCCCGTTCCACTGCGCGCGGCGTTCGGCGGAGATCTCCTGCACGCCGTCATAGAAGCCCGGGATCAGGATGGTCCCGGCCTCATCCTTCAGGTCGCCCAGGATGCGCGTGATGAGGTTGATGGGGTTCAGCGCCGACCCGCCATACAGGCCCGAATGCAGGTCCTTGTTGGCCGCGATGATGTCGAGCTGAGTGTAGACCAGCCCACGCACGCTGGTGACGATGGACGGCGTATTGATGTCCCACATGTTGCTGTCGCTGATGACGACGACATCGGCATCGCGCAGCGCATCGGCATTGGCTTCCAGGAAATCGGGAAGGTGCTTCGACCCCACCTCCTCCTCGCCTTCCACCATGACGGTGACGCGGCAGGGCGGGCCGCCCTGCGTGTCGTGCCAGAAGCGCAGGGCCTCCAGCCACAACATCACCTGGCCCTTGTCGTCCACCGCGCCACGCGCCACGGCACGCTTGCCGTTCGGCCCGTCCACCAGCACGGGCTCGAAGGGCGGGCTGGTCCACAGCTCCATCGGTTCGGCCGGCTGCACGTCGTAATGGCCGTAGAACAGCAGGTGGCGCTTCGCGCCTGCCGGGCCGGGATGCGTCGCCAGCACCACCGGATGGCCCGCCGTGTCCTTCAGCGACGCCGCGAAGCCGATCTCCCCCAGTTGCGCCGCGATCCATTCCGCGGCCTGCCGGCAATCCGGCGCGTGGTTCGGCTGGGCCGAGACGGACGGAATGCGCAGCCATTCGAACCAGCGCGCGCGGGACTCCTCACGCCGCGCGGCGGCATGGGCGAGAATCGGATCGACTGAGGTCATGCTTCCTTGGCCTGGCTGCGCAAGACGTGCTTCTGGATCTTGCCGGTGGAGGTCTTCGGCAATTCGGCGAAGACGATGTGACGTGGAACCTTGAACCCCGCCAGATGCTGTTTCGCGAAGGCGATCAGTTCCTCGGGCGTGGCCTGGACGCCGGGCTTCAGCTCAACGAAGGCGCAGGGCGTCTCGCCCCACTTCTCGTCCGGCCGCGCCACCACCGCCACCACCGCGACCGCCGGATGCTTGTACAGCGCATCCTCGACCTCGATGGAGGAGATGTTCTCCCCGCCCGAGATGATGATGTCCTTCGAGCGATCCTTCAACTGGATGTAGCCATCCGGGTACTTCACCGCGAGGTCGCCGGTATGGAACCAGCCGCCCTTGAAGGCGGAACCCGTCGCGGCCTCGTCCTTCAGATAGCCCTTCATCACGACATTGCCGCGCATCATCACCTCACCCAGCGAGGCGCCGTCCGCCGGCATGGGCTGCATGGTCATGGGGTCCATCACGTCGAGCCCCTCGAGCGCCAGATAGCGCACGCCCTGGCGGGCCATCAGCGCCGCGCGCTCCTGCGCGGGCTTCGCATCCCATTCCGCGTGCCATTCGTTCACGACCGAGGGCCCATAGACTTCCGTCAGCCCATAGACGTGGCAGATCGCGAAACCGGCTGCCTGCATGGCGGCGAGCACGGCCTCGGGCGGCGGCGCGCCGGCGACGATGAACTTCACCTGGTGCGGCAGGTCGCGCTTCTCGGCCTCGGGTGTGTTCAGCAGCGTCGCCATCACGATCGGCGCGCCGCACATGTTCGTCACCGCCTCATCGGCCATCAGCCGCCACATGTCGGGCCCGCGTACGGCGCGCAGGCAGACATGCACACCGGCCTGCGCGGTGACGGTCCAGGGGAAGCACCAGCCATTGCAGTGGAACATCGGCAGCGTCCAGAGATAGACGGGATGCTTGCCCATCTCCGCCGAGAGCACATTGCCGACCGCGAGCAGATAGGCCCCGCGATGATGATAGACCACGCCCTTCGGCTTGCCCGTGGTGCCGGAAGTGTAGTTGAGCGTGATCGCGTCCCATTCGTCCCGCGGCAGCGTCCAGGCGAAAGCCGGATCACCTTCCGCGAGCAACGCTTCGTAGTCCATGCCGCCCAGCGTCTCGCCCCGCGCGCCGGCAGGCGCCAGCGGGTCGTCCACCTCGATGATCAGCGGCTTCGCCTTGGCCTGCACCAGGGCGAGCCGCACCACCGGCATGAACTCCTTGTCGACGATCAGCGCCTTCGCCTCGCCATGATCGAGGATGTAGGCGACGGTCGCCGCATCGAGCCGCGTGTTGATGGTGTTCAACACGGCCCCGGCCATCGGCACGCCATAGTGGCATTCCAGCATTTCGGGGATGTTCGGCAGCACCGCGGCCACGGTGTCACCACGCCCGATGCCACGTTTGGCCAGCGCCGAGGCCAGCCGCACGGAACGGTCCCGCAGCTCCCCATAGCGTCGCCGCACCGCGCCATGCACGACGGCGATCGCATCCGGATAGACCTGCGCCGCCCGTTCCAGGAACAGCAGGGGTGTCAGCGGCTGATGGTTTGCGGCGTTGCGCGCCAGGCCCGTCTCGTAATCGGTCATGTCTTGGTTCCTCAGCGATCTTCCCAGACCGGGCGGCGCTTCTCCAGGAAGGCACCGATCCCCTCCGCGGCGTCATGCGCCATGAGATTTTCCGTCATCACGCAGGCGGCGGCGCGATAGGCTTCCGCCAGCGGCAGGTCCACCTGGCGATAGAAGCCAGCCTTGCCCTTGCGGATGGTGAGCGCAGAGCGCGCCGCGATGCGTTGCGCCAGATCATGCGCGGTGTCCATCAGGGCCGCCTGCGGCACCACGCGGTTCACCAGGCCCATGCGCAGGGCTTCCCCGGCCGGGACCATGTCGCCCAGGAGCAGCATCTCCATCGCCGATTTGCGCGGTACGGCACGGGCCAGCGCCACCGCCGGAGTCGAGCAGAACAGCCCGATATCGACACCCGGCGTGCAGAAGCGCGCCTGCTCCGCCGCCACGGCCAGGTCGCAGGTCGCGACGAGCTGGCAGCCCGCCGCCGTCGCCACCCCCTGCACCGCCGCGATCACCGGCTGCGGCAGGGCGGTGATGGCCTGCATCACGCGGGAACAGGTTTCCATCGTGCGATCGAAGAAGCCCCGTCCGCGATCGGCGTCGGCCCGATGCGCCGTCAGCTCGCGCAGATCATGCCCGGCGCAGAAGACCGGGCCGGCCGCGGCCAGGATGATGCAGCGCACAGAGGCGTCTTCGCTGATCTCGGCAAGCGCCGTCTCCAGCAGGTCCAGCATCGGCAGGGAGAGGCTGTTGCGCTGTGCCGGACGGTTCAGCGTCAGCACCGTCACGCCACCGGCACCGTCCTCCCGCAACAGCATCGGGCCTGTCGCGCCCATTTCCGTCGCTGCGCTCATGGCTCCGCTCCCTCCGCTTCTTCCGCCACAACTCTACCGCGGGCGCGCGCCCGCTAGAAGGCGGCCCGCCCCTTGCCCCGCGGAGCGCGCCGGGCCAGCCTTCGCCACCGTCGACACATTCGGGGATAGATCATGGCCTGGACTGCGCACACCATCATTCAGAACGGCAAGGCCATTCCCTTCGACGATGCGCGGCTGCACCCCCTCGCGGTCGGCCTAGCCTACGGCGCCTCGGTCTTCGAGGGCATTCGCGCCTATATCAATCCGACCACGAAGCGGCTTTCGATCTTCCGCCTGGAGGAACACCTGGTGCGCCTCGACCAGGGCATGAAATTCATGCGCTTCGACGCGCCGCCCTCGCGCGACGAGCTGCGCCAGGGGGTGCTCGATTCGGTGAAGGCCAACGCGCCGGACGACGACGCCTATATCCGCCTCCAGGTCCATATCGAGAGCCTGGGCAACCAATCCACTACCGGCAAGGTCGGCTGGGTGTGCGCATCGATCCCGCGCGAACGCTCCCCGAAGCGCACGAGCGGGCTCGCCCTCGGCGTCTCCTCCTGGACGCGCATCGCCGACAACACCATGCCGGCCCGCATCAAGGCGACCGCCAACTACCACGCCGGACGCATCGCCACGCTGCAATCCAAGGCCGATGGCTACGATGCGCCGATCCTGCTGACGCGCGAGGGCAAGGTCAGCGAATCCGCCGGCGCCTGCCTGTGCCTCGTGCGCGACGGCGTGGTGATCACCCCCGCCCGCGACAGCGACATCCTGGAAAGCGTGACGCGGAGCACGGTGATGGAACTCGCCGCCGAGCTCGGCCTGCCGGTCGAGGAACGCCGCGCGGACCGCACGGAACTCTATGTCGCGGACGAGGTGTTCCTGTGCGGCACAGGTCAGGAACTCGTGCCGGTCGCGACCATCGACCGTCTGCCGGTCGGCAACGGCCAGCCCGGGCCAATCACGATGAAGCTGCAGGAAGCGTATGAGTCGGTCGTGCGCGGCACCACCGATGCGCATGCCGAATGGCGGACGCCGGTGATCTGAAACGCGCCCAAGGAGGGCGCAGGCGGCCGTCGGGAAGGCCCCTGTTCTTCCGCTGTCGTCGCTGGATGGGTTCCGCCCGGCCAAAAGCCAAAGGGCTGACTGGCCCGGTTACGCTGGCGACGGTCGAAGGAGGGCTCTGCCCTCCTCCGAGCCTCCTCCCGCCAGGATGCTGGGCATCCTGGACCGCAATCTT
>JAYSDS010000149.1:0-248 GCA_041914265.1 Roseomonas sp.
TTGCAAAGGCCTTTCGGCCTTTGCTGGGGAGAGCCCGAGAGGGGCAAAGCCCCTCGCGGTTCCACAGCGGAAGTATCGGGATAATCAGGTCGGCCTTCGGAAACCTCAACCCGGTACCTGGCACGACGAACGAAGCGACCCCTCCACGCGCGTTCGGTGCGCCGAAACGGGCCTCGACACTGCTTCCGATCATGCCGCACAGCGCCAGGTATCGGTTTCCAAAGGCCTCGGGCCTTTGGTGGGAGGGG
>JAYSDS010000149.1:258-13946 GCA_041914265.1 Roseomonas sp.
CCCCCCCCCCCCCCCCCCCCCCCCCCCCCCCCCCCCCCCCCCCCCCCCCGTCGCCTTCTGCTGCTCTCCGCCCTTGCGACGACGGGATGCCTCTACACCCCGCCCACGCCCCCGCCGGGCGGTGCGGCGGTGCCGCTCCCGCCCTTCCCGATCGCCGGCCCGCTGCGCAGCCTGGGTGGCCTCGACATCGACAATGCCAGCCTTGGTGCGGGCGGCCTGTCCGGACTGCATCTGGACAACAACCTGGTCGTCACCGTCATCGACGACCGCACGCGCTGGGCGCAGGCGGAGCTGGTGCTGCGCAACGGCCTGGCCGCCGGGCTGGTGCCGATCGCGTCCGGCGCGCTGCATGATGGTGCGGGTGCACCCTTGCCCGCGGGGTTCGCGGGCGATGCCGAAGCGCTGGCACGACTGCCCGATGGCACCTGGCTGATCGGCTTCGAGCGCTGGCACCGCATCCGCGCCTATCCGCATCTCGACGGCGCGGGCGGCTATTTCGAGGCCCCACCCGGCCTCGACGCCGCGCCGCGCAATGGCGGGCTGGAATCGCTCGGGCTGCTGGCGGATGGGCGGTTGCTCGCCATCACCGAGGAACTCGCCCCGCCCGGCCAACCCGCCCTGCGCCGCGGCTGGATCGGCGGGCCGGGGCGTTGGCAGGAACTCGCCTATCGCCCGACGCCCGGCTTCGAGCCGGTGGACGCGGCGGGGCTGCCGGATGGCGGCGCGCTGGTGCTGGAACGGCGCTTCCGCTGGTGGGAGGGCTTCTCCGGCCGGCTGAAGCGCCTGCCGGCCGCCGCGCTCGTCCCGGGCACCGTCCTGGAGGGGCAGGAAATCCTGCGCATCGACGGCGACCCCATCCCCACCGAGAACTTCGAGGGCGTCGCCGCGCTGCGCGATGACGGCCGGACGCTCATCGCCATCGTCGCCGACGACAACCACATGCCGAACCAGCGGAGCCTGCTGCTGCTGTTCGCGCTGCCCGACTGACCGCGCCGCCATGAACCGTTCCGTCGCCACCATCGGTGCCGCCGTCTTCGTCATCGGCGCCTCGACCACGCTGCCGATGCCGCTGTTCACCGCCTATGCCGCGCGCAGCGGGGGCGGGGCGGGGGGGCTGGCACTGGCCTTCATCGTCTATGCGACGACGCTGATCGTCACCGCGCCACTGCTCGGCGGGTTGTCGGACCGGCTGGGGCGCAAGCCCTGCCTGCTGGCGGCGATGGTCTTCGCTTTCCTTGCGACAACGGCTCTGACCGTCGCGCCGGGCCTGCCGGCGCTCGCCCTGGCACGCATGTTCCAGGGGCTGGCCATCGGCCTGGTCGCGGGCGGGGCCACGGCCTGGGCGGCGGAACTCGCGGGCGGGCCGGATGCCGGGCGGCTGGCGGGGCGGGTGACGGCCTTCGCCACCGCCGGGTCCTTTGCCACGGGTGGGCTCGCCACGCTGACGGTGCTGTGGCTGTTCGGCGAGGTGGAACCACCCGTCACCTTCTGGATCCACCTCGCGGCGATCGCGTTGCTGCTGCCGTTGGTGGCGCGATTGCCGGACCGCCGCCCGGTCGAGCAGGTCGCCTGGCTCCGCCTGCCCGCCTTTCCCCGCGGCACTGTGACCACGACCTTCGGCATGTTCGCGGCCTGGGGCGTGACGGGGGTGGCGCTGAGCTCGGTGCCCTCGGCACTGGCGGCGGCGGGGCATCCGCGGCTCGGGCCGCTAGCGGTTTGCTTCATGATCCTGGTCGGCACCGCCGTACAGCAGAAGGTGGGCAGCCTGCCGGCACAGCGGGCCTCGCTGATCGGACTGCCGGTGCTGGTGGCGGGGGCGGGGCTCGTCATCCTCGGCACGCTCGATGCCGCGCTGCTGCCGCTGCTGGCCGGCGGGGCGCTGGTGGGCAGCGCGGCCTATGGCTTCCTCTTCGTCGGCGCGTTGGCCGGCGCGTCGGAGGCAGCGGGCGGCGAGGACCGGGCGCGGGCAGCGGCAGGTGTCTTCCTGGTTGCCCATGCGGGCTTCTGTGTGCCGCCGCTGCTGACGGGCCTTGCCGTCGATGCCTTCGGCGCGCCGGGGGCCCTCACCGGGTTCTGGGTGGGCCTGGTGGTGCTCTGCGTGTTGCTCGCAGCGCTGCTGTTGCGGCAGCGCGGCTGATCCGCGCAGCATCGCCACCATGGAACGCGTCGTCGTCTTCGATATCGAAACCGTGCCGGACCTCGCCGCCGGCCGCGCCCTGCTGGGCGAGGAAGCCGAGGGGCTGACCGACGCCGCCTTGCGCGCCCGGCTCGGCGCCCGTTACGCGCGGGAAGGGCAGGACCCCGCCACCGCCTTCCTGAAGCCGCCGCTGCACGCCATCGCCTGCCTCGCCCTTCTGGTCGCGGAACGCGATGGCGCCGAGGAACCCTGGCGCGTGCGCCGCATGGCGTCACGCCACATCGGCGAGACGCCTGAACCCGAAATCCTGGCCTTGTTCGAGCGCACCGTCGCCGGCCGTCCCGCGCCGATGCTGGCGGGCTTCAACACATCCGGCTTCGACCTGCCGGTGCTGCGGTACCGCGCCATCGCGACCGGCGTGGCGATGCCGGCGCTGAACGGGGCGAATGGGCGCGACTACGGCTACCGCTTCGGGCGGGATCATATCGACCTGGCCGACCGGCTGTCGGGCTTCCGGGCCTCCCCCATGCCGTCCCTGGCCGAGGCCTGCTCCCTGATCGGCCTGACCGCGAAATCCGGAATGGACGGGTCGGAAGTCGAACCCGCCATGGCGGCCGGGCGCGGCGCCGAAGTCGCGGAATACTGCGAGACCGATGTCGCAGCGACCTGGCTGCTGCTGCTGCGGTACTGGCAGGCGACGGGGGCGCTGCCGCGGGATGCGGCACGGCACTCCTTCAGCGGCTTCGCGGCGTATCTCGAAGAACATCATGCCGAGGCGCATCTCGCGGATCACGCGGAGACGGCGATGCGGCTGGGCGAAGGGTAATCGGACGGTCGCGCGTTGGAGAGGGGCTCTGCCCCTCTCCAACTCCACAGCAGAACCATCGAGAGGCACCCCCGCCCCTCTCTCCCTTCACCCGAACCGGCTCCGCGGCGGCTCCAGGCCCAGATGCCCGCGCAGTGTCGTGGCGGCGTAGGCCGTCCGGAACAGCCCGCGCCGCTGCAATTCCGGCACCACCTGGTCCACGAATTGGTCGAAGGCGCCCGGAAACCAGGCCGGCATGATGTTGAAGCCGTCTGCCGCGCCGGTCTCGAACCATTCCTCCAACGTGTCGGCGATGTCACCCGGCGTGCCGGTGATGACCCAATGACCGCGTGCCGCGCCGGTCAGGTTGTGCAGATCGCGCCAGGTCATGCCTTCCCGCCGGGCTTTGGACAACATGGCGCGCGCGAAGCCATGCGAGCTGTCCGGCAGCGGCAGGTCGGGCACGGGTTCGTCGAGCGGGAAGCCCGACACGTCGATGCCGAGCCGGCCCGAGAGCAACCCCGCCGCATTGCTGCCGGTCACGAAGGACTGCAAGCGATCGAGGGTGTCACGCGCTTCCTGCCGCGTCGCGCCGATCACCGGCATCACGCCGGGCAGGACGGCGATCTCCTCCGGCCGGCGGCCGAAGCGCGCCATGCGGGATTTCAACGCCGCGTAGCCGATGCGCGCCTCATCGAGATCCTGCACCACGCTGAACACCACATCCGCCGTGCGCGCGGCCAGATCGAGCCCCGGTTCCGACGACCCCGCCTGGAGGATGACGGGCTGCCCTTGCGGTGAACGCGGCGCGTTGATCGGCCCCTTCACGCGGAAGTAGCGGCCGTCGTGATCGAGGCCATGGACCTTGGAGAAGTCGAGATACTGCCCCGTTTCGCGGTTCGCGACGACGGCATCCGGCTCCCAGCAATCCCACAGGCCCCGCACCACATCGACGAATTCCTCGGCGACGCGATACCGCTCGGCATGCGGCGGGTGCTCGCGCCCGAAATTCAGCGCGGCGAGGCCGCCCGAGCTCGTCACCGCATTCCACGCCGCGCGCCCGTTGGAGAGATGATCGAGCGAGGCGAATTGCCGCGCGACGTTGAAGGGCTCGTTGTAGGTGGTCGAGGCCGTGGCACCGAGGCCGAGATGCGTCGTCGTCGCCGCCAGCGCGCCGAGCATGGTGATGGGCTCGAAGCGTACGGTGAAGGAGGGGTGGTCGTTCTCCTTCACCGCCAGCCCGTCGCCGAGGAAGAGCAGGTCGAAGCAGCCGCGTTCGGCGATGCGCGCGATGTGCTGGATGACCTTCAGATCGACGAAGCTGTCATAGGCGCCAGGCATGCGCCAACCGGCGATGTGATTGCCGGTGCCGAGGACGAAGACGCCGAGATGCATCTGACGGGCGGACATGAGCGGGCTCCGGCGATGGTGCGGTGCAAGATCGCGCGCAGGGTGGTCGCGCCGCGCCACGCAGGCAAGACGCTGCGTGCGGCATGGCATGCCGATTGCTGATCCCCATCTGCCGACAGCGCGGCCGCCGGGGCCGCGCCCGAGTGCCGGAGAACCCCGCCATGCGACGCTCTCTCCTCGCCACCGCGCTGCTGCTTGCCGGCATGAGCAGCGCCGAGGCGCAGACGCTGCGCATCGCCTTCAAGGCGTCGATGGACGGGACCGATCCGCATCAATCCTTCACGCCGAACCGCAACGCGCAGCTTCATGTGTGGGAGACGCTGGTGACGCAGGACGCGACGCTGCGGCCGCGGCCCCTGCTCGCGACATCCTGGCGCGTGATCGATCCGCTGACCTGGGAATTCACGCTGCGGCGCGATGCCGTGTTCCATGACGGCACGCCCTTCACCTCGGCCGATGCGGCGTTCTCCATCCTGCGCGCCAAGGCGGCGACGGGGCCGCGCACCTATACCGCCGCGGTGCGCAACGTCGCTGCGGTGGAAACGCCCGATGCCCACACGCTGATCGTGCGCACCACCGTGCCCACACCCTTGCAGCCGGACTTCCTCGTCGCGGTGGCGATGGTGAACGCCCGCGCGGCAGACGGTGCACAGGATGCCGATTTCAACGGCGGTCGCGCGGCGATCGGCACCGGCCCCTATCGCTGGGGCCGTTGGACGCCGGCGCAGGACGTGACCTTCGAACGCAGCCCGACCTGGCGCGGCGCGCCGGAACCCTGGGCGCGCGTGCAGATCCGCTTCATCCCCAATGACAGCGCCCGCGTGGCCGCGCTGCTCGCCGGCGATGTGGACGTGATCGACACGGTGCCGACCGGGCTGCATGCGCGCATCCGGGAGAACGCCGGCACGCAGCTCGTCAGCGGGGATTCGGTCTTCACCCACTATTTCTACCTCGACAGCATGAGCGCGCAGATCCCGAACGCCACGGGCGCGGACGGGCAGCCGCTGCCGAACAACCCGCTGCGCGACCTGCGCGTGCGCCGGGCCATGAACCACGCGATCAACCGCGAGGCGCTGGCGAGCCGCGCCATGGAAGGCGGCGCGACCGCCACCGGTCAGATCGCGCCGGAAGGCTTCATCGGCCATGTGCCTGGCTTGCCCGTGCCGGAATACAGCCCGGCGCGCGCCCGCACACTGCTGGCCGAGGCCGGCTACCCGCAGGGCTTCAGCCTCACCATCCACTGCACGCAGGACCGCTTCGCGGGTGACGCGCGCACCTGCCAGGCGATCGGCCAGATGCTGACCGCGGTCGGCATCCGCACGACGGTCGAGGCGCTGCCCATGCCGATCTACCTGCGCCGCAGCGCGACGCTCAACGCCGCCGGCGCACCGGAGCTTTCGGCGCATCTGTCGATGTTCGGCTCATCCTCCGGCATCGCGTCCGAGGCGCTGACGGCGCTGATACGCACGCCGAACCCAGCGCGCGCGCACGGCACCTGGAACCGCACGCGCTTCTCCAACGCCGAGTTCGACGCCATCCTGCTGCGGGTGGACAGCGAGTTCGACCCGGCGAAGCGCGAGGAAGCGACGCAGGAAGCCATCCGCTGGGTCGCCGACAACCTGCCCATGCTGCCGATCTTCCATGTCGGCGCATCCTGGGGGCTGCGGCGGGGGCTCGCCATGACCCCGCGCGGCGATCAGTACACCATGGCCACCGAGGTCCGTCCCGCACCATGAAGCAGCTTCATCTCGGCGCCTTCTTCTTCACGCCGGGCAGCCATTCCGCCGGCTGGCGCCATCGGCTGGCCGTTGCGGAATCCGACATGTCCTTCCCGCACTACGTGAAGATGGCGCAGGTGGCCGAAAGCGGTTGCCTCGACTGCCTGTTCTTCCAGGACACTGCGGCGGTGAATGGCAGCGCCAATCTCGACGGCGCTGGGCCGTGGCGGCCGGGCATGGGGCGCCAGGTCTTCCCGGAACCGGCGACGCTGATCGCCTCCCTCGCGCCGGTCACGAAGAACATCGGGTTGGTCGCTACCGCGACGACGACCTACAATGATCCCTACACCGTCGCGCGGCGCTTCGGGTCGGTGGACCACATCAGCGGCGGGCGCGCGGGGTGGAATCTCGTCACCTCGCAGATCGAGGACGAAGCCTTCAACTACGGCTTCGAGAAGCATCCCGACCACGCGCATCGCTATGAACGCGCCGAGGAATTCTTCGACGTCTGCGCCGGGCTCTGGGATTCCTTCGAAGACGGCGCCTTCATCCGCGACAAGGCATCCGGCCGGTATCTCGACCCGTCGAAGGGCCACATCCTCGACCACAAGGGCGAGTTCTTCACGGTGCGCGGACCGCTGAACCTGCCACGCTCGCCGCAGGGCCGGCCCGTCATCGCGCAGGCCGGATCGTCGGGGGACGGGCGCAAGCTCGCTTCCCGCGTCGCGGACATGATCTTCACCGCGCAATCGGTGATCAGTGAAGGCAAGATCTTCTACGATGACCTGAAGTCGCGCGCGGTGAACCACGGCCGCAACCCGGACCATGTGAAGATCATGCCGGGCTTCATGACCATCCTGGGCGAAACGCAGGACGAGGCCGACCAGATCGCCGGCGAGCTCGGCGAGATGATGGATGAGCGCAATGCGATGCGCCTCCTCGCGCGGCTCTGCGGCGACCTCGACATCTTCAGCTATCCGATCGACGGACCGCTGCCGGACCTGCCGCCGTCCAACGCGGCGAAGGCGCGGCAGGAACACCTGATGGCCAAGGCGCGCGCGGAGAACCTGACCATCCGGCAGGTCGCGCGCTATCTCGGCACATCGCTGGGGCACCAGCTCGTCATCGGCACGCCGGCATCGGTCGCGGACAAGATGCAGGAATGGCTGGAAGCGGAAGCCTGCGACGGCTTCACGCTGCTGTTTCCCTTCTACACCAAGCCGCTCGAGGACTTCGTGCGGCTCGTCGTACCGGAGCTGCAGCGGCGGGGGCTGTTCCGCTCCGCCTATCCGGGGACAACGCTGCGCGACAGCCTGGGGATACCGGCGCCGGGGAACCGCTTCGTCGGGTAGGTGGAACCGAGAGGGGCTTTGCCCCTCTCGGGCTCTCCCCACCAAAGGCCGAAAGGCCTTTGGAAACCTCCACTTGGCGCCGTGCGCCATGGGTAGAATGGTGCCGAAGCCCGCTTCTGCACACGAAGCGCGCTGCATGGATTCGGTATGGGCGTCGCGCCCAACACCAAGGGCCGGCGGTCCGGAGGGGCAGCGCCCCTCCGGTTCATCATCACTTCGGCAGCGGATAGCGATCGAGATAGGCTTGGTATTCCGGCTCCACCTGGATATCGAGCGAGGCCAGCACCCGCACCACCGCGCAGTAGAAGGCGATGACCAGCACCAGGTCGACCATGCGCTCGTGGTCGAGATGCTCCGCCAGCGCGTCGTAGGTCGCCGGGCTCACCCCCGGTCCCGCGAAGGCTTCGCGCGCCGCGCGCAGCACCAGCCGCGCGAGCGGTTCGAGCATCGTCTCCTGTCCCGCGCTTTCGGCGATCAGCGCGCCGATGTCGTCGTCGGTGACGCCGAAATCGTAGCCGATCTTCACATGGTGCGACCATTCATAGGGCGAGCGCGCCAACCAGCCGACCTGCAGGATCGCCAGTTCCCGCAGCCGCGGATCGAGCCGCGAACCATAGCGGATGAATTGCCCGAGCCCTGAGAAGGCGCGGGCGGCGTTCGGGCTGTTGGTCAGCGCGCGATGCAGCGCGATGTTGCGCTTGAGCAGGTCGCGATCGGCTTCCGCCAACTGGTCGACGGTCATGTCGGGCACGCGGGCCATGGTGTTTCCTTCCGGGACGTTGCCCGGCAAGGCTACACGCGCCGCGCGCCCTGCGAAGCCCCGCCGCGGCGGCCCGAGATCCGCTGCAGCGCCGCCCGGTCCGGCACATCCACACGCCGGCCCTGCAGCCGCAGCAGGCCGGCTGCTTCCAGCCCATGCAGCGCGCGCGACAGGCTTTCCGGCGTCATGCCCAGCCGCGCCGCGATCGCCCCGCGCGGTTCGGGCATGTCCACCGCGCCGCGTTGCGCCGGCAGGCGATGCAGCAGGAAACGCGCGGCGCGCTGCGTCGCGTCGCGTGTCTTCAGGTCCACCACCTGGTCGACGAGCAGGCGCCATTGCTGCGCCATCTGTTCCATCACCGCGCGCATCAGCCCGGCATCGGCCCCCACCGCCTCGCGCAGCGCCTCCGCCGGCAGGGTCAGCAGCCGACACGGGGCGAGCGCGGTGGCGGAGACGGGATGCAGCATCTGCAGCATCACCGCCGGGATCGAGAAGGCCTCCTCAGGGCCGAGGATCTCGACGAGCGTTGCCGCGCCGCCTTCCTCCGCCGTGCTCAGGCCGACCGAACCCTGCATGACGATGAACAGCCGGTCCGCCTCGCTGTTCTGCGCGATGACGGTCGCGCCGCGCGGCAGGACGATGGTCCCCGCGCGCGCCAGCAACGCCGCGCGCGTTTCGGGGGTTGCTGAGGCCAGGAGCGGGCCGCTCAGCTTGTCGCTGCTGACGGTGCGCATCGCCGGCATGTCGAGAATTTCCGCATGTCGACATGATCGCAGCCAGCGCGCGACAAGGGGTTGATTCAGATCAATGGTGCTTTCCGTGGCGGGCGGCTCACGCCTTCACGGCGTAGCCTTCCTCCTCCACCGCCATGGAAACGACGTGGCGCGGCAGCACCGTCTCGGTCTTCACCGTGCCGTCGGCGAGGTTCACCTCGACCTTCGCACTCGGGTCCTTCGCCTGGATGGCGGCGGTCACGGCCTTCACGCAATGGCCGCAGCTCATGCCTTCGACGGTCAGGGTGATGGTGGGGGTCATGGTCCTAGTCCTTCCGTGCGAGGTCTTCGAGGATGGGGCAGTCGGGACGCTCGTCGCCGTGGCAATGGGCGGCGAGGTGGCGCAGGCTCGCGGCCATGCTGCGCAGGGAGTCTGCCTTCGTCTCCAGCGCGTCGACATGCGCGAGCGCCAGGCGCTTCACCTCCGCGCTGGCGCGGCCGCGGTCGCGCCACAGCGCCAGCAGCTTCCGCACATCCTCAAGCGGGAAGCCGAGGTCGCGCGCATGGCGGATGAAGCGCAGCACCGCGACGTCGCGCTCGTCATAGACACGGTAGCCATTGGCACTGCGCGCGGCGGCGAGCAGACCGATCGCCTCGTAGTGACGGATCATCTTCGCCGAGACGCCCGACCGCGCCGATGCTTCGCCGATATTCATGCCGTCTCCTGCCGCGGCCGCCAGCGCGCCAGGAGCAGCGCCGCGGTCAGCACGCTAACCGAGGAGGCGGCCATCGCCGCCCCCGCCAGGATCGGCGACAGCATGCCGAGTGCGGCCAGCGGCAGCCCGACCACGTTGTAGCCGAAGGCCCAGACCAAGTTGTGGCGGATGCGCGCCCGGGTGCGCCGCGCGATGTCGAGCGCGGCCGGCACCAGCGCCGGATCGCCGCGCAGCAGGGTTATGCCGGCGGCCTCGATCGCGACATCGGTGCCGGTCCCCATGGCGATGCCGAGATCGGCCTGGGCCAGCGCCGGCGCGTCGTTCACGCCGTCGCCCACCATGGCGACGGTGATGCCCTGCTCCTGCCATGTGGCGACCTGCGCAGCCTTGCCTTCAGGCAGCACGCCGGCTGCAACCTCATCGATGCCGAGGCGTTGCGCGACGGCCTGTGCGGCTTCGGGGATGTCGCCACTCAGCATGGCGCTGCGCAGGCCAAGGGCGCGTAGCCCGGTGATGGCGGACGCCGCGCCGGCCTTCGGCGCGTCCTCGAAAGCGAACAGCGCCAGCGGCCGGCCACCCTCGATCAGCCAGGCGAGGCTGCGGCCCTGGGCCGCCTCGGCGCCGGCGGCCTCCGCCAGCGTGCCTGGATCGGCGCCGCGTTCGACGAGCAGGCGCGGACTGCCCAGCGCAACGTGCCGGGCCCCGACCACGCCTTCCACGCCCCGTCCCGGCAAGGCGCGGAAATCGGCGGCCGGCACGGCGGGGCCGCTCGCGGCGAGCACCGCGCGGGCCAGCGGGTGTTCGCTGCCCGATTGCAGCGCGCCGGCCAGGGCCAGCGCCTCGGCCTCTGTCACGCCCGGCGCCGGATGGATGCCGGCGAGGCGCGGCTTGCCTTCAGTCAGCGTGCCGGTCTTGTCGAAGGCAACCAGGGATACCGCATGGGCGCGCTCGATGGCCGCGACGTCTCGCAGCAGGATGCCGGCCCGCGCCGCCGCGCCCGTGCCGGCCATGATCGCCGCTGGCGTGGCGAGGCCCAGCGCGCAGGGGCAGGCGATCACCAGCACCGAGACCGCGATGATCACCGCCGCCTCCACCGACGCGCCAGCCAGCAGCCAGCCGAGGAGCGTCAGCGCGGCGATACCGAGCACGACGGGCACGAAGACGGCGCTGACGCGGTCCACCAGCTTCTGCACCGGCGCGCGGGAAGCCTGCGCGGCCGCGACGAGCGCCGCCACGCGGGCGAGCACGGTCTCCCGCCCGACCGCCGTCACGGCGATCGCCAGCCGTCCGTCCAGCGCCACGGTGCCAGTGGCGACGGCGGCGCCGGGTTCCTTCTCCACCGCCCGGCTCTCGCCGGTGAGGGCGCTTTCGTCGACGCCGGCCCGGCCTTCCCGCACGGCGCCATCGGCCGGGATGCGCTCACCCGGTCGAACCACCACCAGGTCGCCGACAGCCAGGGCGGCAGCGGGCACCTCCACCTCTGCACCGTCCTCGATGCGCCGCGCGGTGCGCGGGGCGAGGCCGAGCAGGGCGCGGATCGCCGCCCCCGTCGCGCGCTTCGCCCGCGCCTCCAGCCATTTGCCGAGCAGGATGAACAGCACGACAACGGCGGCGGCCTCGAAATACAGGCCATGGGCGTGTTCCGCGCCATGGCGCAGCAGTAGCCAGGTCGACAGCGCCCAAGCCGCGCCGGTGCCCAGCGCAACGAGCTGGTCCATGTTGCCCGCGCCGTCGCGCAGCGCCGACCATCCAGCCCGCCAGAACCGCGCGCCGAGCCAGAAGGTGACGGGCGTCGCCAGCGCGAACTGCCACCACCCCCCCGGCATCCAGTCCCGCCCCATGACGAGGCCCAGCATGCCCACGAGGAAAGGCGCGCAGAGCAGCGCGGCCATCAGCAGGTCGCGCCATTCGCGGGCCGCGCCGGGGTCAATGGCCTCCGCGGTTTCGGTGTGCAGCAGGCGATAGCCGGCCTTGGCGACGGCGGCGGCGAGTGCGGCTTCCTCGGTGCCCGCCACGGCGCGGAGATGGGCGCGCTCCGTGGCGAGGTTGACCGACACCTCCAGCACCCCCGGCACGCGCGACAGGGCGCGTTCCACGCGCTGCACGCAGGAGGCGCAGGTCATCCCGCCGATGCCGAGGTCGAAGACCGCCTCGGGCACGTGGTAACCGGCCTTGGCCACGGCCGCGGCCAGGTCGGCCGGTGCGGCGGTGCCGGTGACCTCGGCCTGACCGCTGGCGGGGTTGACCTCGGCCGCGGCGACGCCGGGCACGGCCAGCAGCGCGCGCCGCACCCGACCGGCGCAGGCGGCACAGGTCATACCTTCCACCGGCAGGAAGGCACGCGTCGCAGTCAATGGTGCTTCGGGCATCGGAACCTCACGACGGCACAGATGGGATCTCCCATTATGGGAAGGTCAAGGGGCGGGCATTGATTTGAGCCGCGTTCTCCACGACATCCGGGCCGTATGATCCGCTCCGTCCTGATCGCCGGTTTCGGCTTGGCCCTCCTATCCGCTTCGGCCTTGGCGCAGAATGAGCCGTTCCGTATCATCAACGGTGCAGCGGTGCCGGCCACCGCCTTGCATGTGGTGCGCAGCGGTCAGGAGGGCTGGGGTGACAATCTGCTCAGCCGTGGCCCGCTCCCGCCGGGGCAGACGTTGGCCCTGCGCCCGCCGGAGGCAGCCGGCTGCCAGTTCGACCTTCGGCTGGTGCTGCAGGACGGGCGGGAAGCGATCCGCCGCAATGCCGATGTCTGCCGGGACCGCGCCATCACCCTCTCGCCCGATTGACGGCGGGACGCGGGCCACCGTCATCTAGGAACCCCATGAAGTCGCTCGCCACTCTCCTTCTGGCTGCCGCCGCGCTGGGTCTGGCGAGTCCGCCCGCGCTGGCGCAGACCGAGCCCTTCCGTATCGTCAACCGGACCCCGGTGCCGGCTACCGCGCTGCACGCCGTGCGCAGCGGCCGGCCGGATTGGGGCGGCAATCTGCTCAGCCGTGGGCCGATCGGCCCGGGCGGCACCTTTGCTCTTCGCCCGGCCGAAGGGGCCGGTTGCCAGTTCGATATCCGCCTGGTGCTGCAGGATGGGCAGGAGGTGGTCCGCCGCGACGCGAACATCTGTGCCGAACGCACCATCGCCATGACCTTGCCGCTCGGCGTCGCGCCGCGGGTCGCGCCCGGCGCGTTGCCCGAGGCCAAGCCGCCTGCCGCCGGCACGCCCGGTGCCACCGGCCCCGCCACGCCACCGGGCGCGCGGCCCAACCCGCGGGCGCAGGCCTCCTCCGGCACCGGCTTCGTGGTCGCCGAGGGGCGGGTGCTGACCAACCACCACGTCATCGAGGCCTGCGCCCGCATCTTCGTGCGCAGCGCCGATGGCCGCACCCTGCCGGTGACCGAGCGCCCCGTGAGCGACGGCCAGCGCGACCTCGCCCTGTTGCGCATGACGGGCAATCCCGGCCCTGCGCTGTCCTTCCGCGCCAATCCGGTACGCCGAGGCGAAAGTGTCGTGACCTACGGCTTTCCCCTTGCTGGGCTGCTGTCCTCGGGACCCACGCTGACGACCGGGGAAGTCAGCGCGCTGTCGGGCCTCGGCGACAACCAGACGCAGTTCCAGATCAGCGCGCCGGTGCAGCAGGGCAATTCCGGCGGGCCGTTGCTCGACCGGCAAGGCAACGTCGTCGGCGTCATCGTGTCCAAGCTGAACGCGGCGCGTGTCGCACAGCGGACGGGCGACATTCCGCAGAACGTGAACTTCGCGGTGAAGGGGACGGAGGCACTCGACTTCCTGCGCCGCAACGGCGTGACGCCCACGATGCGCGAAAGCCCGAGTGGGGAACGAGCGGCGGTGGAAGTGGGAGAACAGGCGCATCCGTCGACGGTGTTCATCCGCTGCGAGCGCTGATGGGATGAACGGGGGGGGGGGGGGGGGGGGGGGGGCCCGCCCCCCCCCCCCGGCCCCACCCCAGCAAAGGCCGAAGGGCCTTTGCAAACCTCAACTTGGCACCGTGCACCACGGGCGGAATGGCGCCGAAACCCGTTCTTGCGCACGAAGCGCGCTGCGTGGGGTCAGCATCGGCG
>JAYSDS010000150.1:0-13841 GCA_041914265.1 Roseomonas sp.
CTACCGGGCAACAGGCACCGCTCGCGAGACTTACAAGGGGCAACGCCCCTCCAATGTCACCCTGGAAGAATACGGATCACCCCTTCCACGGATCGTAGGTCCCGAAATCCCACAGATACCCGCCGGGATCCCGCGCCACGTATTCCCGCGACGGGTAGTCGCGGTCGAGCGGCCCTTCCAGGATCTCCGCCCCCGCGGCCCGGGCCGTCGCGCAATGCGCGTCCGCATCCTTCACGACCACATAGAGGCAGTCCGTGACCCCGCGGACCTCGGCCGGCAAGCGCATGTCAAAGAACTTCCGGTCCGCCCCGCCGAGCATGACCATGCCGCGAGTCTCGCCCTCGCCATAGGTCAGTTCGGCGTGGAGAATCCCGCCATCGGGGCCGGGGATGACGAGCTTCTCGACGAAGCCGAAGGCCTCGGTCAGAAAGCGGATCGCGGCCTTGGGGTCGGCGTAGCGCAGGCAAGGGATCACGGCGGATGAATGCGGCATCTCGGGGCGTCTCCTTGGCTTCCTGCCGGTTGTACCTGATCACGCCGCCACGGCTCGATCCCGCCGCGTTTCGTGATGTGCTGGCGGCGGCGCTCGATGCCGGGGACGTGGCCTGCCTGCAACTCCGCCTGAAGGATGCCGCCCCGGACGACATCCGGCGCGCCACGGAAGCATTGATGCCCGTCTGCCATGCGCGCGACGTGGCCTTCATCCTCAACGACGATGCGGCGCTCGCCCATGAGCTCGGCTGCGACGGGGCGCATCTCGGCCAGACGGATGGCGACCATGAAGGCGCGCGGAAGCTGCTGAAGGACCGCATCCTCGGCATCACCTGCCATGCCTCGCGCCATCTCGCGATGGAAGCGGGGGAACTCGGTGCCGACTACGTCGCCTTCGGCGCCTTCTTCCCCACCGACACCAAGGAGACGGTGCACACCGCCGGCACCGACCTGCTGGAATGGTGGTCGGAGATGATGGAGATCCCCTGCGTCGCCATCGGCGGCATCACGGCGGCGAATTGCGCGCCGATCGTGCGCGCCGGCGCGGATTTCCTGGCCGTGGTCGGGGCGGTGTGGAACCACCCCGACGGGCCGGCGGCCGGCGTGCGCGCCCTGAATGCGGAGATCGCCGCAGCATGATGCGCCCAGCCCCGGTGCCCGAGTTGGAAGGCGCCGACTGGCCCTTCTTCATGCCAGCGGAGGAGAAATCCTACCGCGTCGGCGCCGGCATGCGCCGCGTCCAGCAGTTCATCGTCCAGGACGCGGACGGCTACCTGGTGCGCTTCTCCCAACATTGCAGCCTGACCTGAGGCGCGCCCTTCATCCCTCGGGCGGCTCGGCGGCGATCCGCGCGAAGATGGCGACCGCCTCCTCCGGCGAGGCCTCGCGGTGCCGGCCCGCCAGCACCTCGGCGCGCGGCCACAGCCAGTCGGGCGGCGCGTCGCTGCGCATGTCCCAACCAGGGAAGAACCGTGCCTCGGCGGGGCCCGAGTGGAGCAGCGTCACCTCCACATGGCGAAGGTCGCGGCGGATCCGGGCGAAGGTGCCTTCCACCGCCTCATGGGAGCCTTCGAGGATCTGCAGGAAGAGGTCCCATCGGCTCAGGAGCAATCCGGTGATGCCGGCTGCCGCATTGCGGGCACGCGAAACAGTCAGGATGTCGGCAAGCTGCTGCGGATCGTAGCCCAGTGGTCGCGAGACATAGATCAACTGCGTCAGCGGCATCCGTTCTCCTGTTCGCCCGGCCGGCATGCGATGCTGGCACGATTGCGCCACGGTTCCGAGAGGAACGATGAACGAGACCGAATTCCATCGTCGCCTTCATCGCCCGGGCACGCTCGTCGATGTCGGCGCACATGACGGGCTGATCACCCTTCCCTTCGCCCGGCTGCCCGGCTCGCGCGTGCTGGCCTTCGAGCCGCTGCCGAGCGCCTTCGCTCGGTTGCAGGCCGCGCTGCGCGAGGCCTTCGGCGCCGTGCCGCCACAGGTGGACTGCCGGGCCGCCGCCCTGGGCGACCATGACGGGGAGGTCACCCTCGCCATGCCGCTGCTGGACGGCGTGGCGCAGGAACAATGGGCGAGCACGGCGAAGGACTACGCCGCGCATCTGTCCTCCCGCGTGGCGGTGGAACGCTTCACCGTGCCCCTGATGCGCCTCGACGCCCTGGATCTGGCCGACGTCACCGGCATGAAGATCGATGCCGAGGGTGCGGAATACGAGATCCTGCGCGGCGCGCGGGAGACGCTGCTGCGCTGCCGCCCCATCCTGACGATCGAGATCGAGGAGCGGCATCGCGAGGGCAGCAGCTGGGCCGTGCCGGCCTATCTCGATGCGCTCGGCTATGAGGTGCTCTTCGAACTGGACGATACCTGGTTCCCGATGGCGTCGCTGGATCGCGCGACGATGCAGCGCGCCTCCCCCGATCCTTCGGTCTTCGAAGCCTCGGACCCCTACGTCTTCGTCTTCTACGCCCTGCCGCGGGAGCATGCGGCGGCCATGCTGGCGCGGTTGCGGGACACGGCGTAGCCTTCCTGAAAATGGAGGGAACCATGTCCATCATCGCGCAGCGCTTCGCCGTCACCCGTGCGTCCGGCCTGCTGGGGGCGGAGGTTTCGGGCCTCGATTGGCGCGACGGGATCGACGAGCCGACGCTCGCCGCGCTGCGCGACACCTGGCTCGAACACGGCGTCCTGTTCCTGCGGAACGCCTTCCTGCCGCCCGAGGAATTCCTCGCCTTCGCGGCCCGCTTCGGCACGCCGGTCGAATACCCCTTCGTGCGCGGCCTCGACGGCTTCCCGCAGATCACCCCGGTCATCAAGGAACCGCATGAGCGGGTGAATTTCGGCGGCGTCTGGCATTCCGACACCGCCTATCTCGAACGCCCGCCCATGGCGACGATGCTGATCGCGCGGGAGGTGCCGGCGGCCGGGGGCGACACGCTCTTCGCCGATTGCCGCGCGGCCTATGAGGCGCTGTCCCCCGGTCTGCGCGCGACGCTGGACGGGCTGCGCGCGGTCAACTCATCGAAGAAGGCGGATGCCTCCAAGACGCGGGAGGACCGCCAGAAGGAACGCGGCGCCGTCACCAATGCCGAGGTGCTGGAAGCCACCCACCCCGTGGTGCGGACGCATCCCGAAACGGGCCGCAAGGCGCTCTACGTCAACCTCGGCCACACCACCCGCTTCGAGGGCTGGACCGAGGCTGAATCGAAGCCGCTGCTCGACTTCCTGTTCGACCACGCCACCCGGCCGGAATTCACCTGCCGCTTCCGCTGGACAGCCGGGGCCATCGCGCTGTGGGACAACCGTTCCGTCCAGCATTACCCGGTGAACGACTATCACGGGCTACGGCGGGAGATGCACCGGATCACGCTGCAGGGCGACGTCCCGGCCTAACCGCAGGTCGTCAGGCCCGCCGTCCCGAAGCCGCGGATCTCCGAGCTGACGTTCAGCGTCAGTTCCGCATTGCCCAGCGTGACGGCGAGGCGCTGTGGCAGGCCGGTCAGCGTTACCGGCTCCTGACCGAAGACGCTGACGACCACCGTCGCCGCCCGGGCCAGGTCGTCGGCCTGGTTCTCCGCGCGAACCATCACGTGCACCAGGCCATCGAGCAGGTCGATGCCGGCATTCTCCGGCGCGCGCGGGCCATACACCACGGCGAAGCGGCGGCTCGCCGCGCGGCCCTCGCAGCGGCGCACGGGGCCGGCGTCGCGCATGATCTGCTCGATGCGTTCCCGCGGCACGCCGCCGGCGATGCGGGCCTGGGCCTGGGCAAAGAGCTGCGCGGCCTCGCCCCGCGGCACGTCCCGTTCATACCGGCGCTGGAGCGCGGCCATGTCCTCCCGCGCCTGGCGCAGCTCGCCTTCGAGTTGCGTGTTGCGGGCATAGGTGTTGCGGGTGTCGGCGGACAGACGATCCAACCGATCCTCCAGCACCGTGACCTCCGACCGCGCGAGGTCGAGCCCGCCCTGGTACGACCAGAAGCCCAGCCCCACGAAAATCGCGAGCATGAACAGCCATTTGGCCACCCGCAGGGCCAATTGCCCGGTACGGCGCCGGCGTTCCCGGCTTCGTCTGGATCCGATCGACATCGCGGGCCTTTAGACGCGAGGCAACCACGCGGGGTCAAGTGACGGTCAGCCACAATACGTCCTCGATCGACCGCGCACCCGACGCCAGCATCGCCAGCCGGTCGAAGCCGAGCGCGATGCCGGCCGTGGGCGGCAACCCCGCTTCCAGCGCGGCGAGGAAATCCTCATCCACATCCCAGCCATGCGCGCCGGTGATCCGGCGGCGTTCGGCATTGGCTTCCTCGAAACGCAACCGCTGCTCGGCGGGGTCGGTCAGCTCGTCGAAGGCATTCGCCAACTCGATGCCGGCCACGAACAATTCGAAGCGCAGCGCGGCGCGGGGATCGGCCGGGTCGCGGCGCGCCAGGGCGGCCTGCGGCGCCGGCCAATGCGTCAGGAAGGTCGCGCGGCCGCGCCCGATCGCCGGTTCCACCCGTTCCAGCAGCAGGCGGAAGAACAAATCCTCCCAGCCTTCGTCCTCGCGCGGCGGCAGGCCGGCACGGGCGGCGGCCGCGCGCAGACGCCCCGCATCGCCCTCCGTCGCCAGCAGATCGAGCCCGTTGCAGTGCCGGACGAAAGCCTCCTGCATCGTCAGCCGCTCGAAGGGCAGCGCCAGGTCCGCGCGCACGCCGCCATGTTCCACCACCGGCGGACACACGGCCCGCACATAGGCCTCGGTCTCCGCCATCAGCCCGTCGAAGCTCAGCCCCGGCCGATACCATTCCAGCATGGTGAATTCCGGCGCATGCCGGGCCGAGACCTCCCCGTTGCGCCACACCCGCGCCAGCTCGAAGACCGGCCCGGCGCCGCCGGCCAGCAGCTTCTTGATGGCCAGTTCGGGCGAGGTCCGCAGCCACAGCGCCCGCCCCTGCCCCGCCCCGATATGCGGTTCGAACCGCGTTTCGAAGGCGCGGATATGCACCTCCGCCCCCGGCGCGGGGACCAGGCAGGGCGTCTCCACCTCCCGATACCCCCGCCCCGTGAAGAAGGCGCGCGTCGCCGCCGTCAGCGCCGCCCGCCGATCCAGGAACGGCAGCCGCGCCGCCAGCCGTTCGGGGTGCCATTCGGGTTTCGCCATTGTGCGCGCCTGGTGCTTCCGGTAGGGGCCGGCGACCATGCCGGACGGTGACACGACACGCCAGGGACGGACCCTCCGCTCGCCAGCCGCCCTGCGCGAGGCCGGGCTGCTGCGCCCCGATGCCGAGGCCGACGCCGCGCGCGTGGCCGAACGCTTCGCCATTTCCGTCACCGACCACGTCGCCGGGCTGATCGACCCCGCCGACCCCGCCGACCCCATCGCCCGGCAATACATCCCCGACGCGGCCGAACTGACCATCGCGCCCCATGAGGTCGAGGACCCCACCGCCGACGCCCCCTTCACCCCGGTCAAGGGCGTGGTCCACCGATACCCCGACCGCGCGCTGCTGAAGCCCCTGCTCGCCTGCCCGGTCTATTGCCGCTTCTGCTTCCGGCGCGAGGTGGTCGGCCCCGATGGCGGCCTGCTGACGCCCGGGGAACTCGACACCGCCCTCGCCTGGTTCGAAGCGACGCCCACGGTGCGGGAGGCCGTGCTGACCGGCGGCGACCCGCTGATGCTCAGCGCGCGGCGGCTCGGCGGCATCCTCCGCCGCCTCGCGGCCATCCCGCATATCGACACGCTGCGCATCCACACCCGCGTGCCGGTCGCCGACCCGGCCCGCGTGGATGCCGCGATGCTCGCCGCGCTGGATGTGGACAAGCCGGTCTTCCTGGCCGTCCACGCCAACCACGCCAGGGAATTCGCCCCCGCCGCCACCGCCGCGCTGGAACGCCTGGCGCGCAACGGCACGCCCCTGCTCGGCCAATCCGTGCTGCTGCGGGGGGTGAACGACAGCGCCGAGGCCCTCGAAGCCCTGTTCCGCGCCATGCTCCGCGCCCGGGTGAAGCCGTACTACCTGCACGCCCTCGACCCCGCGCCCGGCACCGCCCGCTTCGCCGTGCCGGACGCCGAAGGCCTCGCCTTGCTGCAATCCCTGCGCGGGCGCATCCCCGGCCTCGCCATCCCCGCCTTCGTGCGGGAACTGCCGGATGGCGGCGGCAAGCGCCCGATCGGCGCCTCCTAACCCGCCTTCGGGCGGCGCGCCTGCGTCCAGCCGATGAAGATGCCGCTGCCCACGATCACCGCCGCGCCGATCCAGGTGAAGGCGTCCGGCACCTCCCCGAAGGCCACGAACCCCACCACCACCGACGACAGCAACTGGAAATACTGGAAGGGCGAGAGAATATTCGCCGGCCCGAAGCCGAAGGCGATCGCGATGCAGTAATGCCCGACCGCCCCCAGCACGCCCACCGCGCAGAACAGCAGGATGTCGAACCAGTTGCCGGGCGTGATCCAGACGAAGGGCATCACCAGCAGCATGCCGAAGGCCCCGACCACGGAGGAATACAGCGCCGAGGTCTCGGGACTCTCCACCCCCGCCACCATGCGGGTGAGGATCTGGTACAGCGCATAACTCGCCGCGCTGATCAGCACGACCAGCGCCGCCCAGTGGAACACCGCGCTCCCCGGCCGGATCACCAGCAGCACGCCCAGGAAGCCGCACAGCAAGGCCAGCACCCGCGGCAGCGTGGTCCGTTCCCCCAGCATCGGCCCGGCCAGCACCGTCACGATCAACGGCGCCGTCAGGCTGATCGACGCCGCCTTGGCGAGCGGAATGAAGGTGAGCGCGAAGAAGGTCGCGAGGTTCGAGGTGAACAGCAGCGCCGAGCGGGTGAGCTGCATGACCGGCCTGGCCGTACGCAGAACCTTGAGGCCATGCCGCGGGAGGAAGGCAGCCAGCAGGAAAAGGATGTGGCCGAAGGCCCGCGCCCAGGAAATCTGGAGCGAGGAATAATGCGCGCCGAGATACTTCGCACTGCCGGTCATCGCGGAAAACATGACCCCCGCCAGACAGACGAAGAGAATGCCGAGAAGAATGCGCTGCGGCGGCGCCGTGTACGGTGGTGCGGAGGACACGATCGGGGGTGGACGCCTTCTTCCCGTGGGGTTGGCGACAGGGTGCGCCGGGGCGGGGGTGGTGTCCATGCGGGGCGGCGCGGGTTCGCTGGGGGCGCCGCCCCCAGGCCCCCGCCGGGGTAACAGTGTTACCCCGGACCCCGCCGTGAGTTTTCGCGCGCCCCGGCATGGTCAGTGCAGGCGCCAGTGGCGGGGGCGGCCACCGGCATCCAGCAGCAGCTTGCCCAGGCGGTTGAAGGTGCCGGGCGGGTGGGCGGAAGGGGTCTTCAACGCCGCGATCACGAGAGCTTGTGCTGTTTTGGACAAATTCGGATCGGGGAGGAAATTTGGCGGGGCCGGCAAGGCCGCCGGCAGGCCGAGGGTTTTCGCCCGGACGAGGGAGGAGAGCGGGACGATGCGGCTGACGCGGCGCCAGGCCCGGCAGATGCGCCAGGCGAGGGCGTTGGGAATGGTGTCCTCGGGTGTCGCGGCGGCGATGAGGGCGAGGAGGCGGTCCATGTCGCCGGACCGCGCCCAGCGGCGAAGCTGGCGGGAGGCGGTGCCGGGACGGCCATATTCCTCGGGGAGGTCCTTCCAGGGGCCGGAGGAACAGGCGACCCAGAAGATGGCGTCGAGGGTGCGGCGGAGATCGGCGGGGCGGCGGCCTCGGCGTGGGGCGGTGGCTGTGGGGAGGTGGGTGGCGAGGTAGGTGAATTCGGGGTCGGTCAGGGGGTGGAAGGGGTGGGGGCGCATGGGCACGAGGTTATCGGCTTTATTTCCTATTTTCAAGATTGGGCGTGCGGTAGGGAGGCAGCGATGCTATATGGTCACTTGAAAAGACCAGTCAGGATATATGGTCATGAATGATGCTCACACCGTGAACGCGACGGAGTTCAAGGCGAAGTGCCTCGACATGCTCGACCGCGTGGGTAGCGGCGAATGGGAGAGCGTGGCGATCACCAAGCGCGGCAAGGTCGTGGCGATGCTAGTGCCGCCGACCCCTGCCCTGCCCGGCGCGGAAGGGTTGCATGGGTTCCTGCGCGGGTCGGTGACGGTGGGTGCGGACGTGGACCTGACGGCGCCGGTGAGCGATGACGGGTTCCTCGCCGAGGACGGGGCGCTGCACGGGTGAGCGGGACGGGACTGCCGGCGGCGGTGCTGCTGGATACCTGCGCGGTGATCTGGCTGGCGAATGGCGACCCGATGGCGCCGGCGGCGCTGGAAGCAATCGAGTATGCGGCGCGACATGAGGGGGTGTTCGTGTCGCCGGTTTCTGCATGGGAGGTCGGGATGCTGAGCCGACCGAAGCCGGGGCGGGCGGCGGCGGTAAGGTTTCTGCCGGATGTGCAGACGTGGTTCGCTAAGGTGATGGCCGCACCGGGGGTGAGGGAGGCGCGACTTACGGCGCGGATTGCGATCGGGGCGAGTTATCTACCCGGCGAGTTTCACGGGGATCCGGGGGATCGGTTGATTGTGGCGACGGCGCAGGAACTTGGGCTACCGATGCTGACGCGGGATCGGCGGATACTTGAGCTCAGTAGAAACCATCCACTGGCAGGAATACCTTGCTAGAACTTCGTGCGGCCATCTATCAATCACCCCTGATAGCCGCGGAATTTAGCTGAGATCCAACAACATGCTCGATAATTTTATCACGAAGCCTTTCTGTATTATCCGTCTTATTTGCCGGAACAGACAAGGATCTGGCAAATTTTTCAAGACCTGCCTTTGTTAAGGTCTGGCTTTCAAGTAATTGTAAGGCAGAAGCTCGGTCGGTTGCCTTACTCAAATCAGAAATAAGCTGGGTAAAATCTGAACTTTCCGGTTGTTCCTTTTGCTTACTCGCTGGCGCCCCCTTGGATCGCAGTGATAATTCGCCTTGCGAGTCTGCAGTCTGCAAATCGGCAATGGATTGGGACCGCTGAACGCTTAACTTCACAGATCCGTCCAGCAGGGCATCTAACTCGGCACGCGTTAGGCCACCGAGAAAGTCATATACTATGGCCAACAGCCTAAACGTTCGCGCGTCCGACATGGCGGTCCCCTATCACAAACCGGAAAGCCTCACAAATTCGGAGGTGACCTCCTCAAGCCCCGATACTACGGATTGGTGACTCTGGTTGCTATGATGCGTCAGGACAACGGGCACCCCATATTGCGGCGCATCAGCGAAAAGGGTATCATTCCGCTTTACGTAATTCTCAAACACCGGAATGGAGCTGTTGCGTCTTTGCTGCCCGATAAACGCCTGCTGAGCAGAAATGGGCGATCCTCCATGCTCCTGAACCATCGTAAATACGATCCCAAGAATCTGAGGATTAATTTCAGTTACGGTGGTATCCGACGCCACTGACGCAAACTCATTATATTCCTTAACGAGCTGGTTTAGACTTCGGACCAGATAATCAATACCCAATGTAGACAAATAGTCAGGGCGCGCCGGAATCAATATCAGGTCGCTTGCAACAATCGCTGTCTTGGTGACGATATTAAAGTTAGGAGGACAATCTATTAAAATTAGATCGTAGCTATCGTTATCAAGAGAAGAAATTCCCTCGGCAAGGCGATTGTGGACGGATATAAAATTCTTCTTCGCCTGTGTTAGATTGGCCCCGCCCAATTTTGTCGCAAGTTCAAGATCGACATTCAAAAGCCCAAGATGAGAGCAAATTAAATCGACGTGACCGCCGTTTCCCATAATACCTTGCCGCGTATTAAGTCGGCGCGGCCTGTATATAAGGCCGCTTAGATCGATAGGATTTCCTTGCTCATGCGAATCAAACCACGCCTTAATTGTCTTTGAGGCAGCAAAATTCTTCAACCAATCATCTGGAGTAATAAGGGAAAAAGTCAAACTTGCCTGCGCATCCAAATCAAAAAGAAGGACTCGCTTACCTCTATAGGCCAATTCTGCCGCTATATTACACGTCATGGATGTTTTACCAACACCACCCTTATAATTAATCACTGATACGATTTTCATCTGAAATCTCCCGCCTATTATGCTGAATAATCACGAATGATTGAGAGTTTGTCAACCATGGGTCGAATTGGCGCTTCAGTTGCCGAAGCGCGTGGCCACGACTACACCCTCCCGTCCGATCGAATGGATTGCAGCGCGAGGCGAGCTCGGCGCTGCGATGAAGCGCAAGCCTAGGACAGATTGACATGGCAAAGATGCAAGCCAACCAGATGCGTGCCGGCATGGTCATCGAGTTCGAAGGGGCTCGCTACACCATCCTCAAGCAGAACATCATGATCCCGGGGAAGGGCGCGGCCGTCATCCAGGTGGAGATGCGCAACGTCAAGACGGGTGCGAAGAAGGACCAGCGCTGGCGCACGGCCGACACGGTCGAACGCCTGACGACCGAGGACAAGGAATTCACCTACACCTACGCCGACGGCACCAACCTGGTGCTGATGGACCCGGAATCCTTCGAACAGACCATGGTCCCGCAGGACATCCTGGGCGATCGCCTGCCCTTCCTGCAGGAAAACATGACGGTCAACGTCAAGCTCATCGAAGGTGAGCCGGTCTCCATGGACCTGCCCGAAACGGTGACGCTGGAAGTGGTCGAAGCCGACCCGGTGGTGAAGGGCCAGACGGCCTCCTCCTCCTACAAGCCCGCGGTCATGTCGAATGGCGTGAAGGTCATGGTCCCCCCCTTCATCACGGCGGGCGAGAAGATCGTCGTGAAGACCGCCGACGCGACCTATTACGAACGCGCGAAGTAACCCGCGGGGTCCGGGGACCGCGACCGGTCCCCGGCGGGGGGTGCCGGGGGGCGGCGCCCCCTGGCCGGCGCGCCGTGTCGCGGGTCTCTCACAGCGCGCGGGTGAACTGCGCCAGCCCCAGCGCCATCAGGCTCGCCTGCCGTTCGCCCTGCCAGCTTCGCACGGCATCGAAGTTCCGTGCCGCGACATCCATCAGCGGCGTGTCGGCGCAGTCGTGCCGCAGGGCGCGGGCCAGTTGCATCAGGCCGAGGGCGATGGTCTGCAGTTCCGCCTCCCCCAGCGTCCCGCGGGAAGCGCGGTCGAAATTGTCGGCGGCGGTGTCGCGCAATTCCTTGTCCATCCTGCTCCGTCCTTTTTCGCCGCAAGGCCGCGGCCAGGCAGGGATAGCGTGGTGGAAGCGGCACGGAACTGAAATGGTTCCACACCCCGCCCTCGCCCTTTGGCGCTGCATCCGCTAACCAGCGCCGGTTCTTTCGACAGTTCCAGGATGCTTCCGTCATGCCCCCCGTGTCTCCACGCCTGTCCCCTGCCATGCAGGTTGTCACCTCGGCCGTTCGCAAGGCGGGCAAGCGGCTGCTGCGTGACTTCGGGGAGGTCGAGCAGCTCCAGGTCAGCGTGAAGGGCCCGTCGGATTTCGTCTCGACGGCGGATCTGCGGGCGGAGCAGACCTTGAAGGAGGAACTGTCCAAGGCGCGGCCGAACTTCGCCTTCCTGATGGAGGAATCGGGCGCGTCGGGCGACGACAACTGGGAATGGCGCTGGGTGGTCGATCCCCTGGATGGGACGACGAACTTCCTGCATGGCATTCCGCACTGGGCCGTGTCGGTCGGCATCGAGAAGCGTCTCGGCCCCGACAGGACCGAGATCGTGGCCGGCGTGATCTACAACCCCGCCTCCGATGAGCTGTTCTGGGCCGAGAAGGGCGTCGGCGCCTTCCTCAACGACCGCCGCCTGCGCGTGTCGGGCCGGAAGGACATGCGGGAGGCGGTCTTCGCCACCGGCATTCCCTTCGGTGGCGTGCCGAAGAAGGCCGAGTTCAGTTCCATCCTGCATCGCCTGATGCCGCAGGTGGCGGGCGTGCGGCGTTTCGGCGCCGCGGCGCTCGACCTCGCCTGGGTCGCCGCCGGCCGGTATGAGGGCTTCTGGGAGCTGCACCTCAAGCCCTGGGACATCGCCGCGGGGCTGATCCTGGTGAAGGAGGCCGGCGGCTTCGTGACCGACCCCGATGGCGGCGACGCCTATGCCTCCTGCAACGTGGTGGCCGGCAACCAGACCCTGCAGCCGAAGCTGCGCGAGGTGGTGGTCGAGGGCATCGCCGCGGTGAAGGCGCGCGTCGCCGGATGAGGCGTCGGGCGCTGATCGCCGGCGTGCTGGTCCTCTCGGCGGGGGCCGTGCGCGCGCAGGATGGGACGGATGCGGCCGGGTTGCCCGATCCGGCGCCCGCCCCCCCTGCCCCGGCGCGCCTGTCGCCCGAAGGGGCGCCGATGGTGCCGCTGCCCGTGCCGGCCGCGCCGTCCGGCATGCCGGCGGAGATGGTGGCCCGGGCGGATGGCGTCGTGCGGATCGCCTGGCGTGGCACTGCGCTCGAACCGGCGGTCGAAGCGGCGTTGCGGGTGCTGGGAAGCCGGTTCGCCGCCCTGCCCGCCGGGCGCATCACGCTGGAGGCCCAGGTCTCGGGCCCGGTGACTGACGTGTCGCTGGCGCGGCGGGCGTCCCTTGCCCATGCGCAGGCGGTGAAGGCCGCGCTGGTGGCCGGGGGGCTGGACGCGACTCGGGTCGATCTGCGCCCGTTGGGGCGGCTGCCGGCCGGGATCGATGCGGTGGACGTCGTGCCGCCCGGCGTGGCAAGCCCGAATGCGGAGGCGCGGAGCGGCCGATGACGCAGCCGGTTGTCTATCTGTGGCGCATGCTGGGATTCCTCGCCTGCGTGGCGCTGGTGGTGGTCGCCGTGTGGGGCGAGCTGCGCCATGCCTTCGAGGCGAACCTGGTACTGAACAGCGTGATCGTCGCGGTGCTGCTGTTCGGCATCGCGTGGAACCTGCGCCAGGTGCTGTCGCTGCGGAAGGAAGTGACCTGGCTCGAAGGCTTCCGTTCCGTGCGCGGGGCGGAGGAACGGGTGCAGCCGCGCCTGCTCGCGCCCATGGCCTCGATGCTGTCGGCGCGGCGGACGGAGCGGGTGTCGCTCTCGGCCATCGCGATGCGGTCGGTGATGGACGGCATCGTCTCGCGGCTGGATGAGACGCGCGAATTGTCGCGCTACATGACCGGGCTGCTGATCTTCCTCGGCCTGCTCGGGACCTTCTGGGGGCTGCTGCTGACCATCGGGTCGGTCGCGGATGTCATCGGCAACATGTCGGTGGGTTCGGGCGACCTGAACCAGTTGTTCAACCAGTTGAAGTCGGGCCTGTCGCGGCCGCTGGAAGGCATGGGGACGGCGTTCTCCACCTCCATGCTCGGCCTTGCCGGGGCGCTGGTGCTGGGGTTCATGGACCTCACCGCCGGGCAGGCGCAGACGCGCTTCACCAATGAGCTGGAAGAATGGCTCGCGGGGCTGACGCGGCTGTCCTCCGGCGTGCTGGGGCAGGACGGCGATGGGGGCATCCCGGCCTATGTGAACGCGCTGCTGGAACAGACGGCGGAGAACCTCGAGGGGTTGCAGACCATCCTGCAACGGGGGGAGGAAGGCCGCGCGCAGACCTCCCAGGCGATGATGACCATGGCCGAGCGGCTGACCGTGCTGACCGAACAGATGCGCGCGAACAGCCACGTCATGACGCGCGTGGCCGAGGGGCAGTCCACCATCGCGACGGCGCTGACGAAGCTGTCCGACGGCAGCGCGACCGAGGAAGCGACGCGCGGGCACATCCGCAACATCGAGATCCTGCTCCAGCGGCTGAATGAGGAAATGGCGCAGGGACGGTCCCAGACGACCTCCGAGATCCGCAACGAGATCAAGATCCTGACGCGGACCATCGCGTCGATCGCGGAGGATCCGCCGCGGTGATGGGCGACGCGCGGGGGGGGGGGGGGGGGGGGGGGGGGGGGGGGGGGGGGGGGGGGGGGGCGCGCGG
>JAYSDS010000151.1:0-13750 GCA_041914265.1 Roseomonas sp.
CCCTCTCGAGCTCTCCCCAGCAAAGGCCGAAGGGCCTTTGCAAACCTCCACTTGGCGCTGTGTGCAGCGGGCAGAATGGCGCCGAAAGCTGCCCTTGCGCACGAAGGGCGTTTGGAGGGGGCAGCAAAGGTGCTGCGCCCAGCATCGGAAGACTGCGTTCCACGTGCTCCAGGCACGAGGGGCACCCATCGGCGTTGCGCGGCAACGTCGATGGGACTCCGGTGGCGGGGTGGTTGGCGCCCCTCCAACGACGACAGCAGAGCCATCAAGAAGCCAAACCTCAACCTGACACCCAGCGGCACATGCTTGACGCCGGCGCGCCCGGCTGGTTGGCTTTCCGCCGGGCTCGGTCGGAGCCTCCGTGTCCGCGGAAAGGGCTGCGCCCGCGCCCCATCAGGATCGGTAGCCCATCATCCACCCTTTCCTGTCTGACCGGCGGACACAGACGCGAGGAAGGGGTCCGTCTTGTCCGACCATCCTGGCCATGCGCCCATGCAACGGCGACATGCTTCGCCGTTCCGGCTCAATCTCGACCAGCAGCGCAAGCGCGCGAAGGAATTGCTGAAGGCATTCCGGGACGGCGATGCGGCGGCGATGCACCGCTTCCAGCAGCATCACCCGAACCCGCCCGTACCACCTGCGCGGTTGAGCGAAGCGCAACTCGTCATCGCACGCGAACTGGGTCTGCCGAGCTGGCCGCGCCTGAAAGCCCATATCGAGGCCATGGACCAGTGCTGGACCCGCATCGCGCAGGGTGAAGCCGCGCCGGACCGTGACATGGCGACGCTGCACATACGCTGCGGTTCGGATATCGCGCCCGCGCTGCGCGAGGCCGGATTCATCGGCGATTTCCTCGAATATTCAGATCCGTTCTGCCAGGGGCCCGTCATCGATGGAGCGGACTGGCTGGAACGGCGCCTCGACTTCCTGCTGCGCGCCTATGGCGCGGGATCAGGCATGACCCGTGAAGATATCGCCGCGAAGCTGCACGGCGAGGAAGCAGGGCTTGCCGCCGCCGCCCGCTACGAACGCATTGTGCTGTGGTTCGAGCATGACAGCTACGACCAGCTCATCCTCGCCCGCTGCCTGGCTGCCTTCGCCGTGGCTCCGCCGCTGCGGCTCGAACTGATCTCGCCGGCGCGCTACCCGGGTGGGATGCGCTTCATCGGCCTTGGGCAATTGCCGCCCGAAGCCCTGCGCCTGCTGTGGGAGGACGAGCGCCGGCCCGTCCCCGACGCCGCGCGGCGATCCGGGCAGGAGGCCTGGCGCGCGCTGCGCGCCGCCGATCCGCATGCACTGGCCGATCTCGCGCGGCGCGGCACGCCGGTCATTCCGCAGTTGGGCCGGGCATTGCGCCGGCATTGCCAGGAACTGCCCTGGACGCGAGACGGGCTGGGCTTAAGCCAGCGCCTGATCCTCCAGTTGATCGCCGAGGGACCACGCCCGGCAAATCAGGTCTTCCATGACCTGATGATGCAGCGCGAGCCTCTGCCCTGGATGACCGACCTCATCTTCCACGACATCGTGGAGGGCATGCGCGGTGTGGATCGGCCGGTCTTCGCAGGTCGCCACGAGAGAGAGGACCGTCGGTGGTCCCATGAAATCCTGACGATCACGCCCCTTGGGCGGGCTGTACTGGCAGGGGATGCCGACTGGTTGTCGCTGCGACCACCCCCAAGGTGGGTGGGCGGCGTGGCGATCATGGAGACGCTGCCCTGCTGGCGTTGGGATGATGAGACGGGGAGCGTGGTGCGGCAGGATCCGTGACGCTTCATCTTGACCGTGGGGAACCGGAGGGGGCGCTGCCCCTCCGGACCACCCCGCCAGGCCACAGTGTGGCCTGGACCGCCGGCACGTGGTGCTGGGCACATCGCCGATGCTGACCCCACGCAGCGCGCTTCGTGCACAAGAACGGGTCTCGGCGCCATTCCGCCCGTGGTGCACGGTGCCAGGTTGAGGTTTGCAAAGGCCTTTCGGCCTTTGCTGGGGTGGGGTCTGGGGAGGGGCAAAGCCCCTCCCCGGCCTCCGGTCACCGCCAGCAGCGGCGCGCCTTTCACTCCCGCTGGTCCGTGACCACCAACGGGCAGGCCCGGCACGCCGCCGCCCCGCGTTGGGCATGCCAACGACAGTCGCGCCGGATGCCGCAGCGCGGCAGTGGCGCTGCTTCCATCGCGTCATCCAGGCGCGCGAGCACCCGTTCGATGATGCCGCAGGCGCTGCCGGTCCATTGCGTGCAGTGCCCTTCGACGCAGCCACCCGAGAAGCGGAACCGGGTCTCGGGTGCTGTCTCGCGCGCCAGGAAGCTTTCATCGGCGCGCAGCGGCGTGGCCAGGTGGGCGACGCGCCCATCATCCTGCACCACGCCGATGACCAGCGCGCCGGGTTCTGCCGGCGCGCTGGGGCAGAGCCGCGTCATCCGTGCCCCGCGAATTCCCCGATCTGCTTCTCGACCTCCTCGAGTTGCTTCAGGGCTTCCAGGCGCTCACGGATGATCAGGCCGATCCACTCCTTGGGAAAGCGAATGCCATAGGTTCGGCCGCCATCTCGCCGGTGGTTGGACAGGGCATCGAGCACGACGCGCTGGATGCCGTCGCCGATTGCGCGCGCGGTTTCCTCACTAACGGCGACATCGCCGAGGTCCACCACGAAGCGCCGCGCCTTGCCGCGGGTTCCTGACATGGGTTTCCTCCTCGTTCTGCTTGGTGCGCCCGGCAGGCAGCACGCCCGAGGACGCACGCCCAGGTAGCACCGATAACGGTTCCGCAATCATTACAAACGGGCGAGGCGCGTATCCGCGGTTGACGACGCGTGAGGGAACGCACTCTCCTCGCGCACCCGAACCGGGACGAGGAGACGCCGCGCCATGACCCATCGCCGCAGCCTGCTTTGGGGGGGCATCGCGCTGGCCAGCGCGACCCTGGCCCGCCGCCCGGCCTATGCCCAGGCGCCGGCGGGGCCCTTCACTCTGCCGCCACTGCCCTATGCGCCAGGTGCGAATGAGCGCGCCATCGATGCGATGACGATGGAAATCCACCACGGGCGGCACCACGCGGCCTATGTCGCGAACCTGAATGCGGCGGTGAAGGACCATGCCGCGCTGGCGCAGATGCCGCTGGAGGAATTGCTGAAGCGGCTGCCGGAAGTGCCGGACACCGTGCGCACCGCCATCCGCAACAATGGCGGCGGGCACGCCAACCACTCGATGTTCTGGCCGCTGATGGGTGGCCAGGGCGGCGAGCCGTCCGGGGAACTGAAGGCCGCGATCGACCGGGATCTCGGCGGCTTCGACAAGTTCAAGGCGGATTTCAACGGGGCCGGGACGCGGGTGTTCGGCTCGGGCTGGGTGTTCGTGACGGTCACACCCGCTGGCGGGCTGGCCCTGGCGTCGCGGCCGAACCAGGACACGCCGCTGATGGATGGCGGGCGGGTGTTGATGGGCAACGACGTGTGGGAGCACGCCTATTACCTGCGCTACCAGAACCGCCGGGCGGATTACCTGGCGGCGTGGTGGAACGTGCTGGATTGGGGGAAGATCGGGGAACGGTACGCCGCGGCAAAGGCCGGGACGTTGGGGATCTGACGGAAAGAAAGGTCGGGGGAGATGAACTCCCCCGATCCCCCTCCTTTTTCTGTGTTTTTTGTGTAATCCCACCCACCGCGGCGCCAATAGCCAAAAAACGGTGGGGGATTCGGGGGAGGTGTCCTCCCCCGACCTTTACTCCCGCTTGGCCCGGCGCCATACCGCCCCGGTTTCGTGAAGACTGGGAGCGCCCGATGCGCGTGAAGGACGTGAAGAAGGTCGTGCTTGCCTATTCCGGCGGGCTCGACACCAGCGTGATCCTGAAGTGGCTGCAGACCACCTACCGATGCGAGGTGGTGACCTTCACCGCCGATCTCGGCCAGGGTGAGGAACTCGGCCCGGCGCGCGACAAGGCCCTGCTGCTCGGCATCAAGCCCGAGAACATCTACATGGACGACCTGCGCGAGACCTTCGTGAAGGACTTCGTCTTCCCGATGTTCCGCGCCAACGCGCTGTATGAGGGCATGTACCTGCTCGGCACCTCGATCGCGCGGCCGCTGATCGCCCAGCGCCAGATCGAGATCGCCGAAGCGGTCGGCGCCGATGCCGTGTCCCACGGCGCGACCGGCAAGGGCAACGACCAGGTGCGGTTCGAGCTGTCCTATTACGCGCTGAAGCCGGACATCAAGATCATCGCCCCCTGGCGCGAATGGGAGCTGAGCAGCCGGACGAAGCTGATCCAGTTCGCCGAGGAGCACCAGATCCCGATCGCGAAGGACAAGCGCGGCGAAGCGCCCTTCTCGGTCGACGCGAACCTCCTGCACAGCAGCTCCGAGGGCAAGATCCTCGAGGAGCCGTGGGATGCGCCAGATGAGATGGTCTGGCAGCGCACCGTCAGCCCGATGGATGCGAAGGACGAGGTCACCGAGATCACCATCGAGTTCGAGCGCGGCGACGCGGTCGGCATCAATGGTGAGCGCCTGTCCCCGGCGACGCTGCTGACGAAGCTGAACGCGCTCGGCAAGGAGAACGGCATCGGCCGGCTCGACCTGGTCGAGAACCGCTTCGTCGGCATGAAGTCCCGCGGCTGCTACGAGACGCCGGGCGGCACGATCCTGTACGTCGCCCACCGCGCGATGGAATCCATCACGCTCGACCGCGAGGCAGCGCATCTCAAGGACAGCCTGATGCCCCGCTATGCGGAGGTCATCTACAACGGCTTCTGGTTCTCCCCCGAACGCCGCATGCTGCAGGCCCTGATCGATGAGAGCCAGCACAGCGTGACGGGCACGGTCCGGCTGAAGCTCTACAAGGGCAACACCATCGTGACCGGCCGCCAGTCGCCGAACAGCCTGTATTCGATGAAGCACGTGACCTTCGAGGACGACCAGGGCGCCTACGACCAGTTCGACGCGCAGGGCTTCATCAAGCTGAACGCGCTGCGGCTGCGCCTGGGTGCGATGGCCGGCCGCAAGGGCGGCGCGCTGTAAGCAGGGGGCGCGGGGGAGTTCGCTCCCCCGCCCTTCATCGCCTCCGACCGCTGACCACGGCCGGCCCGCGCGGCGGAAAATCCGCCTCCCCCGCGATGGTGCGGATCGCCGGGTGGTCGCGCACCAGGCTTTCCCCGAACCGCACCAGCGCCGCCGAATCCTCCTCGGGGATGGTGAGCCCGGTCGGGATCGCCCCGAGCCTTTCCCGCCAGGCCGGGTCGGCGACATCCTTCAGCGCGATATGGATGAACTCCCCGCGGACATCGTCGCAGGGGTGGCCGTTGATAACCGGCCCGGCGCCGCAACGCGTGGCGCGGACATGTTCGGTCAGGTGCCGCACCTGGTCGCGGGCGAGGGCCAGCGTCTCGAAATTATAGGCGTCGATCTGCGTGCCGGAGGCCGCGGAGATCACCTCGAGCAGCCCGCCGACCGACCTGTCGCGGCCAAGTTGGCTGGGGGGCGCGGCCTCCCCGTCGATGCTCAGCACCAGGATGCGCCGGGTCGACAGCGCGGCGGGGCGGAAATAGGCGGCGTCGGTCTGGAACACGATGAAGAAGTTGAGCAGCCCGCGCAGCGCCAGGTTGTCGGCGATGCCGCCATCCATCAGGTGGACCCAGCGCGTGCGCTCGGGGTCGGCGTAGATGTCGTGCAGCCGGGCGAGCTGGCGCCGGCGCGCGGCCGCGCCGTCTGGTTCGGGGGGCGAGATCTCGGCCGCGGCGGCGAGTGGCGGGCGCTGGCCGTTACAGCGTTCGGCATAGCTGCGCAACGTGACCGGGCTGAACAGGCCGGGGAAGCCATTGCTGGCGGCGACGGCGCGGGCGATGGGGAAGCTGTTCAGGTCGGAACAGATCAGCCCGAAATTGGTGCCGAGCACGGCGAAGGTTGCCCCGTTCGCGATGTCGGTGGCGTTGATGGAAATGATCGGCCGGCCGCGTCGGACGAAGTCCGCGAAGGTCGCGCCGCGGAACATCAGGCGGTCATAGACGCGCGCCATGTAGTCGTTGGTGCCGGTCCAGGGGTCGACGAGCCAGCCCCAATGCCAGGGGAACAGGTAGATGCCCCAGATGAACGCATTGACGTCGACATTCAGGAATTCGGTGGGGAAGGTATCGAAGCTGGCTTCGCGATAGAGCCCGTAATGGGCCGCGGGGAAGCTGCCGCCGGATACGCCCGAGACGTAGTCGAGCGCGTTCAGCATGGTCAGCCGGCGCCCCTCCGGCGCGTTCAACGGCACGCCACGCAGGCCGCGCAGCGCACCGTGACCGAAGGCGGCCGCCCGCTTGCCGCCACCCGAGATGGTGACGAAGAGCAGGATGTCGCTGCCGGCGGCATCGAGCGAGGTCGCCTGCCCCTCGGCGATGCGCGTGACATAGGGGCCGAGGCCGTAATTCGCCTCGAAATTCGGCTGCCCCTGCGCATTCACGCCGAGCGGCTGGTTCATGGTGACGAGCGTCTCGGAACAGGCCGCCAGGAGACCGATGACCAGGCAGGCGAGCGCCCACCCCGCGCCGCGCCGCATCATGGCTGCGCCGGATCCGGTTCGGCGGTGGCGGGGTAGGCCGGCTTCCTGCCCGCGAGGCGCTGCGTCGCCCGTTCTGTCAGGATCGGACCCAGGATGGAGGTGACGACCACGAGCACCAGCGTCGTGTTCAGCATCGCTTCGTCCAGCAGGCGCTCGCCGGCCGCATTCACCGCCTGATAGCCGACCAGCGCGGCGGCGAGCGTCGCGGCGACCTGCGGCATGGTGAGCGAGGCCATCAGCAGCCGGTCCGCGGGGCCGAAGCGCCAGGCGCGGCCCGCGATCTCGGCCGCGATCCATTTCGCGGCGACCAGCCCGCCGACGATGGCGGCCACCATCGGCAGGCCGGTGACCAGCGTGCGGCCCAGCACCACCAGGTCCACCAGGAAGCCGGTGACGACGAAGAAGGCCGGTATGAAGAAGGCGCGGCCGACGAATTCCAGCCGGTGCCGCGCCGCGGTGCCCACCACGGCGCGATTCACCGCGAGCCCGGCGAGGAAGGCGCCGATGATGCCTTCGAGGTCGATCGCCTCGGCCAGCGTCGCGGCGATGCAGACCACGAGCAGCAGCACGACGAAGCGCGCTTCCTCATTGTCCCCCAGCCAGCGTGCGATGGCCCGCGCCGGGACCGAGAGGCCGAAGACGACGATGGTGGCGAAGGCGATGAGCTCGCCGAGCTGCAGGAACAACGCCGCGATGCTGAACCCGTTGTGGTGGGCACCGAGGCAGGCGGCGAGCACCAGCAGCGAGAGCATGTCGGTGAGCACCGTCGCGCCCACGGTGATGGCGACGGAAGGCCGGTTGCCGATCTTCGCCGCGGTGACGATGGGAAAGGCGATCAGCGTATGGGAGGCGAGCAGCGAGCCGATCAGCACCGCGGAGACGGTCGAATACCCGAAGGTCATGCCCGCCGCGGTGCCGGCCGCCATGGGCAGGGCGAAGGTCAGCAGCCCGAAGGCGATGGCGCGCCTGCGCTGCAGGGCGAATTCACGCAGGTCGATCTCGAGCCCAACGCAGAACATCAGCAGCAGCTTGCCGAGGTCGGCGAGGAAATCCGCGACGTCGTTGTCGCGCTGCACGACGCCGAGGAGATGCGGCCCGACGATCACGCCGACCAGGATGTAGCCCACGCAATCGGGCAGCCGGAGCCGCCGCGCCACGAAGGGCACCAAGGCGATCAGCAGCAGGATGACGGCGAAGCGCCCCAGCGGC
The DNA here is from genome assembly GCA_041914265.1 of Roseomonas sp. Lineage (GTDB taxonomy): Bacteria > Pseudomonadota > Alphaproteobacteria > Acetobacterales > Acetobacteraceae > Neoroseomonas. The sequence continues at coordinate 7,742 of JAYSDS010000151.1, forward strand.
GGGATGGCGTGCGACAGGTCGATCAGGCCGTTCATGCGACGCTCCGCGCCGCGGACTGCCGATGATCCAGCAGGGCCATGCTCGTCACCTGGGGACGTTTCGCTTCCGTCTATAGGGCAGGAGCCGCGCCGCGAACAACATCGCGGGCGGTAGACCTGCCCGCGCCGTCACCCGTCCAGCCGCATCCCCGTTTCGGCGATCAGCTTCCGCACCATCTCCCCGTCGCGCCGCAGCACGGCCGCGAATTCCGCCGCGCCACCGGTGACGGGATCGTTCCCGCTCGCTTCCAGCTTCTCCCGCGTGCCCGGGTCGTTGGTCGCGTGCGCCGCCGCCGCCTCGAAGCGCGCGATCAGGTCGCGCGGCGTCGCGGCAGGGGCGAAGATGCCGTTCCAGGAGGTGAGGTCGAAGCCAGGGAAGCCGCTTTCGGCAATCGTCGGCAGCGTCGCGCCAAGCGGCCCGCGGCGCTCCCCGCTGGTCAACGCGATGCCGCGCCCGCGCCCGGATTCCATCACCGGCTTCAGCGAGCTGACCGAGCCGATGGCCGCATCGAGGTTCCCCGCCGCCACGTCGCGCGCGGCTTCCGACCCGCCGCGATAGGGCAGGTGCTCGAGCGTGATCCCCGCACGGTTGGCGAGCAGCGCACCGGCGAGATGCCCCACCGTGCCGACCCCCGGCGAGCCATAGGGAATGCCGCCCTGGCGCTTCACCTCGGCGACGAAGCTTGCGACGTCGGTCGCGGCGAAGTCCTTCTTCACCACCAGCACATAGGGCGCGGCCACTACCTGGGCGACGGGCGCGAAGGCGGTGGCGTAGTCGAAGGGCAGGCCGCGCTGGATCAGCGGCTGCACCACGAAGCCGAAGCTGTCGAAGTACAGCGTCGATCCATCGGCGGGGGAGGAAGCGACGACACCCGCGCCCACCGCGCCACCGCCGCCCGGGCGGTTCTCGATGATGATGGACTGGCCGAGGAATTCGCCCATCTTCGGCTGCAGCAGGCGCATCACGGTGTCGGACTGGCCGCCGGGCGCGAAGGGCACCACGACGCGCAGGGCGCGCGACTGGGCGAAGGCCAGGCGCGGTGACGCAACAGCAGCCGCCCCGAGGGCGAGCAGATGACGGCGATACATGGTCATTCCTCCTGAAACGGACGCGGGGATGATCCGCGGCGGGGAAGGCGTCAAGCGCGCCTGCGGTCGGCCGCCATCTTGGCGTGCGAGGATTGCCGAAGGCTTTTCCGGTTGGGGGCCGAAGGGGCGCCGCCCCACATACGCCAGGTGCCTGGTGCGGGGTGCCGTTTCAGGATTGTCCCCTTCCTGTACTTTTCGTGCGGAGGAGTGGGTCGCGGCGATGATTGTCGCAACGGCGCACGGCGTCAGGTTGAGGTTTCCAAGGGCATTCCCGATGGCTGGCCTGGTTCCCGCTGACGAAGATCGAAGGAGGGCTCTGCCCTCCTCCGAGCCTCCACCCGCCAGCATGCTGGGCATCCTGGACCGCAATCTTTTGGCGGCGGGCGCGACGCCTTTGCCGCGCCCTCCAAACGCACTTCGCGCGCAAGGGCGTCTTTCGGCGCCATTCTGGCAGCGGTGCTCAGCGCCAAGTCGAGGTTTGCAAAGGCCTTTCGGCCTTTGCTCGGGAGGTGTCGGAGGGGCAAAGCCCCTCTGACATCCACAGTGGAAGTCGCCGGGCCATCAGAAAGGCCCTTCGGCCGTTCCTTGAGTGGCTGGGAGGAACAGCGCCCCTTCCAATGCCGTACAAGCCGGAGCCACCGCCGATGGTTTCCAGCGCCGGCCCCGCTGCCCTACTCTCCAAGCGTCGATTCTGCCCGAGGAAGCATCATGCGCGGCACCGCCCTTCGTCCCCTCCTGCTGGCCGCCATGCTGTCCGGCGCGGCGCCGGCCTTCGCGCAATCGCCCTGCCCGGGCCAGATCTCGGCCAATGTCTTCGCGCCCGTGCCGCGCAATGCCGCCGTCGCGGTGCCGGATCGCCCCGGCGGCAGCCCCGGTGAGCGGGCCCTGCGCGAGGCGGTGCTCGCCGCCCTGGCCAATGCCGGGCGGCAGGTGGATGCGAATGCGCCCTACATCCTGTCCTGGCGCGGTGGCGTCTCGGTGGAAGGCGACAATTTCGGCGGCTTCAACGATCGCACGAGCGGCCGCACCTTCCGCGAGAGCGACGACTTCTCCTGGACGCATGACGTGCCGCGCATGGGCGGGCGCACCGTGCCGACGCTGCGCGTGACCGGCACGGTGGACCTGCGGGAACGTGCGACGCAGCGCATCGTCTGGACGGCCTTCGTGTCTTGCAACCGACAGGGCCGTGACGATGCGGCGTTCTTCGCCTTCCTGGCCAATGCGGTGGCGCCGCATATCGGCCAGCCGGCGGCGGGGCTGCCTTTCTGAACGCGCCCACCACCCCGCGCGAGCGTGCCGAGGCCGCCCAGTCGCGCGCCTCGGACCCCGCGGCCTCGGCGTGGGTGGAGGCCTCGGCGGGCTCCGGCAAGACCAAGCTGCTGACGGACCGCGTACTGCGCCTGTTGCTCGCGGGGGTGGAGCCGGGCCGCATCCTGTGCCTGACCTTCACCAAGGCGGCGGCGGCGGAGATGGCCACGCGCCTGGCGCGCGCGCTGGGCGGCTGGGCGACGGCGGATGATGCGACGCTGGCTCCGCTGATCGGCAGGCTGACGGGGCGCCATCCGGGGCCGGACGACCTGCGCGATGCGCGTGCGCTTTTCGTGCGGGTGCTGGAGCAGCCGGGCGGGATGCGGATTTCGACCATCCATGCCTTCGCGCAGTCGCTGCTGCGCGCCTTTCCGCTGGAAGCGGGCCTCGCCCCGCCATTCGCAGTGGTGGAGGCACAGGAAGCGCGCAGCAGGTTGGCGCGGGAACGCGAGGCGGTGCTGGCCGTGGCGCCGGATCGCGACGCGCTCGCGAACCTCGCGCGGCTCGTGCCGCCTGCGCGCTTCGCCGAGGTGGTCGGCACGCTGGCGCAGGATCGTGGCAAGCTGCTGCGCGCGGTCGAGGTGCGCCACGGCCTGCGCGGACTGGAAGCCGTGCTGGCGCGGCGCCTGGGCCTCGCACCCGGCGAAACGCGCGAGGATGCGCTGATCGCCGCCGCCTGCGATCCCGATGCGACGCCATTGTCGCGTGCCGGGGCGCTGCTGCGCGCGAGCGGCAATGCCAATGACCAGGAACGCGGTGCGTCCATCGCCGCCTGGCTGGCGCGCGACCTCGAGGGCCGCGCGGCGCAGTGGGATGACTGGCGCGGCATCCTGCTCACCAATGACGACGCGCCACGCAAGCGCTTCGCGACGAAGCAGGCCGGCGCCGATGCCGGCTGGATCCAGCAGGTGCTGACCACCGAGGCCGAGCGCGTCGCCGCCGTGCAGCAGGGGCGCGCCGCGGCGCGGCTGCTCCCCCCCCCCGTCGCGCTGCGGGCCATCGGCACGCCGGTGCTGCAGCGCTACGACGCGGCGAAGCGCCGCGCCGGCATGCTCGACTACGACGACCTGATCCGCGGCGCCGAACGCCTACTCGAAGACCCCGGCAGCGCCTGGGTGCTGTTCAAGCTCGATGGCGGGCTCGACCATGTCCTGCTGGACGAGGCACAGGATTCCAACCCCGACCAATGGGGCATCGTGCGCGCCCTGACCTCGGAGTTCTTCGCCGGCGAAGGCGCACGGGAAGACGGCCGCAGCATCTTCGCCGTGGGCGACGAGAAGCAGTCCATCTACCGCTTCCAGGGCGCGGACGCCGAAGGCTTCGCGCGCGAACGCGGCCACTATGCGCAGGTCGTGCCCGACGCGCAGAGCGACTTCCGCCCCGTCACGCTCGACGTGTCCTTCCGTTCCACGGCGCCGGTGCTGGCGCTGGTCGATGCGGTGTTCGCGGAAGGCGAGGCGCGCCAGGGCGTGGTCGCGGAAGGCGAGACACTGCAGCATTTCGCCGATCGCGCGGGCCATGCTGGCGAGGTCGAGCTCTGGCCGCTCCTCGCGGCCGATGCGGCGGCCGAACCGCCAGCCTGGGCACCGCCCGACAGCCCCGTGGACGCGGAAGGCGCGCCGCAGCGCCTGGCCGCGCTGCTCGCGAGCCGCATCCACGCCATGATCGCGACCGGGACCCTGCCTGCTCGCGTGGATAAGGGCCGCGGTGCGGAACAGCCTGAAGGCCGGCGCATCCGGCCCGGCGACATCCTGGTCCTGGTGCGCGCCCGCGCGCGCGGGGGATTCGTGCCGGCCCTGGTGCGCGCGCTGAAGGATCTCCGCATCCCGGTCGGCGGCGTGGACCGGATGGTACTCGCCGAGCAGATCGCCGTGCAGGACATGCTCGCCCTCGCGGATGTGCTGTTGCTGCCGGAGGACGACCTGGCGCTGGCCGCCCTGTTGAAATCGCCGCTGGTGGGGCTGGAGGAGGACGAGCTTTTCCACCTCGCCCAGCCGCGCGCCGGGGCGCTGTGGTCGGCGCTCGCCGCGCATCGGGGCGGCGACTCACGGATCGGCCGCATCGCGGATTGGCTCGATGCCCTGATGAAGCGCGCGGATTTCGCGACGCCGCATGCGCTGTTCGCGGGGGTGCTGGGGGCGCCCGGTCCGCTGGACCCGCGCGGGGGCCGGGCGCGGATGCTGGCGCGGCTGGGACCGGATGCGGCGGATCCGCTCGATGAGTTCCTCAACGCGGCGCTCCAGCACGAACGCGCCCATCCGCCCTCGCTCCAGGGTTTCGTGCAGCAGCTCCGCCAGGGCGGCGCGGAGGTGAAGCGCGAGGCGGAAGGCGCGGGCGATGCCGTGCGCATCATGACCGTGCATGGCGCGAAGGGTCTCCAGGCGCCCATCGTCATCCTGCCCGACACCACCGCCGAACCGCGGGACCGCACGACGCTGCGCTGGCTCGAGGACGATCTGCCCGCCTGGGCCCCGCGCCAGGACGGCTTCGACGCCGATGCCCTGGCCGAACGCCGCCGCACCGACCAGGATGCCGATGCGCGCGAACGCCACCGCCTGCTCTATGTCGCCCTGACCCGCGCGGAGGACCGCATCCTGGTCTGCGGCTGGCAGACGGCGAAGGCCGTGCCGGACGGATCGTGGTACCGGCTGGTGGAACGTGGCGTCGAGCGCCTCGCCGCCGTGACCGAACCCTTCGATCCCACGCGGTTCGGTGCGCCCGCCGGCCTCTTTCCACCCGACGCCGTGCTGCGCCGCTTCGGCTGCCCCCAGGCCATCGCACCGCGCGAGGATGAGCCGCCCCGCGCCCGCGTCGCCGCCGCGGCGCTGCCGGACTGGGCCCACCGTCCCGCCCCTCTCGAGGCGCCCGAAGGCGCCGTCGCCCCCTCCTCGCTGCCTGGCGAGGAGGAGACCCCCGCCGCCCCGCCGCGCCCCTCGGACGATCCGCGCGGGTTGCGCTTCCGCCGCGGGCGGCTCGTCCACGCCCTGTTGCAGCACCTGCCCGACCAGCCGCCCGCGCAGCGCGCCGAGATGGCCCGCCGCTTCCTCGCGCGTCCGGGCCATGGGCTGGAGGAGGCCGAGCGCGACACGGTGCTCGCCGAGGTGCTGACATTGCTCGCCGACCCGATGCTCGCGGCGGCGCTCGGCCCGGACAGCCTGGCCGAGGCACCGCTGGCGGGGCGCGTCGGAGAGACGTTGATCGCCGGCCAGGTGGACCGGCTGCTGGTCACGCCGGATCGCGTGCTGGTGCTGGACTACAAGACGAACCGCCCGCCGCCGGCGGCGGCGGAGGCAGTGGCGCCGCTCTATCTACGCCAGATGGCGGCATACCGGACGTTGCTGCGCGCCGCGTTTCCGGGCCGGCGTGTCGAATGCGCGCTGGTCTGGACCTATGGCGCGCGGGTGATGCCCCTCGCCGACGCGCTGCTGGATCCGCACATGCCGCGATAGGCTGGCGCGGGCGCCGGCGCAGCGCGTCCTCATGCCAACGGCGCTGAGACATGACCGGTGCGGGCGGAAATTGGAGGGGCGCCGCCCCTCCAAACCACCCCGCCAAATGATTGTATCATTTGGAA